>CCNC01000093.1:0-21702 GCA_000824845.1 Mesorhizobium sp. ORS 3359 | reverse complement strand
GTCGGGATGTAGGCGTCGACCTGAGCCATCAGCTCGCGGATGGCGTCCTCGCCGATGGTCTTGTTCGAATCCTCGAGCGCGGCCAGAGCCGAGCCCTTGACGATCGGAATGTCGTCGCCGGGGAACTCATTCTTCGACAGAAGCTCGCGAACCTCAAGCTCGACCAGCTCGAGCAGCTCGGCGTCGTCGACCTGATCGACCTTGTTGAGGAACACCACGATCGACGGCACGCCGACCTGACGGGCAAGCAGGATGTGCTCGCGGGTCTGCGGCATCGGACCGTCGGCGGCCGACACGACCAGGATCGCGCCGTCCATCTGGGCAGCACCGGTGATCATGTTCTTCACATAGTCGGCGTGGCCGGGGCAGTCGACGTGGGCATAGTGACGGTTGGCCGTCTCATACTCGACGTGCGCCGTCGAGATGGTGATGCCGCGCGCCTTCTCTTCCGGGGCCGCGTCGATCTGGTCATAGCGCTTATATTCGCCAAAATACTTCGTGATCGCCGCCGTCAGCGACGTCTTGCCATGATCGACGTGGCCGATCGTGCCAATGTTCACATGCGGCTTGGTGCGCTCGAATTTACCTTTTGCCATGTGATCTCTCCATTCCTGCCTGCCCGTGCGGGCCTTGAATTAAGGTCTCGTGCAACCCGCTCGAGTTACGCGTATTTCTTCTGAACTTCCTGGGCGACCGCGGTCGGAACCGGCTCGTAGTGGTCGAACTGCATCGTGTACTGGGCGCGGCCCTGCGACATCGAACGCAGATTGTCGACGTACTTGAACATGTTCGCTAACGGGACCATCGCGTTGATGACGACGGCAACGCCGCGTGCTTCCTGGCCCTGGATCTGGCCACGACGGCCGTTGAGATCGCCGATGACGCCGCCGACATAATCTTCCGGCGTCACGACCTCGACCTTCATGATCGGCTCAAGCAGCTGCACGCCAAGGCGCGGAGCGGCTTCCTTGAAGCAGGCGCGGGAGGCGATTTCGAACGCCAGCACCGAGGAGTCGACGTCGTGGAAGGCGCCGTCGATAAGGGTTGCCTTGACACCGATCATCGGGAAGCCAGCGAACGGGCCGGAACCCATGACGCTGTTGATGCCCTTCTCGACACCCGGGATGTATTCCTTCGGAACCGCACCGCCGACGATCTTGGACTCGAACACGAACTCTTCGCTCTCGGTGTTCGGCTCGAACAGGATCTTGACGCGGGCGAACTGGCCGGTACCGCCGGTCTGCTTCTTGTGCGTGTAGTCCTGCTCGTGCGTGCGGGTGATCGTCTCGCGATAAGCCACCTGCGGCGCGCCGACATTGGCTTCGACCTTGAACTCGCGGCGCATGCGGTCGACGATGATGTCGAGATGTAGCTCGCCCATGCCGGCGATGATGGTCTGGCCCGATTCCTCGTCGGTCTTGACGCGGAAGGACGGATCCTCGGCCGCCAGGCGATGCAGCGCGAGACCCATCTTTTCCTGGTCGTTCTTGGTCTTCGGCTCGATGGCGATCTGGATGACCGGATCGGGGAATTCCATGCGCTCGAGGATGACCGGGTGCAGCGGATCGCAGAGCGTGTCGCCGGTGGTCGTGTCCTTGAGGCCGGCCAGCGCAACGATGTCGCCGGCATAGGCTTCCTCGATGTCGGCGCGCGAGTTCGCATGCATCTGCAGCATGCGGCCGATGCGCTCCTTCTTGCCCTTCACCGTGTTGTCGAGCGAGGTGCCCTTGGTGAGCTTGCCCGAATAGATGCGGGCAAAGGTCAGCGAACCGACGAACGGGTCGTTCATGATCTTGAACGCCAGCATCGACAGCGGCTCGTTGTCGTCGGCGTGACGCTCGATCTCGGCGTCGGTCTTGGCGTCGACGCCCTTGATGGCCGGCACGTCGATCGGCGACGGCAGGTATTCGACGACGGCGTCAAGCAGCGGCTGCACGCCCTTATTCTTGAAGGCCGAGCCGCAGAACATCGGGAAGAACTTGACCGCGATGGTGCCCTTGCGGATCAGCGCGCGGATCTCGTCATTCGACGGCATGTTGCCTTCGAGGTAGTTCTCGAGCGCGGTCTCGTCCATCTCGACCGCGGCTTCGATCATCTTCTCGCGGTACTGAGCGGCCTTCTCCTTGAGGTCGGCCGGGATCTCGACGACGTCCCAAGCAGCGCCCAGGGTCTCGTCGCGCCAGACGAGCGCGTTCATCTCGACGAGGTCGACGACACCCTTGAACTCGGTCTCGGCGCCGATCGGCAGCTGCATGACGACGGCCTGAGCACCGAGGCGCGAACCGATCATTTCCACCGAGCGGTAGAAGTCGGCGCCGATCTTGTCCATCTTGTTGCAGAAGATCATGCGCGGCACGTGGTACTTGTCGGCCTGGCGCCACACGGTCTCGGTCTGCGGCTCCACGCCAGCATTGGCATCGAGCAGCGCTATGGCGCCGTCGAGCACGCGCAGCGAACGCTCGACCTCGATGGTGAAGTCGACGTGTCCGGGGGTGTCGATAATGTTGAAGCGGCGCATCTTGCCGTCACGACCCTTCCAGAAGGTCGTGGTCGCGGCGGACGTGATGGTGATGCCGCGTTCCTGCTCCTGCTCCATCCAGTCCATGGTGGCAGCGCCGTCATGGACTTCGCCGATCTTATGCGACTTGCCCGTGTAGTACAGGACGCGCTCGGTCGTCGTCGTCTTGCCGGCGTCGATATGCGCCATGATACCGAAATTGCGGTAGTCTTCGATCTTGTATTCGCGGGCCATGGGAGGTGCCTCTGAGTCTCTTTCGCGTTACCAGCGGTAATGCGCGAAGGCGCGGTTGGCTTCCGCCATCTTGTGGGTGTCTTCACGCTTCTTGACGGCGGTGCCGCGGTTGTTGGCCGCGTCCATCAGCTCGCCCGAGAGGCGGTCGACCATGGTGGTCTCGTTGCGGTTGCGGGCCGCGGCGATCAGCCAACGAATGGCCAGTGCCTGGCGGCGCTCGGGGCGCACGTCGACCGGAACCTGGTAGGTGGCGCCGCCAACGCGACGCGAGCGCACTTCCACATGCGGCGCGACATTGTCGAGCGCCTGGTGGAAGACGGTGACCGGCTCCTGCTTGGTCTTGGCCTGGACCTGGTCCAGCGCGCCATAGACGATGGTCTCGGCAACCGATTTCTTGCCGTCATACATGACGGCGTTCATGAACTTGGTGACGATCAGATCGCCGAACTTGGGATCCGGATTGATCTCACGCTTTTCTGCACTGTGACGACGGGACATGGGAAACCCTTACTTCGGACGCTTGGCGCCGTATTTCGAACGACGCTGCTTGCGGTTCTTCACACCCTGCGTGTCGAGCACGCCGCGGATGATGTGGTAGCGGACGCCCGGCAGATCCTTGACGCGACCGCCGCGGATCATGACCACCGAGTGTTCCTGAAGGTTGTGGCCTTCGCCGGGGATGTAGCCGATCACTTCAAAACCGTTGGTCAGGCGAATCTTGGCCACCTTGCGCAGCGCCGAGTTCGGCTTCTTCGGCGTCGTGGTGTAGACGCGCGTGCAGACGCCCCGCTTCTGCGGGTTCTGCTGCATGGCCGGGACCTTGTTTCGCTTCACCGGCGCCAGGCGCGGCTTGCGGATCAGCTGGTTGACGGTAGGCATTAAACCCTCTTGTCTCTCAATTCCGTGTCTGCCCTGTCAGGGCCGCTCAAAGCGTCATTTCCATACGCGAATTCGGGCAACACACCGCGTCTCGCGGTCCTGCCCGAACAAATTGCAGAGGAAGCGGAAGCCGCTTCATGCGCGCCGGAAATGTCTTTTCGCTCGTAAAACGAACCCTGTTTGAGACAAACTCCAAAGCGTGTCGCCTCGGAAAGGCTGGTCTCACATCGGTTCTGACGTCGCGGCTTCTACTCGTAAGGCCATTGCCCGTCAACCCCGCAACGCCAAATATTGCGGTCAATTCGAGGCTTGGCAGCCATGCGCAAAACGCATGTAATTTTATTGCGCCTTTTTTCAAGAGCGAGGAAGAAAGTGACCGGCTTGCCGCTGTCTTCCGCACAGGCTTCGTGCCAAAAGGCGGCTTGAGCCGGACTTTGCGCCGGAAAACGAGGAATCAGCCCGTGAACGACAATGAAGAACGGCCGGTCACCATCATCACCGGACGAGTCTGGCGCAAGAAGGGCGGCAAGGCTGAGGGCGTGCATGTGATGCTGGTTGCGCCCGACGATGATTCTGCCGTGCGCCGCGCGCTCGAATCGCTCGCCGCCGAGGGATTCGCAGAGGCCGAGCTCGATCAGATCGGCGACATGGAGGGCGAGCCCGACGAGGAGCCGCACCTGTCGGCCTATCAGGGCGCGCTCGAAGGCGAGGTCTCGATCGTCACCTTCGACGAACCGTTCTGATATAGCCGGCGGCACCACGTCCTCCCCGACCATCCCCAACAACCTAAAGCCAGCCACTCTTCTTTTCCGGAGTTCCCATGACCAGCAATCCCATCAAGCTCGGCATCGTCGGCGTGGGAAAGATCGTCCGTGATCAGCATCTGCCGGCGGTCGCCAAGGACGGCGACTATCAGCTCGCCGCCGCGGCCAGCCGCCATGGCAAGGTCGACGGCATCCCGAACTACCCGACGATCGAGGCGATGCTTGCGGCTGAAGCTGGTCTTGAGGCGGTCTCGCTCTGCATGCCGCCGCAGTTCCGCTACGACGCAGCGCGCACCGCGCTGGAGGCGAAGAAGCATGTGTTCCTCGAAAAGCCGCCGGGCGCAACCGTGAGCGAGGTCGAGCACCTCAAGGCGCTGGCCGACAAGAACGGCGTCTCACTCTTTGCCAGCTGGCATTCGCGTTACGCGCCGGCGGTTGAGGCCGCGCGCGATTTCCTCGCTTCGGCCAAGCTGACCTCGGCCGCCATCAACTGGAAGGAAGATGTGCGCCGCTGGCATCCCAATCAGGAATGGATCTGGGAACCGGGCGGTTTTGGCGTGTTCGATCCGGGCATCAACGCGCTGTCGATCGCCACCCACATCTTGCCGCCGATGTTCATCACCTCGGCCGTGCTCGATTTTCCCGAGAACCGCGCGGCGCCAGTCGCCGCGCATGTCGCCTTCCGCACCCCGAACGGCCTGCCGGTGACGATGGAGCTCGACTGGCTGCAGACCGGCCCGCAGAGCTGGGACATCCTGGCTGAGACCGATAAGGGCCAGATGGTGCTGTCGGGCGGCGGCGCCAAGCTCGCCGTCGACGGCAAAGTCATTCACGACGAGCCGGAGGCGGAATATCCGATGCTTTACAAGCGTTTCGCCGAGATCGTTCGCGCGGGCACTTCCGATGTCGATCTCGCGCCGCTCCAGCATGTGGCCGACGCTTTCATGCTCGGCAAGCGCAATGTGGTCGAGGCGTTTTTCGACTGAGTCAGCGCCAAAGCGCCGAGGCGAGCGAGAGCCCTATTCTACGATCGCGATGGCAAAGCCGTCATAGCCTTTGGCGCCAACCGTCTGGATGGCCGTGCCGTCCAGACGCTTCTCGCCGCCGATGAACGAGAACGCGGCACGCGCTCCCTCGACATTGACATCGCCGCTGTTCTTTTGCACGACCGCACCGTCACGGATCACGTTGTCGCAGACGATGACCGTGCCCGAACGCGACAGCTTCATCGCCCAGTCGAGATAATTCGGGTTGTTGGGCTTGTCGGCGTCGATGAAGATCAGGTCGAATGGGTCGGCGTTTTCGTCAACCAGTGCGGCGAGCGACTGGAGCGCGGGACCGACCCGCAGGTCGACCTTGCCGGAAACCCCTGCCCGCTCGAAATTCGAGCGCGCGACCCTGGCGTGGTGCGGGTCTAACTCCAGCGTCACCACCCTGCCGTCCGCCGGCAGTCCCCTCGCCATCCAGATGGTCGAGTAGCCGCCGAGCGTGCCGACCTCAAGCACGGTCTTCGCGCCGCGGATGCGCACCAGCAGCGACAGCAGCTTGCCCTGTGCTGGCGACACATCGATGGCCGGCAGGCCCTGGTCGCGGTTGGCCGCAAGCACGGCGTCCAGCACGGGGTCGGCTTCGAAAAGCGAGGAAACGATATAGTCGTCGACTGCCGCCCAGGTCTTGCTGCTCATAGCTCTTCCTCGTTGCATGAAGCCAGATCAGGATCACGGCTAAGAGCTATCATCCTGATCTGGTTCTTGTTGGAGCATGATCCTTCCCGAAAACCGGTACCCATTTTTTGCTGCGCTGACCTTCGGTTCGGGATCACGCTCTGAATGCAAAAAGGGGCCCGCGTGGGCCCCTTCTCGTCGTTTCTCATATCATGCCGCTTACTGCGCGGCGTTGACCATGTCGGTCAGCATCGGGTCGGCGACCTCGACACCAGAGGCCTTGCGGCGCTCGTCGATGATGAGCTCGTCGCGCGAGGTGGCGATGCGCCTGATCTGGCTCATCGTGCCGCCCGTGCCGGCCGGGATCAGACGGCCGACGATGACGTTTTCCTTCAGGCCCTGCAGCATGTCGGTCTTGCCGGCAACAGCTGCCTCGGTGAGCACCCTGGTCGTCTCCTGGAAGGAGGCGGCCGAGATGAAGGACGGCGTCTGCAGCGAGGCCTTGGTGATGCCGAGCAACACCGGCTGACCTTCGGCCGGCTTCTTGCCGTCCTCGATCAGGCGCTCGTTGACCTCTTCCAGCTCGATCACGTCGACATGGTCGCCCGGGATGTAGGTCGAGTCGCCCTGCGTGGTGATCTCGACCTTCTGCAGCATCTGGCGAACGATCACCTCGATGTGCTTGTCGTTGATCGACACGCCCTGCAGGCGGTAGACCTCCTGGATCTCGTTGACGAGGTAGGAGGCCAGCGCCTCCACGCCCTTGATCGCCAGGATGTCGTGCGGCGCCGGGTTGCCGTCGAGGATGTAGTCGCCCTTCTCGATGACGTCACCGTCCTGGAGATGGAACGGCTTGCCCTTCGGGATCAGGTACTCCACCGGCTCCAGCGTCGAGTCATGCGGCTCGATGATGATGCGGCGCTTGTTCTTGTAGTCGCGGCCGAAGCGGATCGTGCCATCGATCTCGGCGATGATGGCGTGATCCTTCGGACGGCGAGCCTCGAACAATTCGGCCACGCGCGGCAGACCACCGGTGATGTCCTTGGTCTTGGCGCTCTCCATCGGGATACGCGCCAGCACGTCGCCAGGCTTCACATGGGCGCCCGGCTCGACCGAGAGGATGGCCTCGACCGAGAGCAGGAAGCGCGCATCGCCGCCCTTCGACAGCTTGCCGACCTTGCCCTTGGCGTCCTGGATGACGATCGCCGGCTTCAGGTCGCTGCCGCGCGGCGTCGAACGCCAGTCGATGACCTCACGCTTGGTGATGCCGGTCGACTCGTCGGCCGTTTCCTGAACGGAGATGCCGTCGACCAGATCCTCGAACGCCACCCTGCCCTCGATTTCGGTGAGGATCGGGCGGGTATAGGGATCCCACTCGGCGATACGCTGGCCGCGCTTCACCTTGTCGCCATCGTCCACGAAGATGCGCGAACCATAGGCGACGCGGTGCGTGGCGCGCTCCTTGCCGGTCTCATCGAGGATGAGCACCGCCATGTTGCGGCCCATGACCATCTGCTGGCCTTCCGAGTTGCGCACCACGTTGCGGTTGCGGATCTGCACCTTGCCCTCATAGGAGGCTTCAAGGAACGAGCTATCCACCACCTGCGCCGTGCCGCCCATGTGGAAGGTACGCATGGTGAGCTGGGTGCCCGGCTCGCCGATCGACTGCGCCGCGATGACGCCGACGGCCTCGCCCTGGTTGACGGGGGTACCGCGGGCCAGGTCGCGACCGTAGCAGACGGCGCACACGCCGGTCCTGACCTCGCAGGTCAGCGCCGAACGGATGCGGACCGACTGCACACCGGCCTTTTCGATCTGCTCGACATCGCGCTCGTCCATCAGCTTGCCGGCCTTGACCAGCAGATCGCCGGTGACCGGATGGTTGATGTCGTCGAGCGCCGTGCGGCCGAGCACACGCTGGCCGACCGAAGCGACGATCTGGCCGGCATCGACGATCGGCTGCATGGTGAGGCCCTTGTCGGTGCCGCAATCCACGGAGTTGACGATGCAGTCCTGCGCGACGTCGACGAGACGGCGGGTGAGGTAACCCGAGTTCGCCGTCTTCAAGGCGGTGTCGGCCAGACCCTTGCGGGCGCCGTGGGTCGAGTTGAAGTACTCGAGCACGGTGAGGCCTTCCTTGAAGTTCGAGATGATCGGCGTCTCGATGATCTCACCCGAGGGCTTGGCCATCAGGCCGCGCATGCCGGCGAGCTGACGCATCTGGGTGGGCGAACCGCGCGCACCTGAATGCGACATCATGTAGATCGAGTTCATCGGCTTCTGACGGCCATTGTCCTCGAACTCCACCGCCTTGATGCGGGCCATCATCTCGTCGGCGACCTTTTCCGAGCACTTGGCCCAGGCGTCGACGACCTTGTTGTACTTCTCGCCCTGCGTGATCAGGCCGTCATTGTACTGCTGCTCGTATTCCTTGGCCAAAGCCTCGGTCTCGGAGACCAGCTTCAGCTTGGTATCCGGGATCAGCATGTCGTCCTTGCCGAACGAAATGCCGGCACGGCAGGCATGGGCAAAGCCGAGCGCCATGATGCGGTCGCAGAAGATGACCGTCTCTTTCTGACCGCAGTGGCGGTAGACGGTGTCGATCATCTTGGAGATGTTCTTCTTGGTCATCTCCTGGTTGGCGGTCTCGTACGGCACGTTGACGTTCTTCGGCAGAAGCTCGCCGATGATCATGCGGCCGGGCGTGGTGTCGTAGATCTTCGACACGACATTGCCTTCGGCGTCGACCGTGCGGAAGCGGCCCTTGATCTTGGCGTGCAGCGTCACGGCCTTGGTCTCCAGCGCATGCTGGAGCTCGCCCATGTCGGCAAACACCATGCCTTCGCCCGGCTCGTTCTGGTTGACGATCGAGAGGTAGTAGAGACCGAGAACCATGTCCTGCGACGGCACGATGATCGGCGCGCCGGAGGCCGGGTGCAGGATGTTGTTGGTCGACATCATCAGCACGCGGGCTTCGAGCTGCGCTTCCAGCGACAGCGGCACGTGGACCGCCATCTGGTCGCCGTCGAAGTCGGCGTTGAAGGCGGTGCAGACCAGCGGATGCAGCTGGATCGCCTTGCCTTCGATCAGGGTCGGCTCGAACGCCTGGATGCCGAGGCGGTGCAGCGTCGGCGCGCGGTTCAACAGCACCGGATGCTCGCGGATGACCTCGTCGAGGATATCCCAAACCTCCGGACGCTCCTTCTCGACCAGCTTCTTCGCCTGCTTGACGGTCGAGGAGAAACCCTTGGCGTCGAGGCGGGCGTAGATGAAGGGCTTGAACAGCTCGAGCGCCATCTTCTTCGGCAGGCCGCACTGGTGCAGCTTCAGCTCCGGACCGGTCACGATGACCGAGCGGCCGGAATAGTCGACGCGCTTGCCGAGCAGGTTCTGACGGAACCGGCCCTGCTTGCCCTTGAGCATGTCGGACAGCGACTTCAGCGGACGCTTGTTGGCGCCGGTGATGACGCGGCCGCGACGGCCGTTATCGAACAGCGCGTCGACGGCTTCCTGCAGCATGCGCTTCTCGTTGCGCACGATGATGCCGGGCGCGCGCAGCTCGATCAGCCGCTTCAGGCGGTTGTTGCGGTTGATGACGCGGCGATAGAGGTCGTTGAGGTCCGACGTGGCGAAGCGGCCGCCGTCCAGGGGAACCAGCGGACGCAGGTCCGGCGGGATCACCGGAACCACCTTCATGATCATCCATTCCGGACGGTTGCCGGACTCCATGAAGTTTTCCACGACCTTGAGCCGCTTCAGATACTTCTTCTGCTTCAGCTCGGAGGTGGTCGAAGCCAGCTCCGAACGCAGGTCGCCGGCGATCTTTTCCAGGTCCATGCCGGCCAGGAGGTCATGGATGGCCTCGGCGCCGATCATTGCGGTGAAAGAATCCTCGCCATACTCGTCGACGGCAAGCATGTACTCTTCCTCGCTGAGGAGCTGGTTCTCCTTCAGCGCGGTGAGGCCCGGCTCGGTGACGATGTAGTTCTCGAAGTAAAGCACTCGCTCGATGTCCTTGAGGGTCATGTCGAGCAGCGTGCCGATGCGCGAAGGCAGCGACTTCAGGAACCAGATATGGGCGACGGGTGCGGCGAGCTCGATATGGCCCATGCGCTCGCGGCGAACGCGCGACAGCGTGACTTCGACGCCGCACTTTTCGCAGATGACGCCCTTGTACTTCATGCGCTTGTACTTGCCGCACAGGCACTCATAGTCCTTGATCGGGCCAAAAATGCGCGCGCAGAACAGGCCGTCACGCTCCGGCTTGAAGGTGCGGTAGTTGATGGTCTCCGGCTTCTTGATCTCGCCGAACGACCAGGACAGAATCTTCTCTGGGCTGGCAAGCGAGATCCGGATGGAATCGAACACCTGCGCAGGCGCCTGCGGGTTGAAGAGATTCATGACCTCTTGGTTCATGCCGTTCTCCTTTTCGGGGTCCTCGATAACCCCTTCAATCGATCGCGGACGAAATGTCCGCAGACTGGCCGGTTAAGCCGACCGAATTTGAGGGGCGCGCCGCGTCCAAGCGCGGCGCGCCATAGCCTTACTCGGCTGCGTCGGGAAGACGCGTCTGGGTCTCTTCGACCTGGGTGTTTTCCAGCTCCACATTGAGGCCGAGCGAGCGCATTTCCTTGACGAGAACGTTGAAGCTCTCCGGAATGCCCGCCTCGAACGTGTCGTCGCCGCGCACGATCGCCTCGTAGACCTTGGTGCGGCCGGCGACGTCGTCCGACTTCACCGTCAGCATTTCCTGCAGGGTGTAGGCGGCGCCGTAGGCTTCGAGCGCCCAGACCTCCATTTCGCCGAAGCGCTGGCCGCCGAACTGCGCCTTGCCGCCCAGCGGCTGCTGGGTGACGAGCGAGTACGGACCGATCGAACGCGCGTGGATCTTGTCGTCCACCAGGTGATGCAGCTTGAGCATATAGATATAGCCCATCGTCACCTTGCGATCGAACGGCTCGCCGGTGCGGCCGTCATAGAGCTGTGACTGACCGCTGGTGTGCAGGCCTGCCTGCTCCAGCATGGTGTTGATGTCGACCTCATGCGCGCCGTCGAACACCGGTGTCGCGATGGAGACGCCGCGGCGCATCTGCTCGCTCAGGCGAACGATGCTCTCGTCGTCATACTCGCGGATCGGCTCGTTGCGGTCGTTGGCCGGCATGAAGCTTTCCAGCGTCTTGCGCAGCGGCTTGATGTCGCCGCCACCCTTGTACGCGTCGATCAGCTCGCCGATCTTCCTGCCCATGCCGGCGCATGCCCAGCCCAGATGCGTTTCCAGGATCTGGCCGACATTCATGCGGCTCGGCACACCCAGCGGGTTGAGCACGATATCGGCATGCGTGCCGTCCTCGAGGAAAGGCATGTCCTCGACCGGAACGATGCGCGACACGACACCCTTGTTGCCGTGACGGCCGGCCATCTTGTCGCCCGGCTGCATCTTGCGCTTCACCGCCACGAAGACCTTGACCATCTTCATGACGCCCGGAGGCATTTCGTCGCCGCGCTGCACCTTCTCGACCTTGTCCATGAAGCGCTGCTCGAGCGCCTTCTTGGACTCGTCGTACTGGCCGCGCAGAGCCTCGAGCTCGCCCTGGAGCTTCTCGTTCTCCACGGCGAACTGCCACCACTGCGAACGCGGATACTCGTCGAGCGTGTCCTTCGACAGCTTCGAGCCCTTCTTGAAGCCCTTAGGTCCGGCGATCGCTTCCTTGCCGACCAGCGTGTCGGAAAGACGCGCGTAGACGTTGCGGTCGAGGATCGCCTGCTCGTCGTCGCGGTCCTTGGCCAGACGCTCGATCTCCTCGCGCTCGATCGCCATCGCGCGCTCGTCCTTCTCCACGCCGTGGCGGTTGAAGACGCGCACTTCGACGACGGTGCCGAACGTGCCCGGAGGCATGCGCATGGAGGTGTCGCGGACGTCCGAGGCCTTTTCGCCGAAGATGGCGCGCAGAAGCTTCTCTTCCGGCGTCATCGGGCTTTCGCCCTTCGGCGTGATCTTGCCGACCAGGATATCACCCGGCTGCACTTCGGCGCCGATATAGACGATGCCTGCCTCGTCGAGGTTCTTCAGCGCCTCTTCCGAAACGTTCGGAATGTCGCGCGTGATTTCCTCCGGTCCGAGCTTGGTGTCGCGCGCCATGACCTCGAACTCCTCGATGTGGATCGAGGTGAAGACGTCGTCGGCCACGATGCGCTCGGAGAGCAGGATCGAGTCCTCGTAGTTGTAGCCGTTCCACGGCATGAACGCGACCAGCACGTTGCGGCCGAGCGCCAGATCGCCGAGCTCGGTCGACGGACCGTCGGCGATGATGTCGCCCTTGTTGACGCGGTCGCCCATGCGCACCAGCGGACGCTGGTTGATGCAGGTGTTCTGGTTCGAACGCTGGAACTTCATCAGCCGGTAGATGTCGACGCCGGACTTGCCGGGATCGAGATCTTCCGTGGCGCGGATGACGATACGGGTGGCGTCCACCTGATCGACCACGCCGCCGCGGCGGGCACCGATGGCCGCGCCCGAGTCACGGGCGACGACCGGCTCCATGCCGGTGCCGACGAACGGCGCCTCGGCGCGGACCAGCGGCACGGCCTGACGCTGCATGTTCGAGCCCATCAGCGCGCGGTTGGCGTCGTCGTTCTCGAGGAACGGGATGAGCGCCGCCGCGACCGACACCATCTGCTTCGGCGAGACGTCCATCAGGTCGACGTTCTCGCGCGGCGCCATCATCACTTCGCCGGCGTTACGGCAAATGACGAACTCGTCGACGAAGCTGCCATTCTTGTCGAGCTCGGCGTTGGCCTGCGCGACATAGTGCTTGGCCTCTTCCATCGCCGACAGGTAGACAACCTCGTTGGTCAGCTTGCCGTTCACGATCTTGCGGTACGGGCTTTCGATGAAGCCGTACTTGTTGACGCGCGCGAAAGTGGCCAGCGAGTTGATCAGACCGATATTCGGGCCTTCCGGCGTCTCGATCGGGCAGATGCGGCCGTAATGCGTCGGGTGCACGTCGCGCACCTCGAAGCCGGCGCGCTCGCGGGTCAGACCGCCCGGTCCAAGCGCCGAGAGACGGCGCTTGTGGGTGATCTCCGACAGCGGGTTGGTCTGGTCCATGAACTGCGACAGCTGCGAGGAGCCGAAGAACTCGCGCACGGCGGCGGCCGCCGGCTTGGCGTTGATCAGGTCCTGCGGCATGACCGTATCGATCTCGATCGAGGACATGCGTTCCTTGATCGCGCGCTCCATGCGCAGCAGCCCGACGCGGTACTGGTTCTCCATGAGCTCGCCGACCGAGCGCACGCGGCGGTTGCCGAGATTGTCGATGTCGTCGATCTCGCCCTTGCCGTCGCGCAGTTCCACCAGCGTCTTGACCACGGCCAGGATGTCTTCCTTGCGCAGCACGCGCACGGTGTCCTCGGCCTTGAGCTCGAGGCGCATGTTCATCTTGACGCGGCCGACGGCCGACAGGTCATAGCGCTCGCTGTCGAAGAACAGCGAGTTGAACATGGCTTCGGCGGTCTCGAGCGTCGGGGGCTCGCCCGGGCGCATGACGCGGTAGATGTCGAACAGCGCGTCCTGGCGGCTCTCGTTCTTGTCGACGGCCAGCGTGTTGCGGATGTAGGCGCCGACATTGACGTGGTCGATGTCCAGGATCTGGATCTCTTCCTCGCCGGTGCCGAGCAGCACCTTCAGCGTCTTGTCGTCGATCTCATCACCGGCTTCGAGGAAGATCTCGCCGGTGGCGTAGTTGACGATGTCCTCGGCAAGGTAGTTGCCGAGCAGGTCCTCGTCGGTCGCCTTGATGGCCTTGAGCCCCTTCTCGCCGAGCTGGCGGGCCTGGCGGGCGGTGATCTTCTTGCCGGCCTCGACAACGACTTCGCCCGTGTCGGCGTCGACCAGGTCGCCGACAGCCTTGAGGCCGCGGAACCGCTCGACGTTGAACGGAATGCGCCAGTGGTCGCCGGAGCGCTTGTAGGTGATCTTGTTGTAGAAGGTCGACAGGATCTCCTCGCCGTCCATGCCGAGCGCCATCAGCAGCGACGTCACCGGGATCTTGCGGCGGCGGTCGATACGGGCGTGCACGACGTCCTTGGAATCGAACTCGATGTCGAGCCACGAGCCGCGATAGGGGATGACGCGCGCGGCAAACAGAAGCTTGCCCGACGAGTGCGACTTGCCCTTGTCATGGTCGAAGAAGACGCCCGGCGAGCGGTGCATCTGCGAGACGATGACGCGCTCGGTGCCGTTGACGATAAAGGTGCCGTTCGACGTCATGAGCGGCATGTCGCCCATATAGACGTCCTGCTCCTTGATGTCCTTGATCGACTTCGCGCCGGTATCCTCGTCGATATCGAACACGATGAGGCGCAGCGTCACCTTGAGCGGCGCAGCATAGGTCAGGTCGCGCTGACGGCACTCGTCAACATCGAATTTCGGTGCCTCGAACTCATACTTCACGAACTCCAGCATGGAGGAGCCGGAAAAGTCGGAGATCGGGAAGACCGACTTGAAAACGGCCTGCAGTCCTTCGTCCGGACGGCCGCCCTTGGGCTCGTCCACCATCAGGAACTGGTCATAGGATGCCTTCTGAACCTCGATGAGGTTCGGCATCTCCGCAACTTCCGGGATCTTTCCGAAGAACTTGCGTACGCGTCTGCGGCCATTGAAAGTCTGGGTCTGGGCCATCGTCGCTCCTTAGCTCTAAACTCGGGACGAACCTCGCCGCGGCTCGCCTTGCACCAACGGGCCGCCTCGGCGGCTGCCCCTATCTATTTTCCGGCCTCCCTTGCCAACAGCTTGGCGGGTACCGGCTAAAACGGGAGAAAACCCGTTTCCGGAAGGCCGCTTTTCGGCCCTCAGGAAAGAGGTTTTCAAACGCCTCGCGCAACAAAGTCCTCCCTCAGTCCGAGGGAGGGGGCGGACGGCGCGAGACCGTCCGCCCTCGCCTGTTACTTCAGCTCGACCTTGGCGCCAGCTGCTTCCAGCTGAGCCTTGAACTTGTCGGCGTCGGCCTTGGAAACGCCTTCCTTGACCGGCTTCGGAGCCGCTTCGACCAGGTCCTTGGCTTCCTTGAGGCCAAGGCCGGTGATGGCGCGGACTTCCTTGATGACGTTGATCTTCTGGGCGCCGGCGTCGGCGAGAACGACGTCGAATTCCGTCTTCTCTTCAGCCGGAGCAGCGGCAGCGGCAGCACCACCAGCAGCGGCGGCAACAGCCACCGGAGCGGCGGCCGAAACGCCCCACTTCTCTTCCAGGAGCTTCGAAAGCTCAGCCGCCTCGAGGACGGTCAGGCTCGAAAGGTCGTCTACGATCTTCGCGAGATCAGCCATTTGCATATTCCTTTACTTGGTTCGAACGTGTGTTGTTGACAGCGAGGAACGGCCTCATGCCGCCTCGTCCTTCCGGGCGTAAGCGCCGATGACACGCGCGACCGAAGCCGCGGGCGCATTGACGATCTGGGCGATCCGGGTTGCCGGCGTGGCGATCATGCCAACCAGCTTGGCGCGCAGCTCGTCGAGCGACGGCATCGTGGCAAGCGCCTTGACACCGTCGGCGTTGAGCGAGGTCGAGCCCATCGCGCCGCCGAGAATGACCAGCTTGTCATTCCCTTTGGCGAATTCGGACGCGACCTTCGGCGCCGCAATCGGATCCTCCGAATAAGCGACCAGCGTCTGTCCCTTGAACAGATCGACGATCGATGCGGAGTCCGTGCCCTGAAGAGCGATCTTGGCGAGACGGTTCTTCGCGACTTTGACGGTGCCACCGGCAGCGCGCATCTTCGACCGAAGGTCGTTCATTTGCGCCACGGTGATACCGGCGTAGTGGGCCACGACGACTGAACCCGCGTTCGAGAACGCATCATTCAGGCCCGTGACGAGTTCGCGCTTTTCCGCTCTGTCCACTGCCTATCTCCAGTTGACCGCTGCCTCATTTTCGAGGTCAGAAGTCGGGTTGCCTTTTGCCGGCCGGGCCATCCAAATCCTGGATCTCCCGAACGACGCTCGAGGATCCTGCCCCCTTTCGCCACACCGACGGCAAAGCCGGCGATGCGCTGACAAAAGGCAAACACGGTTCGAACCTTTCATTGGAGCTTTTGGCTCCTTTGTCGGGTCTTCACCCGTCTCATGCAGGCCCACATGAATTAAGGCTGTTGGGCCGCCTGCAATCTCGGACAGGATATCCGGAAACCTTTCGGCTCCCGGTTACCGGGCCGCCGACGGATCGGCGGTCCGGAATTCTTCATGGGTCGACTTAGGGCCGACCCGACGACACTTACGACGCGGCGAGCGTCGCGATGTCGAGCTTGAGGCCCGGGCCCATCGTCGAGGTGACCGACACCTTCTTGACGTAGTTGCCCTTGGCGCCCGCAGGCTTGGCCTTGTTCACCGCATCGGCGAAGGCGCGGACATTCTCTTCCAGCGCCTTGACGTCGAACGAAACCTTGCCAACCCCGGCCTGGACGATGCCGGCCTTCTCGACGCGGAACTCGACGGCGCCGCCCTTCGAAGCCTTGACGGCCGCGGCGACATCGGTGGTCACGGTGCCGACCTTCGGGTTCGGCATCATGCCGCGCGGGCCGAGCACCTTACCCAGACGGCCGACCAGCGGCATCATGTCCGGCGTGGCGATGCAGCGGTCGAAATCGATCGTGCCCTTCTGGACGATGTCGACCAGATCCTCGGCGCCAACGATATCGGCGCCGGCCGCCTTGGCTTCCTCGGCCTTGTCGCCACGGGCGAACACGGCGACACGCACCGAGCGGCCGGTGCCGTTCGGCAGGTTGACCACGCCGCGGACCATCTGGTCGGCATGGCGCGGATCGACACCGAGATTCATCGAGACCTCGACGGTCTCGTCGAACTTCACCTTGGACCGGTCCTTGAGCAGCTGCAGCGCCTCGGAGAGCGCATAAGCCTTGTTCGGATCGATGCCTTCGCGACTCGCAGCAACACGCTTTGCAATCTTTGCCATGATCTTAGCCCACCACTTCCAGGCCCATCGAGCGGGCGGAGCCCTCGACCATGCGCATGGCCGCCTCGACGTCGTTTGCGTTCAGGTCCTTCATCTTCTGCTCGGCGATCGCGCGCACCTTGTCGCGGCTGATCGTGCCGACCTTGGTCTTGCCCGGCTCCTTGGAGCCCGACTTCAGGTTGGCTGCCTTCTTCAGGAAGTAGCTCACCGGCGGCGTCTTCATGACGAAGGTGAACGACTTATCCTGGTAGTAGGTGATGACGACCGGGATCGGCGACCCCTTCTCGAGCTCCTGCGTCTGCGCGTTGAACGCCTTGCAGAATTCCATGATGTTGATGCCGCGCTGACCAAGCGCCGGGCCGATCGGGGGCGACGGCGTGGCCGAGCCCGCGGCAACCTGGAGCTTGAGCTGGCCTGCAACTTTCTTAGCCATCTCTATTCCTGCCTTTTCTCATGCCGGCCCATTAGCGGGACACCGGCGGTTGCAGTCTGGTGGTGCGGTTCCGACGGCCGGCTATGCCGCCTTCGCCTCCCACCCGTTCATGCGGCGCCTTAGGCAACCGCCCCGACGCCTCGCGGCGCGGATCCCGACGCCTTGCGGCGCGGGTGTACGGATCAGCCCTTTTCGACCTGTCCGAATTCCAGATCGACGGGCACGGCGCGCCCGAAGATCGAAACTTCCACCTTGAGGCGGGCACGCTCCTCGTCCACTTCCTGGACCACGCCGTTGAACGACGCGAACGGACCATCCGAGACGCGGATCGCCTCGCCGATCTCGAAAGTGACCGAGGGCTTCGGCCGCTCGACGCCTTCCTGGACCTGGTTCAGGATGCGCTGCGCCTCGGTCTCGGTGATCGGCACAGGCTTGGAATCGCCCAGGAAGCCGGTGACCTTCGGCGTGTTCTTGACCAGCGAGAACACGGCGTCCGTCAGATTTGCCTTCAGGAGCACATAGCCCGGGAAGAACTTGCGCTCTGCATCGACCTTGCGGCCACGACGGATCTCGACGACCTTCTCGGTCGGCACCACGATCTGCTCGATCTCACCCGACAGGCCCTTCTGCTTGGCCTTGTTCTCGATATCCTCGGCGACCTTCTTCTCGAAGTTTGAATAGGCGTGGACGATATACCAGCGCGCAGTCATTTCCCGACCTCTCCGTAAACCGCCGAATTAATGCCCGAGACCCAGGATCCACTCGATCGCATAGCCCATCAGAATATCGGCAGCGAAGAAGAAGAGCATCGCGATCACCGCGAACACCAGGACCATCACGGTCGAGATCATGGTTTCGCGCCGCGAAGGCCATGTCACCTTTGCCGTCTCCGCGCGAACCTGCTGGAGAAAGGTGAAGGGATTAGTGGTTTTCGAAGCCATGTGCCGCCTGTTTACAAGACCCGTTGGCCGGGCCTCCTGGATGATCCCGCTGGCCGGGACGTGCCGCCTAGGTTCCATGCCGCGCCGAATCAGCGCTCCATTTCACCCACGCAAATCAGACGCGTAAAGCCGGCTTCCCAGCTCCACGCGTCGCGTGTCTGTCTTGTCTACATAAAACCGATTCTTAGTCCACGCAAGTGGCAAGGGTCCGCTTTATGTTCTAGCGCCGCCTCGGAACCATCCAGTCGTCCCGTCCCGGCTATGCGGGGCTTATGCCCGAATTTTCCCTATATGGCAAGCTACCCGGCGATTTTCAACCGCGGAGGCTTCGGATTGGCTGTCGGGGAGATGGCACGGGCAGCAGGGCTCGAACCTACGACCTGCGGTTTTGGAGACCGCCGCTCTACCAACTGAGCTATGCCCGTGCATGCGCTTGTTCGGCGCAGGCGCTTCCTAAAAGCTTCCGGGCCCTCTGTAAAGAGCACTGACCTGCCGTTTTCAAAGCTTTGCCCGATTTCTCCATCGCATTTCCGTCGGCGACGGATTGCGTTCCCGGAAAACGCGCCTGGGCCTACGATTTTCCTGCCGGCGGCTTGTACGGTCCGCCCGGCACGCCCCAGCCCCAGGCCGGCATCGGCTCGGTCTCGGGGTCGCAGGTCTCACCCAGATTCGAGTTCATCTTCGCCAGCCGCGATCCCCATTCGACATAGCCCATGAAGGCGGAGCGGAACTCTGGGTCGTCCAGCAAGCCGACTTCGTCGGCCGCGTCGGCGAGAAGGTTGATCCAGCGCCGCCGCTGCTCCTCGGTCAGGCGTTTGCCGAGATGATGCATCACCATCTCGCGATGACCGCCAAACTCTTCGCTATAAGTCTTCGGCCCGCCGAAGACCTCCCCGATGAAGGCGGCGACATGCGCCGGATGGTGCGGCGACATGGTCTTGAACACGGGGCCGACGATCGGATCGAGCGCCACTTTGTCGTAGAAGGCGCGTGTCAGCCTGTTGAGCGCCTCGCTGCCGCCGGCCCATTCGTACAAAGTCGGGATTTCCACGCTCATCGCCGATCCTCCGTTCCGCAAATCGCGCGAGGAGGATAGTGGCGCCGCCCTGCCCGCCTCAACCTGCCTCGATGGCCAGTGCGGGCTATCTCCTTGTCCACGTGATTCCGGGCGGAAAACCGTAATCGCTTTTCCTGGAATTGCTCTAAAGTTTCGCTGGCGCCTCGGCCTCGGCATTGGCGGCCGGCAGCACTCGGCAATTGTCCGGTTTCGGCGATGAGTTGAAGATCGTCGCCCCGGTCAGCGCATCCACCGATTGCGGTCCGGTCGCGAGCCCGAATTCGCGAAGTTCGCCCTGGCTGAGTTCCCTGTGCTTGGCGAACTGCGCCGACTGCATGGCGGCGAAAAAGCCCGGGCCGATCGCCATCTCGTCGAGATACGCCCTGACCTTCTCTTCCATGTCCATGGAATGCACCAAAAAATGCGCATCTGCGCCGACGAGGCGCCTGATGCCGCCGGCGATCATCATCGCGCAGGCGGCGTCGCATTGGGCGCCTGCATCGATGGTGAGGCCGCTGTAGAGGCCATCGGTTGGTTCGCAGCCCGCCTTGCCCGGATCGCAATCGAGAAAGTCGGTTCGGCCGACCGCGACATCCAACCCACGCTCACGGATCAGGCGGCCTGCGGCAAGCGCTGCCTGCACATCGCCACCTGGCGAGTTGACGACCACCGGCAATCTGCGCCCGCCGAGCGTATCAAGCAGCTGGCGAAGCTTGCCGGCCGTGCCCGCGGTGATCGTGCCTTCGGCCGAAATCCATTCCGGACAATCGGGATTGCAGAGCGGATTGCTGCCGCGAACGACAACTAAGCGCATCTCCTGGTCCTGGACCTGCGGCCAGGGCGCCGGGACCGGTGCAGCGGACAAAGGCGCGGCTTCGACCTTCGCGACCTCGGCCGGTTTGGCGTTCGACGGCACCTCGCGGCAATTCGCCGGCACGGGATTGCGCCGGCACATGCTCTTTTCGGTCAGCAGATCGAGCGAATCGAGGCTGGTGACGAGCTTCATCTCCAGCATGTCGTCGGGCTCGATCTGCCGGATGTCGCTGGCGGGCGTCGTCTTCATCACATCCAGCACGCCCTGCCCGACGCCCATCTCCTTCAGATAGGCCGACAGCCGCTTCTCGACCGCCTTGCTCATCTCGTAGGTCTTGTAGCTGCCGGCATTCTTTCGGCTGACGATCTTGGTGCTGAGGACCTTCTTCTTGCCGTTCACGATCTGATAAGTCGTGCGGTAGAGCAGTTTTTCTCGCCTGTAAGTGGTGGTGATCTGATGGACCCCGAGATAGGCCCATTCGCCCACGACGCGCCGGACGCCACCGGCAAACATCAGCGGACAGGCCGAGTTGCACATGGCGCCGCTGTCATCGGCGATGCCGAAATAGGGCTGGCCCTTGCCGTCATTATCCCGGCAGTTCTTCATCCCCGGCGCGCAGCCGGAAAACTCCGTGATGCCGACCGCGATATCGAGCTTGTTCTTGCGGATCATGCGGCCAAGCTGGAGCGCGGCATCGACATTGCCGCCGGGAGAATTGACGATGATCGGCAATTGCCGCCCGGCGAGCGTCTTCAGCAAGCGCCGGAACAGCGCCGGCGTGCTAGCCTCGATCGTGCCTTCAGCGGAAATCCATTCCGGGCAATTCGCCTCGCAGCCCGGCGCGCTGCTGCGCACCACCACGAAGCGCATCGTCGGACCGAGATCAGACGGATCTTCCTTCGCGGCGGCGCCGAAGGCTGCCAGCGTCAGGACAGCGGCCAACCCCAGCCGGATCAGCCCTCGCCGCCACAAAATGATTTTTGAACGAAACGCCGAAACCACGCCTGGCTAGCCCCTCGGGTACAACCTATACTAATTGCGGCGACGATGCTTGCAACAGAATTGAGCTTGCCGGCCGATCCTGCTTCCAAACGAAAAAGGGCGGCCCGAAGACCGCCCTTTCCTTGTCGAACCGGCAAATGCCGGATCGATTATTCCTTGATGGTGACGACGATGCCTGCACCGACGGTGCGGCCGCCTTCACGGATGGCGAAGCGCAGCTTCTCTTCCATCGCGATCGGCACGATCAGCTCGACGTCGACGGTGATGTTGTCGCCGGGCATCACCATCTCGGTGCCGGCCGGCAGCGTCACGATGCCTGTCACGTCCGTCGTGCGGAAGTAGAACTGCGGACGGTAGTTGGTGAAGAACGGCGTGTGACGGCCACCCTCGTCCTTGGTCAGGATGTAGGCTTCGGCCACGAACTTCTTGT
>CCNC01000092.1:0-2393 GCA_000824845.1 Mesorhizobium sp. ORS 3359 | reverse complement strand
GTCGGGATGTAGGCGTCGACCTGGGCCATCAGCTCACGGATGGCGTCCTCGCCGATGGTCTTGTTCGAATCCTCGAGCGCGGCCAGAGCCGAGCCCTTGACGATCGGAATGTCGTCGCCGGGGAACTCGTTCTTCGACAGAAGCTCGCGAACCTCAAGCTCGACCAGCTCGAGCAGCTCGGCGTCGTCGACCTGGTCGACCTTGTTGAGGAACACAACGATCGAGGGCACGCCGACCTGACGGGCAAGCAGGATGTGCTCGCGGGTCTGCGGCATCGGGCCGTCGGCGGCCGACACGACCAGGATCGCGCCGTCCATCTGGGCAGCACCGGTGATCATGTTCTTCACATAGTCGGCGTGGCCGGGGCAGTCGACATGGGCATAGTGACGGTTGGCCGTCTCATACTCGACGTGAGCCGTCGAGATCGTGATGCCGCGCGCCTTCTCTTCGGGTGCTGCGTCGATCTGGTCATAGCGCTTGTATTCGCCAAAATACTTCGTGATCGCCGCCGTCAGCGACGTCTTGCCATGATCGACGTGGCCGATCGTGCCAATGTTCACATGCGGCTTGGTGCGCTCGAATTTACCTTTTGCCATAGTCTCTTTCCTTGGACGGCCTTGACCTTCAGTTCAGTCGAATGCGGGGCGATTAGCGACAACGGCCGAAAAACACAAGTACCTTGTGGCTGAGCGGATTCCCGCTCGACCCGAACCGACGGTCGATTTCAGGGGGATGTGGGCGGATATAGGGCTGCCGCGCGTAAAATCAAAGGGTCCAGGCTGGCCCATTGCCGCCGCCGCGCCGCTCTGATCTTGTCCGCCGCATGCAGTTCATTCCATCCAATATCCGCGGCCCGCTGTTCATGGTCGTCTCGACGGGATCCTATCTCGTCAACGACACGATGATGAAGCTCGCGACCACGGGATTGCCGCCCTATGAAGTGCTTTTGCTGCGGGGTGCCGCCGCGACGCTGTGGGGCGTGCCGTTGCTTCTGATGCTGGGCTATGCCCGGCAGATCCCGCTGCTCTTCGAGCACAAGGTGCTGCGCCGCAACCTGTTCGAGCTCCTTGCGATCCTCTGCTACGTCGTCGCCCTGGCGAACATGCAGATCGCGGATTCCACCGCGCTCGGGCAGATCACGCCGCTCCTCGTGCTGGTCGGCTCGTCAATGCTGTTCGGCGAAAAGATCGGCGCAACGCGCATGGCGCTGATCGGCCTTGGCTTTGTCGGAGCGCTCATGGTGGCGCAGCCGACCATGGAGGGCATTTCGGTCTATGCGCTGCTGGCGCTCGGCAACGCCGCCTTTGCGGCGGTGCGCGATATAGCCGGCCGCAAGGTGGGCGCCGAGGTGCCCGGCATGATCGTCGCCATCTCCGCGGTCATGGTGGTGCTGGTCGGCTCAGGCGCGGCGCATCTCGTCTCCGAGCAATGGGTAATGCCCGAAGGACGCCACCTGATGCTTATCGCGGGTGCCGGCCTGTTCCTGATCTTCGGCCATTTCTTCATCTTCATGGCCTACCGGGTCGGACCGACAAGCGCGGTCGCGCCCTTCTATTACTGCTTCACCGTCTGGGCGGTCATATCCGGACTGCTGGTGTTCGGGCAGTTTCCCAATGCGCTCGCCGTCTGCGGCATCCTGCTGGTCATGGCCAGCGGCCTGGTGATCGTCTCGCTCGACGAGAGGAAGCGCCGATTGGCCATGATCGCCTGACGACGCGCATCAATCTGGGCCGATCCGACAGGATCGCCCCCAGCAGCCCTGCCGGCTGCGAGTTTCTTGGCCTACAGCGTGCGCTTGCCCGAAATCTGGTGATAGGCCCAGAGCACGACGATCGAGCCGACCACGGCCACGATCAGGCTCCAGATGTTGAGGCCGGTGACGCCGGCGGAGCCGAAAGCGCTGAAGATCAGCCCGCCGACGATGGCGCCGACGATGCCGAGCACAATGTCCATGATCATGCCCTGGCCGGTCTTGTTGACGATCTTGCTGCCAATGAAGCCGGCGATAAGGCCCAGAATGATCCAGCTGATGATGCCCATAGTTCCCTCCAAATACCCCCGCCCCCGCCATCATGGTCATATGATTGTCAAAAGCTCAAGACAGCTTGAAATTCCGTCGGTTTGCGCCATTCTGAGGCTGGCGGACTTGGCTGGACAAGGAGATCCACGATGGGCCTTTTCGACAATGCCGTTCCCGGCGGGAATATCACCAAACCCCTGATGATCGCGCTCGGCGCGCTATTGGTCGGCAAGATGCTGAGCGGCAGAAGTGAGGAACCGGCCGCGCCGCAAGCGCCGGCGCCGGCGCCTGCTGGAACCGGCGCGTCCGCCGATGGCGGCTTGCTCGGCGGGCTCGGTGGCCTGCTCGACAAGCTCAAGGATGCCGGCCACGG
>CCNC01000091.1 GCA_000824845.1 Mesorhizobium sp. ORS 3359 | reverse complement strand
CACCTCAGATAGTCGCTCATCCGGCCGCTGCGCGGCCACCTTCCCCCACAAGGGGGGAAGGGGCCATAACCTCCCAGGTAATTGAAATCCCTCCCCCTCCACCCTACTCCTGCTCCGCATGACCACCTCCGAACCCTCCGCCGGCAGCCTGATCCGCGAATGGCGCACGCGGCGGCGCATGAGCCAGCTCGATCTCGCCATGGAAGCCGATATCTCGCAGCGGCATCTCTCCTTCGTCGAGAGCGGCCGCGCGCAGCCGTCGCGCGAGATGGTGCTGCATCTGGCCGAGCAGCTGTCGATACCGCTCAGGCAGCGCAACCAGCTCCTGCTCGCCGCAGGCTTCGCGCCGAGCTTCGGTGAAAGGCCTTTGACCGACGCCACGCTGGCGCCAGCGATGGCCGCGGTCGAGACCGTGCTCAAGGGCCACGAGCCTTTTCCGGCGCTGGCGGTGGACCGGCACTGGAACCTGGTTTCAGCAAACACCGCGATCGCCCCGTTCCTTGCCGATATTTCCGAGCCGTCTCTGCTCGCGCCACCGGTCAATGTGCTGAGGCTGAGCCTGCATCCCGGCGGCGTGGCGCCGCGCATCGTCAATCTGGCGGAATGGCGCGCGCATCTGCTGGAGCGGCTGAAGCACCTGGGCGACGCGACCGGCGATCCGGTGCTGATCGAACTGGAGCGCGAGCTCCGCGCCTATCCGTCCGGCCTGAAGAGCAGCCGGCCGGCTCCGGTCGAGCCGAGCGGCATCGTTAATCCGCTCAGGCTCGCGCATGGCGATCAGGTGCTCTCCTTCATCAGCACCATCACCGTGTTCGGCACGCCGCTCGACGTCACGCTGTCGGAACTGGCAATCGAATCGTTTTTCCCTGCGGATGAGCAGACCCGAGCGGTACTGGTGCGGCTGGCGATGGAGCGGGCAGCAGCTTCGTAGCTTACCCCTGCGGCGGTGCGGCCCGCCTGGTGCGCGTGCGCTCCAGGCCGAGCTGACGCTCGCGCCAGATGATGAAGATGCCGGCAGCGACCACGATGACGCCGCCGATCAGCGTGCTGAGCGAGGTCACGTCGCCGAAGACGAGATAGCCGACGACGACGCCGAGGATCATCGAGGTGTATTCGAACGGCGCCACGACCGAGGCTTCGGCGTGGCGGTAGGCCGCCGTCATCAGGATCTGGCCGAGGCCACCGCAGAAGCCGGCAAAAACAAGGAGCGCCGCCTGCAGCGGCGTCAGCGCCTGCCAGCCGAATGGCAGGGTGAGGAACGACAGCACCGAAGCCGTCGACGAGAACCACAGCACGATGGTCGCCGTCTTCTCCGTCTGCACGAGATTGCGCACCAGGAGCATGGCGACAGCCGAAATCGCGGCGGCGATCAGCGCGGCCATGACGCCAAGCACCTCCTGGTCGTCGAGGCCTTGATCGGAATTGAGCAGTGTCAGTTCGGGCCAGGAGATGACCAGCACGCCGACAAGACCGACGACAACCGCGCTCCAGCGATAGACGCGGATCGTCTCGCCGAGGAAGATCGAGGAGAACACGACGACCAGCAGCGGCTGGGCGTAGTTCAGCGTAATCGCCTCGGGAAGCGGCAGCCTGGTCAGCGCGAAGAAGCCGAGCCCCATGGCGCCGACGCCGACAAGACCGCGCGCGATGTGGTTGAACGGCCGCCTGGTCGTGAAGGCGGTGGCGAGCTCGCCCTTGAAGGCCAGGAAGGCGATGATCGGGAAGATGGCGAAGAAGGAACGGAAGAACACGATCTGCCCGGCAGGCATGTCGCCGGCCGCCTTGATGCAGGTCTGCATGCCGACGAAGACCGTCACCGAGACGATTTTCAGTGTGATGCCGCGCAGCGTGCTGTGGCCGACGGCATGATCGACGGTCATCTTGCCTCGTCAGAATGGTCGGAAAACGAAGCCGCCCAATAGCCTAAGAGCAACTCCAGGAAAAGTGTGCAATCGGAATTGCGAAACACACCCTATCCCGCGGTTTTGTCGCGTGACGGTTTCGTGTAAAGAGCGCGCATCTCAAAATTCTTGGACCGGCCACGCTGGCTCCCGACCGAAATCGACAGGAAAAGCCCAAGGAATGCGCACCGATACCGGCCATGTCTTCAAGCTCGAAGACTATCGCCCCAGCGACTACCTCATCCCGAGGACCAGCCTCGACTTCCGCCTGTCGCCGGACGCGACCCATGTCACCGCGCTGCTCACCATCGAACGGCGCGAGGGCGTCGCGCCGACGGCGCCGCTGGTGCTCGACGGCGATGGGCTGACGTTGCTTGGCCTAGCCATCGACGGGCAGGCGCTCGCTGCCGGCGACTACGAGGCGACGCCGGACCGGCTGACGATCCTGAAGCTGCCGGCGACACAGCGTTTCGAGCTTCGTCTGAAGACCGAGATCGCGCCTTCGCGCAACGAGGCGCTGATGGGCCTCTATCGCTCCAACAACGTCTATTGCACGCAATGCGAGGCCGAGGGCTTTCGCCGCATCACCTATTTCCTCGATCGTCCCGATATCCTGTCCGTCTACACGGTGCGCGTCGAAGCCCCGCATAACGAGGCGCCGCTGCTGCTCTCCAACGGCAATCCTGTCGAGCGCGGCGCGCTCGCCAACGGCCGGCACTATGCGGTCTGGCACGACCCCTTCCCCAAACCCTCCTACCTCTTCGCGCTGGTGGCGGGCGCGCTCGGCAAGGTGGCGGGCAGCTTCACCACGATGTCCGGCCGCGAGGTCGAGCTCGGCATCTATGTCGAGCCCGGCAAGGAGCGGCTTGCCGGCTATGCGATGGACGCGCTGAAGCGCTCGATGAAATGGGACGAGGAAGCCTTCGGCCGCGAATACGACCTCGACGTATTCAACATCGTCGCCGTGTCCGACTTCAACATGGGCGCGATGGAGAATAAGGGCCTCAACGTCTTCAACGACAAATATGTGCTGGCCGACGAGGAGACCGCGACGGATGCCGACTTCGCCAATATCGAGGCGATCATCGCGCATGAATATTTCCACAATTGGACCGGCAACAGAATCACTTGCCGCGACTGGTTCCAGCTCTGCCTGAAGGAAGGGCTGACGGTTTACCGCGACCACGAATTCTCCGCCGACCAGCGCTCGCGGGCGGTGAAGCGCATCGCCGAGGTGCGCACACTGCGCGCGCACCAGTTCCCGGAAGACCAGGGGCCGCTGGCGCATCCGGTCAGGCCCCGCCGCTATCGCGAGATCAACAATTTCTACACGGCGACTGTCTACGAGAAGGGCTCGGAAGTGGTGCGCATGATCCGCACCATCCTCGGGCCGGAGCTCTTCCGTGCCGGCATGGACCTCTATTTCGAACGGCATGACGGCCAGGCCGCGACGATCGAGGATTTCCTCAAAGTCTTCGAGGACGTCTCGGGCCGCGACCTCGCGCAATTCGCGCTCTGGTATCATCAGGCCGGTACGCCGAACCTGACGGTGAGCTCCACGCACAATGCGGCCGCCAGGGAGTTCACGCTGGAGATCGAGCAGTCGGTGCCGCCGACGCCGTCGGAAAGCCGCAAGCGGCTGATGCATATCCCCCTTGCGTTCGGACTTGTCGGCGCCGACGGCATGCCTGTCACCTGGACGGCCGTCGAGGGCGCGACGGTGGATGACGGCGTCATCCATATCCGCAAGCGCCGGCACACGGTCCGTTTCTCCGGCGTCTCGGAACGGCCTTCGGTGTCGCTCAACCGCGGCTTCTCGGCGCCTATCACGCTTTCGGTGCAGCAGAAGGCCGACGATCAGTTCTTCCTGGCGGCGCATGACAGCGACCCCTTCTCGCGCTGGCAGGCGTTCAACACGCTTTTGACCGACGCGCTGATCGCCGCCTTCCGCCAGATCCTCGGCGGCAGGGAGCCGGTCTTCGCGGCACGGCTGGCCGAGCTTGCCGGCAGGATCGGCGGCGACGAGGCGCTGGAGCCGGCTTACCGGGCACTGGCGCTGGCGCTGCCCGGCGAATCCGACATCGCCCGCGACATCGGCAAAGGCATCGACCCCGACGCCATCTTCGCCGCGCGCGAGGCGCTGGCGCGCATCATCGCCGAGACAAATCGCGATGCCTTCTCCGCTCTCTATGACAGCCTCGCCGACAAGGGTAGGTTCAGCCCGGACGCGGCGAACGCCGGACGCAGGGCGCTCCGCAACATCCTGCTCGATTATCTTTCGCTGCTGCCGGGCGGCGCCGCCCTCGCTTGGCGGCACTTCAACGCCGCCACCAACATGACCGACCGCGCGGCGGCACTTGCCGTGCTGGCGCATCGTCATTCGGGCACGGCCGAGGCCGAACAGGCGCTGGCGGCCTTCGAGGCCCGCTATCGCGGCGACGCGCTAGTGCTCGACAAATGGTTCCAGATCCAGGCAGGCGTGCCAGGCGCACAGACCGTCGACAAGGTGCGCGCGCTGATGCGGCATCCGGCCTTCTCGATCGCCAACCCGAACCGGGTGCGCTCGCTGATCGGCACCTTCTCCAGCGCCAACCAGACCGGCTTCCACCGCCCCGACGGCGAAGGCTATCGCCTGTTCGCCGAGACGGTGCTGGAGGTCGAGAAGCGCAACCCGCAAGTGGCGGCGCGGCTGGCGACGGCGCTGCGCTCCTGGCGCTCACTGGAGCCCGGACGCCAGGCCAAGGCCAAGCAGGCGCTGCTCGAAATGGCGAAGGTAGAGAACCTGTCGGCGGATCTGCGGGATATCGTGGAGCGGACGCTGGCTTAGCGCCAGCTTCCCTTCTCCCCTTGTGGCGTTCGAAGCTCGAAAAGCCAAGCAATTGGCTTTTCGTCCGCTAACGCGGACCGCTTCTCACCCCACAAGGGGAGAAGGAAAAAAGGCAAATTTCAATCAACTTTTAATCTTTTTCGCCCGCGCCTCTGGACAAGGCGAATCACGTTTGATTCTTTAATGGCGATTCGGGCGTGCGGCGTATCCGGATCATCCAGTACATACGGCAGATCGGGGAGTGCCATTTATGGCCAAGGCGGACGCGTGGGGCGCGCCCGGAGGGAAGGCTTTTGCGCGTCGCAAGGCAAGGAGCGATGGACTTGCCGGCAATACGCGCCTGATCGCCGAACCCACCTATCAGCGGCTCTTGGCCGCCGAGCCGTTTCTTCGCCGGTCGATCCCGGCGCTGATCGTTATTTTCCTCATCGTCATCGCAGCGCTGCGCTTCCTGTCGCTGATGAACGAGCATGACGAGATCGAGCGCGACGCCAAGGCGGTGCTGGCTTTAGCCGCCGGCCAGATGGCGCAGGCGATCACGGCGGACCCCAACGTTGCGGGCGCCAACGCCGTCAGCCTGCTGGAAAGCACCAGCCGCCAGGGGGCGATGAGCCGTGCCCATGTGCTGGCCATCACCGACGGCGCCTTCAAGGTCATCTCCGTCTCGCCGCTTTCGACCGGCTGGCAGGGCCGCACGCTGGACAGTCTGGCCCTTGGCGGCCAGCCGCTGTTCATGTTCGGCGACCGCGCCGGCGTGATGGATGTCTCGATCGCCGGGCAGGATTGGTTCGCCGCCGTCAGCCTTACCGGGGATCGCAGGCACGCGACCGCCGTCCTGGTGCCGCAGGAAGCGGTGTTCGACAGCTGGCGCAAGTCGATGTCGCTCAACGTCACGCTGTTCGTGCTGACGGCGGGCGTGCTGATCGTCATCCTCTACGCCTATTTCGGCCAGGCGGCGCGCGCCCAGGCGGCGGACCGCATCTATCTCGAGGCGCATCAGCGCATCGACATGGCGCTGGTGCGCGGCCGCTGCGGGCTGTGGGACTGGGACATGGTGCGCGGCAAGATGTACTGGTCGCGCTCGATGTACGACATGCTGGGCTACGAGCCCTGCGATACGATGCTCTCCTTCGGCGAGGTCGACGAGATTATCCATCCGGACGACGGCGACCTGTTCGAGCTCGCCAACCGCATCGTCGAACGCGAGATCGACCATATCGACCAGGTCTTCCGCATGCGCCATGCCGACGGGCAATGGGTGTGGATGCGAGCCCGCGCCCAGGTGATCGACCCGGAGGCGCCGGAGATCCAGTTGATCGGCATCGCCGTCGACGTCACCGAGCAGCGGCATCTGGCGCTGCGTTCGGAAGCGGCCGACATGCGCCTGAGGACCGCGATCGAGAACATCAACGAATCCTTCGTGCTGTGGGATGCCTCCGAGCGGCTGATCATGTGCAATTCGAAGTTCCAAAAGGACAATGGGCTCTCGGACCGCGATGTCGTGCCGGGCGTCGGTCGCGACGCGCTGGAGGAGCGGATGCTGGCCTTCGCCTCGGAGCGCAGGCTCGCCAACGCCAACGGACCGCATGGCGGCGTCACCCTGGAGCGCCAGCTTGCCGATGGCCGCTGGCTGCAAGTCAACGAGCTTAGGACCCGCGACGGCGGTATCGTCTCGGTCGGCTCCGACATCACCCAGATCAAGCTGCATCAGGAGAAGCTGGTCGACAGCGAGCGCCGGCTGATGGCGACGATCCACGATCTCAGCCTCGCCCGCCGCGCCGAGGAGGAACGCTCCAGCGAACTGGTCGAGCTCAACCGCAAATATATGAAGGAGACCGAGCGCGCCGAGGCAGCCAATCGCGCCAAATCGGAATTCCTCGCCAACATGTCGCATGAGCTGCGCACGCCGCTCAACGCCATCATCGGCTTCTCCGAGCTGATGCAGCAGGGCCTGTTCGGGCCGCTAGGCTCGGAGCGCTACGAAGAGTACGCGACCGACATCAACGGCAGCGGCAAATACCTGCTCGGCGTCATCAACGATATCCTCGACATGTCGAAGATCGAGGCCGGCCAGTTCTCGCTCGACCGCGAGGAGATCGACCTCTGCCCGCTGATCAAGGAGACGGTGCGGGTGATCTCGCTGCAGGCGGCGGAAAAGTCGATCAATGTCGAGACGCGCATCGCCGATGCGATGCGGGTCTACGCCGACCGCCGCGCGATCAAGCAGATCGCCATCAACCTGCTCTCCAATGCAGTGAAATTCACCGGCCAGGGCGGCAAGATCACGGTCCGGGCGCGCAACACGTCGGGCGCCCTGCTGCTCACCATCGAGGACAATGGCTGCGGCATTCCCAAGCATGCGCTGAGCAAGCTCGGCCGGCCGTTCGAGCAGGTGCAGAACCAATTCTCCAAGAACCACACCGGCTCAGGCCTCGGCCTCGCCATCTCGCGCTCGCTGGCCGAGCTGCAGGGCGGCGCGCTGAAGATCCGCTCGACCGAAGGCGTCGGCACAATCGTGTCGGTGCGCATTCCGCTGAAGAAGGCGCCGGCCGCGGTGAAGGTCGCGGCCTGATTTAGCAGAATCCTCAGGAGCCCGAGCCAACTTGAAAGAGTTATCCACTTTATCTATTTTGGATAAGAGGTGACTTCCATGCGCGTGACATCAACGGAATTCCAGCAGAATGTCGGCCGCTTCCAGGACGCCGCGCAGCGGGCGCCGGTCGCGATTACGAAGAACGGCCGAACCCACACGGTGCTTCTTTCAGCCGCGATGTTCGAAGTGCTGGTCAAGGGACGGGTCACCCGCCCCGTCGAGGAACTCGATGACGAGACGCTGAAAGCCATCGCCGAGAGCGCGGTCCCTTCCCAGCATGACGAGCTGGACCAGATGCTCAAAGATTGGACGCCGTGAGCCTGCCCAAGCCTGTTCCCGGCCTGGTGATTTGCTATTCCTACCTATGGTCGGACGAACACAGGCAAGGTGTCGAAGAGGGTCGCAAGAACAGGCCTTGCGCCATCGTTGCGGCACGCCGGATCGTTGAAGGCCGCGAAGTCGTGACGGTCGTTCCAATCACTCATACGCCTCCGGCAGACCCCGCCGATGCGATAGTGATGCCCGCGCCTCTCAAGGCTCACCTGGGGCTCGACGACATGCGGTCCTGGGTCTTGGTGAGCGAAACCAATGATTTCCTGTGGCCAGGCCCCGATCTCCGACCGATCCCGGGAAGCAGCCCCGCCCGCTTCCATTACGGCATGCTACCGCCTCGCTTCTATGCCCATTTGCGCGATCGGATCCTGCAGGCGCATTCGCGGCGCAAGCTCCGCCAGGTTCAACGCTCCGAGTAGCCCGGCTCACGTTCCGGCGCCCCCGCGCGTAGCAGACGATCAAAATCTCTCCTGACCTTCCGCGATGTCTCCTTGAGATGCGCTTCCAGCACAGTGAAATCCGGCAGGTCGGTGACCGCCAGAAGCAGGTCCGAGAGGCCCGGCGGAACATCGTCGCGCTGAAACTCGCCGGTGAGGCAAAGCCTGATCATCTGGGTCAGCGCCAGATAGAGCCGGTAGGCTTCGCCAAGCTCTTCGCGGATGTCGCCCCCGGCGAAACCCGGAGCCAGCCGCGCCAGAATGTCGGCCGTCGCCGTCACCCGGCGGCCGGGCTCGACATTGCCGGTGATGGTCGCGACCTGGGCGATGAATTCGAGATCGATGAGACCGCCGGGGATCAGCTTGATGTCCCAGAGGTCGCGCGGCTGCTTTTCCTTTTCGATCAGCGCGCGCATCTCCGAGGCTTCGGCTTTCACCTTGGCGGCATCGCGCGGCTGCGCCAGAACCGCCGCCACCTCTTCGTCGAGCTCGGCGCAGAGTTCGGCATCGCCGCCGATAGCGCGCGCCCTCGCCAGCGCCATGTGCTCCCAGGTCCAGGCATCCTGGCGCTGATATTTCTTGAACGCGTCGATGTGAGTGGCGACCGGCCCCTTGTTGCCGGAGGGGCGCAGGCGAAGGTCCAGTTCATAGAGCACGCCTTCGGCGGTCGGCGCCGAGACGGCGGCGATCAGGCGTTGCGTCATGCGCGTATAGTAATGCGACGGCGCCAGCGGCTTGTCGCCGTCGGACTCTTCGGCATCCGCGTCATGGTCATAGAGCAGGATAAGGTCCACATCCGAACCGGCGGTGAGCTCGCGGCTGCCGAGCTTGCCCATGCCGAGCAGCGCCACCCTGCCCCCGGCGATGCTGCCGTGGCGCAGCGCGAATTCGGCGATCACCGCTTGAAGCGCGGCCTCGATGGTGAGGTCGGCGAGATCGGAAAATGCACGCCCCGCCCGCGCGGGATCGATCGAGCCGGCAAGCAGGCGCACGCCAATCAGGAATTTCTGCTCGGAAGCGAAGATGCGCAGGCGATCGAGCACGTCCTCATAGGCGCGGTCTCCCTCGATGAAGGCGGCAAGGCGGGCCGAAAGATAGGCGCGATCCGGCAATTCGGTGAGCAGCGCCGGGTCGAGCAGCCCGTCAAAAACATGCGGGCGGCGCGTGATGATGGCCGCCAGCCGTGGGGCAGCGCCCATGATCGTCGCCATCAGCTTGAGCAGCGCCGGGTTCGATTGCAGCAGCGAGAAAAGCTGGATGCCCGCCGGCAGGCCGGCAAGGAACTCGTCGAAGCGGATCAGCGCCTCGTCGGCGCGTCGCGTCTGACCGAAGGCTTTGAGCAGCGCCGGCGTCAGCTCGGTCAGCCGCTCACGCGCTTCGGCTGACTGAGTGACGCGGTAGCGGCCGAAATGCCAGCCGCGGATGACCCGGCAGATGTCGCTCGACCGCTGGAAACCCAGCCGATGCAAGGTCTGCAGTGTGTCGGGATCGTCGACATCGCCGGTGAAGACCAGATTGCCGATACCGGCCGACAGTTCGGGCGCAGTTTCGAACAGCGCCGCATAGTGGCGCTCGACCTGCTGCAACGAGGCGCGGAATGCCTGGGTGAAGTCCGCCTCGCCGGCAAAGCCCAGCATCAGCGCGATGCGCTTCAGCTCCTCATCGCTGTCGGGCAGGATATGCGTCTGCTCGTCGGCCACCATCTGGATGGCGTGCTCGACGCGGCGCAGGAACCAGTATTGCCGCGTGAGCGCATCGCGCGCATCGGCGGTGATCCAGCCGCGCGCGGCGAGCGCGCCCAGCATCGGCACCGTCTCGCGGCCGCGCAGCTCAGGGAAGCGGCCGCCGGCGATGAGCTGCTGGGTCTGGACGAAGAACTCGATCTCGCGAATGCCGCCGCGGCCGAGCTTCACATTATGTCCCTTCACCGCGATCTCGCCATGACCCTTATGGGCATGGATCTGGCGCTTGATCGAATGGACGTCGGCGATCGCGGCATAGTCCATGTATTTGCGCCAGACATAGGGCTGCAATTCCTTGAGGAAGGCCGCACCGGCGGCAAGGTCGCCGGCAACCGGGCGCGCCTTGATCATGGCGGCGCGCTCCCAGTTCTGGCCGCGCGCCTCGTAATAGCGAAGCGCTGCCTCGACCGGGATCGCCAGCGGCGTCGAGCCTGGATCGGGACGGAGCCTGAGATCGGTGCGGAAGACATAGCCGTGCTCGGTGCGGTCCTGGAGGATGCGCACGAGCCGCCGGGTGAGCCTGGAGAACAGCTCAGTCGCGTCGAGCGGGTCGATGACGGCCGGCGCTTCCGGATCGAAGAAGACGACGAGGTCGATATCGGAGGAAAAGTTCAGCTCATGCGCGCCGAGCTTGCCCATGCCGAGCAGGATCCAGCCTGAATCCTTGGCTGGCACCGCCGGCTTCGGCAGCTTGAGCTTGCCTTGCCGGTGAGCGTCGAGCAGCAGGAAATCGACGGCGGCGTTTGTACAGGCGTCAGCCAAATCGCTGAGGCGGCGCACCGTCACCGAGGTTTCCGCCTCGCCGGAAAGATCGGCCAGCGCGATCAGGAAATGCGCTTCCGTCTTCCATTGCCGCAGCGCCATCATCAGGCTCGATTCCGAGGCGTCATCCGCCTTGGCCGCGCCGCTGATCGCTTCGCCGATGGCGGCGAGCCGCGCTTCTACCGTCTCGTCGAACAGCGTCTCGAGAATTGCCGGCCGCCGGCGCGCCACATCGCGCAGGAAGGGCGAGAGATCGAAGACGGCCGCCAGCAGGTCCTGCAGCGGTCCCTCACCCGCCAGGAACGCGGCGAGGCGGGAAAGCCCCTCCTCCTCGGCGGCATCGGCGATCTCCGACAATTCGCGCAGGGCATGCTCCGCGTCCAAAGGTTGGAGCGCCAATGTGGGGCTAAGCCGGAACTCGGATTCGATCTTCTTCTTCGCCATTTGCCCGAACCATTAAAGCATGTCTCCCGAAAGTGGGCCCGGTTTCGGGACAAAGACATGCTTAAATCAAAAACTTAAAGCAGGTCGCGTGAATCCTTTTTCTCGCGGACCTGCTTTAATGCGTCTCCCGCAACGGAAAACTCATGACCACGGACAATCCTGGATTGGCGGGCAAAAGATCAAGCCTGCCGTTGTGGAAAGTCATGATGGCCTTGGCAAGGCTGAGGCCAAGGCCCGAGCCCGGCTGCGAGCGGCTCTTCTCCAGGCGCACGAAACGCTCGGTGGCGCGGGCGCGGTCGGCGTCGTCGGGAATGCCGTGGCCATTGTCGGTGACGGTAAGCTTGATTTCGCTTCCGGCGCGCTCCAGCGCCACACGCACTTTCGGCGTCTCGGCGGCGTCGGTCGAGTATTTGATGGCGTTGTCGACGATGTTGGACAGCGCCTGACCGATCAGCTCGCGGTTGCCGTTGATCGTGAAGGCGTCGGGGACGGTCGCCTCCAGCGTGACGCCGGCTTCCTCCGCCACCGGCTCGTAGAGCTCGACGACGTCGCTCACCGTTGCGGCGAGATCGACCGGACCGGTCTGTTCCGAGGAATAGCCGGCCTCCAGTCGTGAGATCATCAGTATGGCGTTGAACGTCTTGATGAGCTGGTCGGACTCCGCGATCGTGCCTTCCAGCGCCTGGCGGTAGTCTTCCGTCTTGTGCCTGCCGGCAAGCGTCGCCTCGGCGCGGTTGCGCAGCCTGGTCAGCGGCGTCTTCAGATCATGGGCGATGTTGTCGGAGACCTGCTTCAGCCCCTCATTCAGCATGGCGATCCTGGCCAGCATCGCATTGAGGTTTTCCGAGAGGCGGTCGAATTCGTCGCCGGCGCCGGTGACCGGAAGGCGTCCGCTGAGATCGCCGCCCATGATGCGGCGGCTGGCATCGGACACGCTGTCGATGCGTTTCAGCGCGGCGCGCCCGACGAAGAACCAGATCAGGAGCCCGCCCAGGCCCATCATGCCGAGCGCCAGTGTCAGCGCTCGGCTGATGACGGCGCGGAAGCGCTCGGGCTCGCCGAGGTCGCGGCCGACCAGCATGATCATCTGATTGGGGAGTCGCAGCACCAGCGCGATGGCGTTGTGGCCCTTTTCGCCTGTCGACTGGGGAGTGCTGTTGTCGCCGGCCTGGGGCGCGGGCTGGTCGGTAGCTCCACTGCGCAACCGGTCGAGTTCGCCTTCGCCGAAGCGCTGGTAGGAGAAGGGCTCGGTCGTCCAGCCCTCGGTTTCGATCACCCCCGGCTCAAGGCTCTGCACATTGCCGGTCAGGATCTGGCCGTTGGCGTCGGCGATGAGATAGAGGTTGGCGCCGGGCTGGCGCGAGCGGTTTTCGACGACGCGCACCAGCACGGGCAGGCCGCCGCGCTGATAGGCACGGGCGAGACCCAGCACCTCGTCGTTGATGGTCTCCTGCGTCTGCGCGGTCAGCATGCGCGCCGAGAGCGACGTCATGTAGAAGACGAGCAGCACCGCGCAGAGCGCGAAAAGCAGAAGATAGAGCGCCGAGAGCCGGGCCGCCGTCGTCTTCATGATGGCCGGCAGGGAAAGAGCCATTTGCGGGCTCTAGATCAGGATGACGATTGGTTGAATCGTCATCCTGATCTGACCCTTTGTTGTAGCATGATCTTCTCCGAAAACCGGTTCCCACTTTTCGGGATCATGCTCTAGCCGCCCTTCAGCATGTAGCCGGCGCCGCGGATCGTGTGCAGGATCGGCTTGTCGAAGCCTTTTTCGATCTTGCCGCGCAGGCGCGAGACATGGACGTCGATGACGTTGGTCTGCGGGTCGAAATGATAGTCCCAGACATTTTCCAGAAGCATTGTGCGGGTCACCACCTGGCCGGCATGGCGCATCAGATATTCGAGCAGGCGGAACTCGCGCGGCTGCAGCGTGATCTCGCGCCCCGCCCGCTTGACCGAATGCGACAGCCGGTCGAGCTCGAGGTCGCCGACACGATACACAGTCTCGGATTCGCGCGCGCCGGCACGGCGGTTCAGCACCTCGACACGGGCCAGCAATTCTGAAAAGGCGTAGGGCTTGGTGAGATAATCGTCGCCGCCGGCGCGCAAGCCGGTGACGCGGTCGTCGACCTCGCCCAGGGCGGACAGGATCAGAACCGGCGTGGTGTTGCCGCGCGAGCGAAGCGCGGCGATCACCGACAGGCCGTCGCGGCGCGGCATCAGGCGGTCGACCACCATCACATCATAGTCGCCGGCATCGGCAAGCGCGAAGCCGGTCTCGCCGTCGCCAGCGACATGGGCGGTATGGCCCGCCTCGGCGAAGGCTTTCTGCAAGTAGTCCGCCGCCTCGCGATCGTCTTCCATGACGAGAATCTTCATGGAGCCGTTATACGCGATTTCATTGGAGGTTTGAGGAGCAGTCATTCTTCATGCCTTCAAGTTAAAGCGGCAGCGGGTGATGGGAAACCCGCTGCCGCCAGGAGCGAAACACGGTGACTGACTTACGTGCTCGGCCCCATGTTTTCCCGGTGGCGGCTCGGGGGTGTTGATACCGCCGCAGGGAAAATCTGAACGCTGATATCTCAGCCCTTGCCGACCGGCAGCGCGACGAAGCGGTTCGAGTCGTCGCGGGTGATCTGCATCAGCACGGCCTTGCGGCCGGCCTTGGCGGCATCGGTCATCGCCTTGGAGACGTCGTCGGTGGTGTTCACCTCGTTCGAGTTGATCGAGGTGATGACGTCGCCCGGCTGGATGCCGCGGTCGGCCGCGTCGCTGTCGGGATCGACATCGGTGACCACGAGGCCCTTGCCCTTTTCCGCCTTGGTGACGGTCAGGCCGAGATCGGCAAGCGTGTCGGGCTTGGCGGCGGGCGCCGACTGCTTGCTGTTGTCGTCGTTCGAGGCCTGCTTGTCGCTCGCGGGCAGCGTGCCGAGATCGACCTTGACCGTCTCGGACTTGCCGTCGCGCCAGACGGTAACGTCGACCGACTTGCCTGGCGAATAGGCACCGATCGTGCGGGCGAGTTCCTTCGGCGAGTCAATATCCTTGCCGTCGACCTGGGTGATGACGTCGCCGGGTGTGATGCCCGCCTTCTTGCCCGGACCGCCATCCTGGGCGCTGGAGACCAGTGCGCCCTTGTCCGACTTCAGGCCGAGCGACTCGGCGATGTCGGAGGTGACAGGCTGGATCTCGACGCCGAGCCAGCCGCGCTGGACGGAGCCGCTCTTCATCAGGTCCTGGACGACCTGCTTGGCGGTCGAGGCCGGGATGTCGAAGGCGATGCCGACGCTACCGCCCGACGGCGAGAAGATGGCGGTGTTGATGCCAATCACCTGGCCGTTGAGGTTGAAGGTCGGGCCGCCCGAATTGCCGCGGTTGACCGACGCATCGATCTGGATGAAGTCGTCATAGGGGCCGGCGCCGATGTCGCGGCCGCGGGCCGAGACGATGCCGGCGGTGACGGTGCCGCCAAGGCCGAACGGATTGCCGACGGCAACCACCCAGTCGCCGATACGGACCTTGGAATCGTCGGCGAAGTCGACATAGGTGAACTTGTTGCCACCGCCATCGACCTTGAGCACGGCGAGGTCGGTGCGCGGATCGGTGCCGATCAGCTTGGCATCGAGTTCCTTGCCGTCATTGGTGACGACGGTGAAGTCCGAGCCTTCCGACACGACATGGTTGTTGGTGACGAGATATCCGTCCTCCGAGATGAAGAAGCCCGAGCCCTGGGCAACTGGGCGTGGCTCGCCATTGCCATGGTCGCGATGGCCGAAGCGGCGCATGCCGAACTGGCCGCCCTGGCCCTGGTCGCCGAAGCCGCGGAACTCCTTGAAGAAGCGGCGCAGCTGTGGGTTGTCGGGCAGGTTGTCGAAACCGCCCTGATCGTCCTGGCCGTCATCGGCGGTCGGCTGGATCTTGGCCTTTACCTTGACGCTGACCACCGCCGGCGAGACGTGCTCGACGACATCGGCGAAGCTCGGCATCTGCGGGGCTTCGACGCGCACGGCATCGGCCAGCACGGGGGCGGTGCCGGTTGCAAGCATGCCCGCGCCGACCGTGCCGACAACGGCCAGGGAAGCGACGGCGGCCATCAGGCGCTTTCGGGTGCGGGAATATGAATTGGGGGCATTATTCATGGGGTTTCTTATCCTCTATCGACGCGGATGCGCTCAGGCGAAGCATCCTCGGGCAAGAGAATTAGGGAGCCGCACATTACGGCGCCATTTCCGGTACATGAAAGTTTTGTAATGTTGGGGATGGGCGACGAGGACCACGAGCGTGCGGCGTGCCGGAAGGCGGTTGCAGTCAATCGCCAAGCACAGCGATGGCGCTATTCGCTTAGCATCTTGTCCAGCGCCGCCTGTTCCTCGGCGCTGAGAGCGCTGTCCGACGTCGGGCGGCGCGAGCGGGCGCTGAGCACGATGAACAGGCCGCCGGCCAGGAGCAGGAGCACCGGCGTCCCCCACAAAAGCGCGTTGCGCAGGCTGAAGCGCGGCTTCAAGAGCACGAACTCGCCATAGCGCGAGACGATGTAATCCATCACCTGCTGGTCGGTGTCGCCGGCGACGAGGCGCTGGCGCACGAGGATGCGCAGGTCGCGGGCCAGATCGGCGTCGGATTCGTCGATCGACTGGTTCTGGCAAACCATGCAACGCAGGCCTTCCGAGAGCGCACGCGCCCTCGCCTCCAATGCCGGGTCCTGCAGCACTTCGTCAGGCTTCACCGCCTGCGCGGCGCCCGTAAACGCCAAGGCCAGCAGAAGGATCAGCGAGGCGAGCGAAAACCTTGCCCTCATGTCGGGCTCGTCAACGCGGCGGCCGGCTTGCGGCGCCTCGCGGGCGCGCCGACGCGCAGGCGGCGGTCGGCCAGCGACATGGCCGCGCCCGCCATCATTACCAGGGCGCCGCCCCAGATCAGCGTCACCAGCGGTTTCCACCAGAGGCGCACGACGACGGAGCCGTCATTACCTTCGTCGCCGAGCGATAGATAAAGCTGGCTCAAGCCGAGCGTCCTGATGCCGGACTCGGTCGTTGCCATCTGCCGGGCCTGAAAGAAGCGTTTTGCCGAAGAAATCTCGCCATTGGCATTTCCGTCTGCGCCGATCAGCAGGAAGCGGGCGCGATCTTCGGTGAAGTTCGGCCCCTTCTGGGGAAAAAGCCCTTCGAAGCGCAGCGTGTGGCCGGAGAGTTCCACCGTCTCACCGGGCCGCATGGTGAGGATTTTTTCGCTGCCGAAGCAGAGCGTGCCGACGATGCCGAGCAAGGTCAGCCCAAGGCCGAGATGGGCCAGCGCCGTGCCAAAGACCGAGCGCGGCAGGCCGGCGAAACGGCGAAGCATAACGGCCGGCGCCACCGAGCCGGCGCCGGATTTGACGGCAAGGTCGGTCAGCGCGCCGGCGATGAGCCAGACAGCGAGGCCGACACCAAGTGCTGCAAAAACCGAGCCGCCGTCGATGAACAGGCCGGTGACCAGCATCGCGGCAATCGCGAGCGCGAAGGCCGCCATCAGCCGCTGCGAGGCGGCAATCACATCGCCGCGCTTCCAGGCGAGCAGCGGGCCGAACGGCACGATCGCCAGCAGCGGCAGCATCAGTGGGCCGAAAGTCAGGTCGAAGAAGGGCGCGCCGACCGAGATCTTGCCGCCGGTTAGCGCTTCGAGCGCCAGCGGGTAGAGCGTGCCGACCAGCACCGTCGCGGTGGCGGTGGTGAGAAAGAGGTTGTTGAGGACCAGCGCGCCCTCGCGCGAGATCGGGTGGAACAGACCGCCGGCCGTCAGGCTGGAGGCGCGCAGCGCAAACAGCGCCAACGACCCGCCGATGAACAGCGTCAGGATGCACAGGATGAAGACGCCGCGCGCCGGGTCGGTGGCGAAGGCGTGCACGGAGGTCAGCACGCCCGACCGCACCAGGAAAGTGCCGAGCAGCGACAGCGAGAAGGTGAGGATGGCCAAGAGCAGCGTCCAGATCTTCAGCGCCGAGCGCTTCTCCATGACGGTGGCCGAATGGAGCAACGCGGTGCCGGCAAGCCAGGGCATGAATGAGGCGTTCTCGACCGGATCCCAGAACCAGAAGCCGCCCCAGCCGAGCTCGTAATAGGCCCAGTAGGAACCCATGGCGATGCCGCCGGTGAGGAACATCCAGGCGACCAGCGTCCATGGTCGCACCCAGCGCGCCCATGAGGCGTCGATGCGGCCTTCGATCAGCGCCGCGACCGAGAAGGAAAAGCAGACCGAGAAGCCGACATAGCCGAGATAGAGCAGCGGCGGGTGGATGGCGAGGCCGAGGTCCTGCAGGACCGGGTTTAGATCGCGCCCCTCGACCGGCGCCGGATTGAGGCGGATGAACGGGTTGGAGGTCGTCAGGATGAACAGGAAGAAGGCCGCGCCGATCATTCCTTGCACGGCAAGCACATTGGCCTTGAGCGTCGCCGGCAGATTGTTGCCGAAGACGGCGACGAGCGCGCCGAAGAAGGTCAGGATCAGCACCCACAGCAGCATCGAGCCTTCGTGGTTTCCCCAGGTGCCGGTGATCTTGTAGATCATCGGCTGCAGCGAATGGGAATTCTCCCACACGTTCGCCACCGAGAAATCCGAGCCGGCATAGGCGCTTGCAAGGGCCGTGAAGGACAGCGCGGTCAGCGCGAAGCCGGTGACGGTGACCGGGCCGCCGACCGCCATCAGCCGCTGATTGCCGGTGCGGGCGCCGACCAGCGGCACCAGCATCTGCACCAGCGACAGCGCGAAGGCGAGCACGAGGGCGAAATGTCCGGTCTCAACCATTATTGGCTCTTGCTTTCCACCCAGACGCCCTTGGCCTTCAGGCCATCGGCGACTTCCTTCGGCATATAGCGCTCGTCATGCTTGGCCAAGACGCTGTCGGCGACGAAAACCCCGTCCGGACCGAAAGCGCCCTCGGTGATGACGCCCTGACCCTCGCGGAAGAGATCGGGCAGGATGCCGGTATAGGTCACCTTGACCGATTTCTGCGTGTCGGTAACCGAGAAGGCGACGGTTGCGCCGCTGCCGCGCACGACGGTGCCGTTCTCGACGAGGCCGCCAAGGCGGATGCGCTGTCCGGGCGGGACGCTTGCCGTTGCCAGCTCTGCCGGCATGTAGAAATAGGAGGCTTTCTGGCCGAGCGCGTAGAAGGTGAGTCCGGCGGCCGCGGCGAGGAAGGCCAACCCCGCCACGATCACCGACAGTCGCTTCTGCTTGCGCGTCATCTCTTACTCCGTCGCCGTCACGCCGAGGGAAGCGGCGAAGGCGGTGAACTTCTTGGCCTGCTCGCTGTCGGCCCCAAAGGCGGCGACAGCGCGGCCGAGCGCCTCGCGCGCCTGATCGGGCTTGCCGAGCACGGCATAGGAACGAATGAGGCGCATCCATCCTTCCTCATCACGGGGATTCTGCTTCAATTTGTCGTCGAGGCCCGCGACCATCGTTTCGATCATCGCCTGCCGGTCCTGCGGCGACATCTGCTGCGCGGCTTCCATCTGCTGGGCATCCGGCCCGCTCGCCGCGACCGCTGGCGGGCCAGCCTCGGCAAGCGCCTGCTGGACGGCGCTGCGCCAGGGCGAATCCAGCGGAAGCTGGCCGAGCATCTTTTGCCAGGCGGCGACAGCCTCGTCCTTCCTGCCTTCCTGGGCAAGGCCTACGGCCAGGTAGAAATTCGCCTTGGCATTGGCCGGATCGAGCTTGAGAGCCGCCTCGAAGGCGTTTTGCGCATCGGCCGAAACGATGCCGCCCGCAGCGCTGGCGATCGCCTCGCCGAGACCAGCCTGGCGCACCGCGCTGTCGCCGTCGAGGCGAATGGCGTTACGGTAGGCGGTTATCGCGTCGGGAAAGCGCTGCAGGCGAAGATAGATCGGCGCCAGCACGTCCCAACCCTTGCCGTCCGACGGATTGGCGGCGAGATGCGCTTCGGCGCGTGCGACCAGCTCGTCGACCGAGGAATCGGCGGGATTCTTGGCGAGACGTTCGGCCAAGGGCTGAGAAGGCAGATCTGGCGAGCCGAGCACGCCGTACAACCCCCAGCTCAGCAGCGGAACAGCAAGCACGGCCAGGCTGGCGACCAACCTGATGCCGCGGGAGGAGGAGGCGCTGGCGGAGGCCGGCCGCTCGGCCGCGCCGAGACGCAGGATGCGGCGGCCGATCTCGGCGCGCGCCTCCTCGGCCTCGCCCGGCTGTATCAGGCCGCGCGCTACGTCGCGATCCAATTCGGAAAGCTGGTCGCGATAGACTTCGAGGTCATGATCGCCAGGCGCCGATGCACCCTTCATGCCGCCGGTGAGCGGCAATAGCACCGCCAGGCTGGCGCCCAGCGTGAGGATTGCGGCTATGACCCAGAACAGCATGGCTCTTCCAATAAAGGCAGAGCCCTGCCCTGCCAACACAAGCATACTGCGACGCTTTGACGGCGGATGCTCTGTCCGGCCTTGATGTATATCAATTGGGTCGATTTATCAGGTCAGCGGCGTCCAGCTGCCGTCGGCGTTGCGGCAGGCGGTGCCGCGCGCGGTGACGCCCGCGCCGCCGGTGAAGACGGTGTGGGTGTACTGGCGGCAATCCTGGGAGCCGACCCGATAAGGCTGGGCCGCGACGACCTCGCCATAATGGGAGGCGTTGTCGCCCTTCCAAGTCACCTTCTGGCCGCTGGTGTTGTACTCCAGCGCCTTGTACTCCGCCTCCAACCCCTTGCGCTTTTCGGCGTCGCTCAGGCCCGAGCCGATCGACCCACCGATAAGCCCGCCATTCATCGCCGAGACGATGCTGGTCGACACCTTGCCGCCGGCGGGCGGCGTCGAAACAGGCGTGACCGGAGAGGTTGGACCGCCCCTGCCGAGTGTCGTGCAGCCGGAAACGGCGAGCAGGGCGGAAACGAGCGCGACGCGGATCTTCATGCCAACAACCGGTTCTCTTGAGCGGGATGAGCTTCTTGAGCGAAATGGACTTCTTGAGAGAGATGGTTAGGCGACCGCGCCATCAGGGAAGCATCCTGGCCATAGTGTTGATATTTGTCGGAAATTTGGCCGCCAGCCCCTGCTCGCAAATCGATAAAAAACATCATTGAAGGCTCCGCAATCTCACCACCGCCCTCAAGCCGCCCATGCCCGACCGTTCCAGCGCCAGCGAGCCTCCATACTCGTTGACGAGGTCGGCGACAATGGCAAGGCCAAGCCCTGTTCCCGGCTTCGTCTCGTCCAGTCTCTTGCCACGCTTCAACACCTCTCGCGCGCTCTCCTCGGGAATGCCCGGACCGTCATCCTCTATAACGATTTCAAACAGGTTGCCGCTTCCCGAAATAGTGGCGATCGTCACGGCAACAGCGCTCTTTGCCCATTTCATCGCATTGTCGAGCAGATTGCCGAGCAGTTCCTCGAGATCCTCGCGCTCGCCCGCAAAGACGATCTCGGCCGGCGGCAGGGACAGCGTCAGCCGCGTTTGCGGGTTGAGCTTGCCCAGAACGCGCACCATGCGCTCAACCAGCGGCGAAACCGGCGTGCGGAAGACGACACTGTCGCGCTGCGCGGCGACGCGGGCGCGCTGCAGGTAATGATCGACCTGCTTCTGCATGGAAGCGGCCTGGTCGGCGATCAGCTGGCCCTTGGCGCCGCCCAGCGCTCGGCCTTCATTGATCAGCACGGCTAGAGGCGTCTTCAGCGAATGGGCGAGATTGCCGACCTGGGTGCGCGAGCGCTCGACGATGCGCCGGTTGTTCTCGATCAGGGCGTTGGTCTCGTTGGCCAGCGGCTCGATCTCGGCCGGGAAGCTGCCGTCGAGGCGCTGGGCGGTGCCTTCGCGCACCATGGCGAGCGCGTTGCGGACCCGGCGCAATGGCTGGAGACCCAACAGGATGGCGATGGCGTTGATGGCGATCATGCCGACGCCGAACAGCGAGAGATAGGTGAGCAGGCGGCGCTGGAAGCTCGCGATCTCCTGCTCGAGCTCACTGTGGTTGCCCATGACGCGGAAGCGGGCGGCGCGGTTCTTGGCGTCCAGCACGAACTCGCTCTCGAATACTTCGAGCTGCTCGCCCTTGATGCCTTCCATCGAATAGCTGCGCTGGAAGTTCGCGTTGAACGGGACCTCCGCGACGCTCGGCGACAGGAGCGAGGTCGTCATCGAGGAGGAATGGATTTCGCCATGCACGCCTTCGGAGGCAGGCTCCACCGACCAGTACCAGCCGGAATTCGGCTCGGAAAAGCGCAGGTCGCCAAGATCGGGCGCCCCGGTCAGCGCGCCGTTGTCGGAAATGCCGACGGAGCCGATCAGGTTGAACAGATGCGCCGAGAGCAGGCTGTCGAAGCCGCGCTCGCTGGCCTGGCGGTAAAGCGTGGTGATGAGGGTGAAGATGACGACCAGCGTCAGGATCGCCCAGATGGTCGAGAAAGCGATGACGCGAAAGGTCAGCGAGCGCGGCCAGAGCCGCAGCCTTGAAATCCATCCTCCCATCGCTGGCTTCAGCGGTTCCGCGTCACGCCTCCGGCTCTCGCATGCGATAGCCCATGCCACGCACGGTTTCGATCATGTCGATGCCCATCTTCTTGCGAAGCCTGCCGACAAACACCTCGATGGTGTTGGAATCGCGGTCGAAATCCTGGTCGTAGAGATGCTCGACCAGCTCCGTGCGCGACACCACCTCGCCCATATGGTGCATCAGATAGGCGAGCAGCCGGAACTCGTGCGAGGTGAGCTTCAGCGGCACGCCATTGACATCGGCCTTGGATGCCTTGGTGTCGAGGCGCAGCGGCCCGCAGGTGAGCTCCGACGATGCATGGCCGGCCGCACGGCGGATCAGGGCCCGCACTCGGGCCAGCACCTCCTCGATGTGGAAGGGCTTGGTGACATAGTCATCGGCACCGGCGTCGATGCCGGCGACCTTGTCGCTCCAGCGGTCGCGGGCTGTGAGGATCAGCACCGGCATCTTGCGGCCGCCGCGGCGCCAGCGCTCGACGACGCTGATGCCATCCATCTGCGGCAGGCCGATGTCGAGGACCACGGCATCGTAAGGCTCGGTATCGCCGAGGAAATGGCCCTCCTCGCCGTCATAGGCCCGGTCGACGACATAGCCGGCATCGACCAGCGCATCGGCCAGTTGCCGGTTGAGATCCTTGTCATCCTCGACGACGAGCACGCGCATGGGTTGAAGCCTGTTGCTGGATAGACGTATAGGCCGATTCCGCTGGCCTGGGAAACGAGAGGGGTCAGCCCATCGGGACCACGATTTCCGAGCGGCGCGGCCGTTGGCCGTCCTTGCCTGGGACGAGCACGACGATGACGCAGACCTGCTGACCGCCCCGCGTCGACTGCGACGCCTTGGCGAGCGTGCCTCCATTCTGCGCGGCGACCTGCTGGCCGATGGCGTAGCAATCGCCGGCAGCGAGCACCACCGGCGGATCGGCCGACGGCTCGATGACCGGCAGGGCGATCGCCTGCGACGCAAGAAGCCCGGCCGCGGCAAGCGCCAGCACTGCTTTGCGGAGATGTGAGCCAAGGTTTCTCATGATCACGGTTCTAACGCATATGGGCTGAACGTGAAATGAACGGTGAACGATCGAAAATCATGCCCGCCATTCCCCCTGCGCGCGTGGCGGCGCCAAGGCTCAATTCATAGCCGGAAAAGCACTTGATCCGCTACGCTTTTTGCCGTGCCTTCACCGCGCACCGCGCTAGCTTGTGTAGAAACGCCAGACGACCATAGGAGCATGTTATGACCCGGGAGGATATTGCCGGTCTCTATCGGGGCTACATCGCCTGCCTGAACGAGCAGGATTGGGACAATCTCGGCCGCTTCGTCGGCGAGGAGGTGCAGTATAATGGCGAGACGATCGGGCTTTCGGGCTATCGGCGCATGCTGGAGGGCGATTTCGAGGCTATTCCCGACCTGCGCTTCAACATCGAGCTTCTGGTATCGGAGCCGCCACGTGTGGCGGCGCGCCTGCATTTCGACTGCCGGCCCAAGGGCGTGCTGTTCGGCCTGCCTGTCCACGGCAAGCGGGTTTCCTTCGCCGAGAACGTCTTTTACGAGTTCCATGACGGGCGGATTCGCGAAGTCTGGTCGGTCATCGACAAGGCCGCCATCCAAGCGCAGCTGTAGGCCAAGGCACTTCGCGTGAAACCGATTCAAACGGCGGGCTTAAGCCGTTGTTTTGATGAATATTTCGGAGCCACCGCTTTACTCCTGGGCGACATGTATTGGCGCAGCCTCTCAGGCGGCTTCCTGCGTCAGCGCGCGGAAGCGCAGCAATCCATGATGGACGGCCAGATCCTCGTCATAGCGAGCCTCGGCGAATTCCAGCGACAGGCGCGTCTGGCCGCGCGAACCGATCGAAAATGCCGCGCCGTCGAGCCGCGCCCTGATGCTGTCCATGATGAGGCGTGTCTCGGCCTCGCCTTGAGCTTTCGACCAGATATGCAAGGTGACCAACTGGTCATTGTCGTTGTCGGCGCCGGTCTCGAGGTCGAAGGCGCTGGTGCGGCCGAAAGTTACGTTCGGAAAGGCGGCTCTGTCGCTCGCCTGCTCGAGCAGGCCGGCGCCGCCAAGCAGCGCCGACAGCGACGCATCGGTCTTCAGCCTCAGGAACAAGGCCTGCATCAAATCGCCAGGCGCCGTCATCTACCGTCCATCGCCAATACATATCTCCTCACGCTGCCCGGCAACGTAGCCGCGCTCGCGATCCGATGCCAGATCGCGAATCGTCTTGACTATAACGTGAATGGCGAAGGTCTCGAATTTATTACGTTTTCGTCAAATCACGAGACCGGTGCGGCGCCACCCTCCTCGGTGCGCCGCGCGATGAACTCGTCAAGCACGCCAGCGGTGGCGGCAGCGGAGGCCGGCGGCTGGAAGTCGGAAAGAATGCGCTTCCAGATGCCGGTGGCGCGCTCGGTCGCGGTCTTGCCGCCGGATTGCGTCCAGTTGCCGAAGTTCGACCAGTCGGCCACCAGCGGCTCGTAGAAGGCGGTGCGGTAGCGCGCCATTGTGTGGGCTGCCGAGAAGAAATGACCGCCGGGCTGCACTTCGGCGATGGCTTCGAAGCCGATGGCATCCTCGTCGCCCGGTGTGGTGGCGCAGAGCTCGGCGACGATCTGCAGCGCCTCGACGTCGGTGATCAGCTTTTCCAGGGATACGCTGAGGCCACCTTCCAGCCAGCCGGCGGCGTGGATGCAGACGGTGGCGCCGGCCAGCACCGAGCCCCATAGCGCGAACTGCGTCTCGTGTGCCGCCTGCGCATCGGCAATATTGGCGGCGCTGCCGCCGCCGGAGCGCCAGGGCAGCCCAGTGTAGCGGGCGAGCTGCCCCGCTCCAAGCGTCGCCTTGATATGTTCCGGCGTGCCGAAGGCCGGCGCGCCGGACTTCATGTCGACATTGGAGGAGAAGGAGCCATAGACCACAGGCGCGCCGGGGCGCACGATCTGGGCGAGTGTCAAACCAGCCAGCGCCTCGGCATGCTGCAAGGTCAGCGCGCCGGCAACGGTGATCGGCGCCATGGCGCCCGCCAGGCAGAAGGGCGTGATGATCAGGACCTGGCCGGCCTTGGCGAAGTCGATGATGCCTTGCGCCATCGGGATATCCAGCTGGCGCGGCGAGTTGGTGTTGATGACGGTGTAGCAATGGGCGCCGGCGCGGAACTGGTCCTCGGAGAGACCCCGCGCCAGGCGGATCATCTCGAACCCGTCCTCGACCTGCGGCGTGCCGCGCGCGAAGATGAAGGGGAACTTGTCCGACAGCGTCAGTTGCGCCCGATTGACGGCATAGTGGCGGAAGCGATTGTCGATGTCCTGCGGCTCGACGCAGGGTCCGAGCATGTGCAGCACGTCGAAATGCTGGATCAGCTTGATGAATTCCTCGAAAGCGGCAAGCGTGCCCGGCCGGCGGCCGCGCTCGAGATCGGTGACGTTGGGGGCGCCGGAGCCCGCCAGGAAGGCCATCGAGCCGAGCTCAAGCGTCAGGTCGCGCGAGCGGTCGCCGCCGAGTGCCGGAATGGAGCGCGGCGCCGAGGCCAGTGCTGCCTCGACCATGTCGCGGCCGATCCTGACCATCTGGCTGTCTTCGTCGACCGAGGCGCCGGCCTTGGCGTAGACGGCGCGGGCCTCGGGCAGCAGCACCTTGATGCCGAGCTCCTCCAGCACGCGCAGCGCGGTAGCGTGGATGGCGGCGACCTGGTCTTCGGAAAAGATCGGCTGCGGCAGGAACGGGTTCTTCAGGGAGCGGTAGTTCGGATGGCGGCTGGATTCGCTGCCCGCCTCGCCGGTGCGTCCACGCCGGCGCTCGCGCCTGAGATCACGTGCGGCCTCATCGATCATGGCGCTTCCTCCTCATTGCCGCATCGCCTTGCCTTCAGGGTCGTAGGGCGAGGCCGCGATGACGCGCGCCGGCCGTTCGACCCCGACAATGTGGACGGAAAGCTCGGTGCCCTCCCCGGTGAAATCGTCATCGAGCAACGCCAGGGCGACGCTCTTGCCGATCGAGTAGCCGTAGCCGCCGGACGTCACGAACCCGACGCGGCGGCCTTGATGCCAGACCGGTTCGAAGCCGCTGGCATCGGCGTCGACAGCGTCCACTTCCAGCGTCACGATGCGCTGCGAAGCACCGGCCTCGCGCTCTTTCAGCGCCGCGCCCCGGCCGATGAACTCGCCCTTGTCGAAAGCGATGAAGCGGTCGAGCCCGGTCTGGCCGGGCGTGTAGCCTTGCGTGAATTCGCGCGACCAGATGCCGAAACTCTTTTCCAGCCTGAGCGAATTCAGCGCGTAATAGCCGATCTCGGCAAGGCCGAGGTCTTGGCCGGCGACAAGCAGTGTTTCGCGAAGCGTCGCATGCAAGGTGGCCGGACAGTTGATCTCGAGGCCGAGCTCGCCGGCGATGGACAGCCTAGCAACGCGCGCTCGCACCATGCCGATGTCGAACTCGCCGCAAGCCATGAACGGCAGGGTTTTGGCGGAGATGTCCTGATGCGTGGTGCGTTCGAGGATCTTTCGTGCATTCGGTCCGGTGACGAGGAAGCCGGATGTGGCATCCGAGATGTCGGTGACGGAAACGCCTTCGGCGATGTGCGCCTCGAACCAGCGCATATGAAATTCGCGCAAATAGTAAGAGCCCATGATCCAGTATTCGCCGCCACCCCAGTTGAGCACGGTGAGATCGCCCTTCAGCCGGCCATTGGGCCCAAGCATCGGCGCAAGCTTGGCGCGGCCAGGCTTCGGCAGCCGGCAGGCGAGCAGCTTGTCGAGCCAGGCTTCCGCGCCCGGGCCGGAGACGGCATGGCGCGAGAAGGCCGTGGTATCGACGAGGCCGGCGGCGCGGCGCACCTGCAGCACCTCGTCGCCGACGATGTCGAAGGCGTTGGAGCGCTTCAGCGTCGTCTCCTCGCGAAAGCCCATCGGCGCGAAATAGGCCGGTATCTCCAGACCCCAGGACGCCGTCCACTCGGCGCCGGCGGCGCTCATGCCATCATAGGCGCCGGGGCGCTTCAGCGGCCGGCCGGCTGGCAGGCGCTCATTGGGGAAGGTCATGACGAAACGGCGGGCATAGAACTGGCGCGTCGTTTGCCTGAGATACTCGCGGTTGGCGGCGAAGGCGCCGTAGCGGGCGATGTCCATGCCGAAGATGTCGGCTTCCGGCTCACCGTAAATCATCCACTCGGCCAGCGACTTGCCGACGCCGCCGCCCTGGCTGAAGCCGGCCATGACGCCGCAGGCGACCCAATAATTCTTCAGCCCCCGGACCGGCCCGACCAGCGGATTGCCGTCCGGCGTGAAGGTGAAGGCGCCGTTCACCCATTTGCGGACACCGGCCGTGGCCAGGCAGGGAAAGCGCTCATAGGCCTTGGCAAGCTCGGGGCTGATGCGATCGATATCCTCGGTGATCAACTCGATGCCGTAATCCCAGGGCGCACCGTCCATGTTCCAGTGTTTCGGATTCTGCTCATAGACGCCGAGCAGCACGCCCTTCCGCTCCTGGCGCAGATAAGAGAAGCCGTCGAGATCGACGGCGAGGCCAAGCTCCTTGTCGAGAGCGGCGACTTCCGGAATGTCCTCGGTGACGAAATAATGATGCTCCATCGGCGTCACCGGCAGGTCGACGCCGGCCATCAGCCCGACCTGCTTGGCCCAGAGACCGCCGGCATTGACGACATGCTCGGCGACGATCGTGCCCTTCTCGGTGACGATGTCCCAGCCACCATCGGCGCGCTGCTTCAGCTCGACGACGCGGTTGCGCAGGATAACGTCGGCGCCACGCTTCCTGGCGGCGCCCGCATAGGCATGCGTGGTGCCATAGGGGTCGAGATGGCCCTCGTTGGAATCATAGAGGCCACCCAGCACGCCGCTGACGTCGACGATCGGGCAGATCTCCTTGATTTCCTCGGGCGTCACCAGCCGCGCCGTCTTGATGCCGACCGACTGGAACACCGCCCAGGCCGATTTCAGCCATTCCCAACGCTGCGGGTCGCTCGCCATGTTGACGCCGCCGGTCATGTGCAGGCCGGCATTCTGGCCGGACTCGGCCTCGATCTCGCGATAGAGCTTGATCGTGTAGTCCTGCAGCGCGGCGACATTGGGATCGGCGTTGAGCGCGTGGAAGCCGGCCGCCGCATGCCAGGTCGAGCCCGCCGTCAGCTCGGCGCGCTCGATCAGCGCCACGTCGCTCCAGCCAAAGCGCGTCAAGTGATAGAGCACCGAGGCGCCGACGACGCCTCCGCCGATGACCACTGCCTGGTAATGCGACTTCACGAGCCTCTCCCCTCTCGTTGGAGGCTCTCAAGATATATGCTCCGTACATATGTGTCTAGACACTTCTGTCCAGAGCTTGCGCGCTGCTCCGCGCCGTGCCACTTGTTGGCTCATGACCATGACCGCTCCTCAGGACGAGCCGGCGCCCGGCAACATCAAGGTAACCCGCGCGGACTGGATCAACCTCGCGCTGCAGACGCTGATTTCCGACGGTATCGAGAGCGTGCGCGTGCTGACGCTCGGACAGAAGCTCGGCGTCTCGCGCTCGAGCTTCTACTGGTATTTCGAAAGCCGGCAGGACCTGCTCGACCAGTTGCTCAAGCATTGGCACGAGACCAACACCACGGCGATCGTCGAACGGGCGCGCCGGCCGGCCGGCACCATCATCATGGGTGTGATGAACGTCTTCGAATGCTGGGCCGACGAGCGCCTGTTCGATCCCAGGCTCGATTTCGCCGTTCGCGAATGGGCAAGGCGCTCGGACGACGTGCGGCGCATGATCGACAAGGCCGACGAGGAACGTCTGCTGGCCATACGCGACATGTACCGCCGGCACGGCTATGAGAGCGAGGACGCCTTCATCCGCGCCCGCGTCCTCTACTACATGCAGATCGGCTATTACGTGCTCGACCTCAAGGAACCGGTCGAGGCACGTGTCAGCCATCTCGCCGCCTATCTGCGCTCCTTCACCGGACTGGAGCCGAGCGAGGCGGATGTGGCGCATTTCATGCGCTTCATCGCGGCGCGGTGATATCGCTCTCTTACTACTTGTTTTACGCAATTCCGGACGGAAAACCGCTGCTCACTTTTCCAGGAAGTGCTCACTTTTCCTGGAATTGCTCGGGGCGCAATCAACCATGGCGTTCAACAAAGCCTGAGTGTGGCTTCGCTGCCCTTGTGAGTGGTGCTAAAATGGTCGATTAGTCTGGCAGGGAGGGCGCCCCGGAACTGCCACGGCTGTTTCGGGCGGAAGTGCCCGGGTGGAATTCTGGAATGGACAATCCCTCTAAACCACGCAGGAGAAGAGGCCGGATCGCTTCGGCGCTGCTCGCCGTGGACGCGTGGCTCGATAGCTCACTCTACGAGATCGGTTTCAAGGCGCGCGAATTCTGGGAAGCGGCGACCATCTTTTCCCGCCGCTTCCGTGTGCATGGCTGGCGCCGCGCCATCATCGAGGTGCTGAGCGAGGGCTTCACCATGGGGGCAGGCGGCTTCGTGGTGCTGCTCGCGCTTGCCATGCCCGCCTTCGACATCACCACCGGCGACTGGCGCAACCAGGGCGACTTCGCCGTCACTTTCCTTGACCGCTACGGCAATGAAATCGGCCAGCGCGGCATCATCCAGCGCGATTCCGTGCCGGTCGACGAAATGCCGGACATCGTCATCAAGGCGGTGCTGGCGACGGAGGATCGGCGTTTCTTCGACCATTACGGCATCGATGTGCTGGGCCTGTCGCGCGCGATCTTCGAGAACGTGCGCGCCAATTCGGTGGTCCAGGGCGGATCGAGCATCACGCAGCAGCTCGCCAAGAACCTGTTCCTCTCCAACGAGCGCACCCTCGAGCGCAAGATCAAGGAAGCCTTCCTGTCGCTGTGGCTGGAGGCGAACCTCTCCAAGAAGGAGATCCTGCAGCTCTATCTCGACCGCGCCTATATGGGCGGCGGCACCTTCGGCATCGAGGCGGCGGCGGATTTCTATTTCGGCAAGAGCGTCAAGGATCTGAACCTTGCCGAGGCGGCAATGCTGGCCGGCCTGTTCAAGGCGCCGACCAAATACGCCCCGCACATCAACCTGCCGGCGGCGCGCGCGCGCGCCAATGTGGTGCTCTCCAACCTCGTCGATTCCGGCTTCATGACCGAGGGCCAGGTGCTGCAGGCGCGGTTGCATCCGGCCGACGTCGTCGACCGCGGCGAGCAGAAGAGCCCGGACTACTTCCTCGACTGGGCCTTCGACGAGGTGAAGAAGATCGCCAAGCCCGGCCAGCATTCGCTGGTCGCCCACACGACCTTCGACGCCAACATCCAGAAGGCGGCCGAGGAGTCGGTCGAGTTCCATCTGCGGCAATTCGGCAAGGAATACAACGTCACCGAAGGCGCGGTGGTGGTGATCGAGACCAATGGCGCGGTGCGCGCCATCGTCGGCGGCCGCGACTATGGCGCCAGCCAGTTCAACCGCGCCACCAAGGCGTTGCGCCAGACCGGCTCATCCTTCAAGCCCTATGTCTATGCCACCGCGATGGAGCATGGCTTCACACCGGACTCGGTGGTTTCGGGCGGCGCCATCAGCTGGGGCAACTGGTCGCCGCACAATTACAGCGGCGGATCGGCCGGCAACGTCACGCTGCTCACGGCGATCGCCAAGTCGATCAACACGGTGCCGGTGCGGCTCGCCAAGGATTACCTCGGCATCGGTCCGATCAAGGCGATGGCCGAATCGATGGGTGTCGAATCGCCGCTGGAAGCGCACAAAACAATGGTGCTGGGCACATCCGGCATGACGGTGATGGACCAGGCGACCGGCTACAGCGTCTTTGCCCAGAACGGTTTTGTCGGCTCGCGCCACGGCATCACCCAGCTCGTCACCCGCACCGGCGAGGTGGTCTATGACTGGGCCAAGGACGCGCCGCCGCCACACCGCGTGCTGTCGGAAAAGGCGCTGAAATACATGAACACCATGCTGGCGGCGGTGCCGGTGATCGGCACGGCGCGGCGCGCCCAGCTCCCCAACATCGTCGTCGCCGGCAAGACCGGCACCACGCAATCCTACCGCGACGCCTGGTTCGTCGGCTTCACCGGCAATTACACGGCGGCCGTGTGGCTCGGCAATGACGACTTCACCGCAACCAACAAGATGACCGGCGGCTCGCTGCCGGCTATGGTCTGGCAGCGCCTGATGGTCTATGCGCACCAGAACATCGACCTGAAGCCTATTCCCGGTCTCGACCATCCGTTCGTCGACCCGGAGGTCGCGGCCAAGGCGGAGGAAGCCGCGAAGAAGGAGGCCGACGCCGCGGCGGCGCAGGCCGAAGCCGAACGCCCGCCGGTGCTTTCCAGCCGCACCACCCAGACGCTGAGAGACATGACCAAGGCGTTCCAGGCCGCGCCCGTGCTCGATGCGCCTGCCCTGCCGGAAACGCTTTCGGCGCTTTAAGGCGAGTCGATATTCAGGTGAGGCCGGCCTGACCTGAATCTCAACACACCTTAGAGCGGCCCTCATGCGAAGCCGACTTGCCACGGCACCCCGCGCCGCGATATCCCGGGCAACCTCCTCTGTTTGCGGCTCTCATGCTCAAAAACGCCACCCTGACGCTGCTTTCGCTCGCCATAGCCATCGGGCTTGGCGGCTACAGCGTCTGGTATGCGCTCAACGCGCAGGATGGCGTTGGAGCGATCCGCATCGGCCAATGGACGGCCTTCCCCGAAGTCGGGACTTTAGCCGCCGACCCCTATTCCAAGGCGCGCGTGGCGCGCGAGGGCGTGCTGGCGCTCGGCCGGGCCGAGGGGCTGGCCTTCGTCGCCGAGCGCGACGACGCAGGCGAGCCGCTGAAACGCGAATGCACCTACACGATCGAAGGCGGTTACCCGACCGCCCGGTTCTGGACGCTCTATGCCGCAGACCAGTCGCTTGGCGTGATCGCTACCGGCAAGCCGAGGCAGGCGGCGCTGCAGTCCTACGAAGTGCTGCGCCGGCCCGACAATTCCGTCGTCATTTCGGTCGGCAATCGCCCTGCCCCCGGCAACTGGCTGCTCACCGGCGGGGCTGGCAAGATGTATTTCGTTCTGACCTTCTACGACACGCCGATCGCCTCGAGCACCGGCCTCTCCGACGTGACGCTGCCGCGCATCATCAAGGCGGGCTGCAATGCGTAGGTTGCTGCACGCCCTGATCCTCGGCCTGCTCGGCGCAGGCATCGTGCATATCGTCGTGCTGTTCCTGGTGCCGGAATTTTCCGAGCGCGATGCCTGGTCGCGGCTGGCGATGGCCTCCGACCTCTACAAGATGACGCGGCTTGACGCCGAGGCCGGCGGCGCGCCGGTGGTGAAATCGGTCGATCCGCTGTTTTATGCCGCCGCCTGCCGCTTCAACCTTGCCGACGGCTTGGTGAGGATCAAGGCGCCCGGCGACGTGCCGTTCTGGTCGGCCTCGGTCTATGACCGCGGCGGCCACAACATCTATTCCTTCAACGACCACAACGCCAATGGCGAGACGCTCGATACGGTGGTACTGACCCCGGCGCAGATGATCGATGTGCGGCGCGACCTTCCGGAAGATCTGCAAGGCGCGATCTTTGTCGAGGCGCCGATAGAGGAAGGCATCTTCGTCGTCCGCGCCTTCGTGCCGGACGAGAGCTGGAAGCCGATCGTGTCGCGCTTTCTCGAGCAGAGCAGCTGCGAATTGCAGGACGACTGAGAAAGGCGAGCCCGTTCAGTGATGCGGCTTGGCGGGCGGCGGGGAGACTGGCCTGTCGGAGCCGCTGTCGCCGGGCCGGGCCGCAGCGTCCTGCGGATGCAACTCATAACGGACGCCGGGGAAAATGATCACCGCCGCCGTATTGGTGTCGTGACTTGCTCGATTTACAGGTGCCGCACGCGGCACAAAAGACAGGACCATGCCCATGGTTCGCGCATTCCTCTCGGTTTGACCGGAGCACAACGCAACGCCTCCAAAGTCGATTAAGGGGGCTAGAGGGTTAACGGAGCGCTAACGGATCGCGGCTAATTTGATGTTTGTTTTTCCTGGAGTTGCGAACCGGCCCGGCCGGATTGCGCGGTTCAGGAGTTGTGTCGAGTGTCGGGCGTATCCTCCGTGTCATCTTCGGATTTCAGGCAAATCGCTATCCGGACCGAAGCGGGAAAGGCCGAAAGGCTGTTCCGCGCCGCGGTCTCGGCCTTCTGCTCGCTGACGCGCCCTTCACGACGCGAGATCGCCCAGCTCGAGGACCTGACGCTGCCGCTGTTCGACGAGGTCTCGGTCGAGTCGCGCCGCTATGTCGCCGCCGCCCTTTCCGAATGCGAATATGCGCCGACCGCACTGGTGCGGCGGCTGGCCGAAGAGCCGGTCGAGATCGCTGCCCCCCTGCTCACCCGATCCAACGCGCTGAGCGACATCGACCTCATCACGCTGATCGGACGGCATGGATTGCCGCATGCACGCGCCATTGCGCGACGCAAGGAGCTCAATCCGACGATCGCCGACCTGATCCGCGCGCTGGAAAGACCGACGCTGGTCAAGACGCGGCCGCCGGAAACGGTCACGAAGCTCACGCCGAAACCGGAGCCTGTGGCCAAGGCGGACGCCGACCGTCCCGTGTCCGGCGAAGCGGCGGAAAACGCGCGGCGACGCCTGCGGTCGATGATGCGCCCGGCCGGCGACGCTGCCGACGTCAATACCTTCCTCGGCCAGCCGGCCTATGTGAGGCTGCGCGAGACGGCGCTGACCGGCAACACGGCTTTCTTCCAGACCGCGCTTGCCGACGCGCTCGAGATCGACTTCGCGACTGCCCGCTCGATGACCCGGCAGTCGGACTATACCGCCCTGCTTGCGGCGCTGCGCGCCCTCGACCTCAGCGAGGACAGGGCCTTCCTGATCGCGGTCGCGGTCTATCCCGGCGAGTTCCCGCACCCGCAGGCGATCCGGCTGTTCCTCGACCGCTACCGGCTGCTGCACCGCGAGGCGGCGCTGGACAAGGTGCGCGCCTGGAAGGCCGAGACCCTTTCGCGTGCCATCCGCGACAAAGCGGCCGACACGATCGTTGGCGAGCGACGCGACGCATCGAACGGCGACGACGCGAGCTCCGGTCTCAAGGCGTCCTGACCGGCTTCAAGCGCCTCGCGCTTGGAAGGATCCAAGGGATGCGCTTTAAGCGTTTGTTTTTTCAGCTAAAATCAACGATCCGATATCGTCGCGAAACTTAGCATTTCCGCGACACGACGAAGCGACAAAGCCTCTTGACTTAGAGCGCACTCTAACTCGTAGCTTTCTGCGCGTCGTGACGAAAGAAGAGCGTGATGAAGATTGGCGAGCTGGCGAAGCGTTCGGGACTGTCTGCCTACACCATCCGTTACTACGAGCGGATCGGGCTGCTTCCCCATGCCGACAGGGACCAATCGGGCCAACGTGACTACGATGCATCAATCCTGACCTGGATAGAATTTCTCGATCGCCTCAAAACGACAGGGATGCCTATTCGGGAAATGCTGCGTTACGCGGCCTTGCGGGAGCGCGGCGTCGACACGGAAGCGGAGCGCGGGGCGTTGCTCGAGCAGCACCGTGAGCGTGTCCGTGCACATGTGGCCAAACTGCAAGCCTGCCTTCTCGTCCTCGACACCAAGATTGCCGGATATGCCGGCATTGAAAAGAGGATGAAGGACTATGACGCATCAATCCCCGAACATCAGCGAAAGCCGGCTGGAACGCGGCAAGCGGACGCTCGCTGAAATAGACGGCGAAGCCGGCCACAATGTCATCGCCGCGCTGGTGGACATTGCCCCCGACTTCGCGAACTACGTGTTCGAGTTCTCGTTTGGCGACATCTACAGCCGCCCCGGCCTCGATCTGCGCGCCCGTGAGATCGCGACCATCGCGGCGCTGACTGCGATGGGAACCGCGACCCCGCAACTGAAAGTCCATATCGAGGCGGGGCTCAATGTCGGGCTGACCAGGACGAAATTGTCGAAACCATCATCCAGATGACGGTTTATGCCGGCTTTCCTGCGGCGCTCAACGGGCTGTTTGCGGCCAAGGACGTCTTCGCTGCCCGGTTTCCCGTCCAGAAGGGGGAAGCGGCATGATGAACTTCTCGCCCAGCGCTCTTGCTCTCATCGCGATCAGGGTCCATGAGACGCCCTAGTCGGTCTTTACCGAAAGAAGCTCTTCGACCGGAACGGCTCCCGCCTCGATCTCGACCACCCAGATGTCGGGATCGAATTTCTTCTCGCGCTCCAACCGCGCATCGAAGGCGGCGCTATCGTCGCCGGCATCGAGCAAGGTGAAGAAGCGCTCATCCGGCTTGGCCGAGTCGTAGCTCGTCTGCGGCGCCGGCCCATAAAGAGCGACCTCTCCCATCCGCCCGCGCGACAGCACGAAGACCGCGCCCGCCTCGGTCGCGCCGCGCTTGACCACCGCGGCAAAGCCGCCGGCGCCGAAGACGCGGCGTACAAGGGCCGATACCCACAGATCGGTGGTTACGCGCATGGGTGGTTTCCGGATGTCATGCGCGGTTCCTTACCGCAAGAATGAAGGAACCGAAACGATCGTTGCCGCAGCTCAGTTGGTCAGGCCGATCTCGCGCATCTTGACATAGACCGCCTCGTCCGGCTCGCCGGTCTCGGGCAGGCCGAACAGGGCCTGGAATTCCTTGATCGCGGCCTTGGTGCGGGCGCCGACCTTGCCGTCGAGCTGCATGTCGTTGTTGCCGAAAGCTTTCAGGCCGGCCTGGATCTTGACGATGCGGGCATCGGGCGATTGCGTGGCACCATCGGCAGGGGCCGAGACCGGAATTACCGATGGCTGGGCGGACGGCGTGGCTGCTGCCGTGTCCGCCGGCCGCGGCGCCGGATGTGGAATCGCCGCCGTCGTCTGGCGCGTGCCAAGCTGGTCGAGCAGCGCGCCGTCGATCTCGCCCGAGCCCGGCAACCCGACTTTCAATTGGTAGGACTGGATCGCCTTGCGCGTCGCCGGTCCGGTCAGACCATCGACCGTGCCGTCATAGAAGTTGAGGTCCTTCAGGATGCCCTGCACCTGCTGGACGATCGGATCCGGCTTGGCCACCGGCTGTGCCGGCGGCTGGCGTACGATGTTGATGGTGGTCTCCGGCTCGTTGGAGACGGTATGCGGGAAATTCTCGATGCTGCGGGTGGCAAAGAAGGCGCCGGTGTGCGGAAAAGGCTGATACCAGAGCGCATTGGCCGAGACATAGAACAGCGTCACCAGGAAGGCGGTCGAACCGCCGACCAGGACCGGATTGCTTGCGATCAGCTGACCGACGGCGGCCGCGCCTTCGGCAAGGACGCCGCGCTCGGGTTCGACCACCTTACGCCGTTTTGCGGAGCGAGCCATTCCCCTCCCCATCTCTATCCCCCTTCGGCTTCGCCGCCGGCATGGCCAGCACACCGGGTTTCGCACCGGAATGCCGCTTCGGCCCGCTCACCGGCAGGCCGATCGTCACCGTGGTGCCCTCACCCGGCGCGCTCTCGATCGACATCGTGCCGTCGTGCAGCGCCACAAGGCCCTTGACCAGCGACAGGCCGAGCCCGGTTCCCTCGAACCGGCGCGTGTAGTCGTTCTGGATCTGCATGAAAGGCTTGCCGAGATTGGCCATATCCTCCTCGGCGATGCCGATCCCGGTGTCGCTCACCCAGAAATGCAGGCGCGAGCCGACGCGCTTGGCGCCGATCACCACTGAGCCGCCATCGGGCGTGAACTTGACGGCGTTCGAAGCGAGATTGATCAGGATCTGCTGGACCGCGCGACGGTCGGCATTGATCTCGCCGGCATCCGGCGCGATCTGGGTGGCAAGAACTATGCCCTTGGCGTCGGCCAGCGGCCGCATCATCGAGCGGCACATGTCGACGGCCTCGGCGAAACGGAACGTCTCCAGCTCGGTCGCATAGGCGCCCGCCTCGATGCGCGAGACGTCGAGGATCGAGGTGACGACGGACAGAAGGTGCTGGCCCGACTCCCTGACCAGGCCGACATATTCCTTCTGGCGCGGGTCCTTGAAGGCGCCGAACATCTCATGCAGCAGCATGTCGGAAAAGCCGATGATGGCGTTGAGCGGCGTGCGCAGCTCGTGGCTGACCACCGCCAGGAAGCGGCCCTTGGCCACTTCGGCGGCCGCGGCGGCCTCCCTGGCTTCCGCAAGCTCCTCGCGCAGCGCCGCGACGTCATCAATCTCGCGCAGCACCAGCATGAAGACGTCATGTTCGGCTTCGCCGCGCAGCAAGTCGAGATTGAACGGACGGAAATTGTCGGCAGCGCTCGAACCCTCGCGCGGCAAGCGGATGCGCAGCTCAAGCCGGCGCTTCGGCGCCCCTTCGCGCATGTCGGCCAAGGCGGTGAGATAGGCGACGCGGTCGGACAGATGGACGCGGTCGAACAGGCCGGTGCCGAGCAGCAGCTCCGGCGCCAGTTTCAGCACCGAACGCGCCCTGGCGGACGCGTCGAGCACTTCGCCCTGGCGGCCGACGCGCAGCACGACGGCGTCGATCAGATCCTCCAGGCGATCGCCGGCGGGCTCCACCGGCCGCAGGCCGGCAGGATTGGCGAAGGCGGCGGCACGCGGCAACAATGTCAGCGCCCAGGCCAGCGGCAGCAGCCAGTGCCAGGCGGCGATTTCGCCAAGCGGCAGGACCTGGCCGGCAAAGGGCTGCAGAACGATCGCGGCGACCGCCGCCAGCACGCTCGACAGCGCAACGCGCCGCGACCCGGCGACCCACCAGGTTTCGACCGGCAATGCCAAGCCAAGCAGCGCGACCGGCGAGGCCAATCCCCCTGCCGCCGCTATGGCGCCGGCAAGCGCAAGGCCGCCCAAGGCGACCGCCATGCGGCCGGCGAGCGCCATGTGGCCGGTGGCGGCGACCAGAAGCGCGGCGAACCAGCAGAAGCCGAAAACGGCAAAGATGGCGGCCATGGTGACGGCCGCGCCGAGGCTCGAGGTGACCAGCGTCACCGCGGCACCCGCGGCAAGGAAAGGCGCGGCGAGCATGACGCCGATGAAGCGGCGCTGGCGCAGGCGTTCCGCCTCACTCGTCACGGTGGGGTGAACCAAGCGTTCGCAGCCGGCGGCAACCGCGCCGGGCAATTGAACGTATCTGGCTGAAATCGAACTCAACGCACGCGTACCCGGTGGTAAAAAACATCCTGCCTGGCAGGTGACTCAATCAATGACTTGAAACTCGCATCCAGCGTTTAAGGAATGGATAAGGCTGGCGGGTGCCAGCGACCGCCCCAAGGCAAATATTGTGATGCCGGCCCCGCAAAGCACGCCGAGTTGGCGCCATGGTAAACGGCGCGTTAGCCGCGAGGCCTGTGCCAAAACGGGCCTAAACCTGACGCGGCTAATCTCTGTTGGGAATAAAATCGAGTAATTACAATGTGATATATGGTTATCGTAAAGTTAATGCTGTCGATGAGATTCGACACAAGTCCGCTTCAAAACCAATTCCTTTCCAATTCGCCTAAAATTTGAGACAAATTCGCGGCTTCGAGGCAAGCCGTCCTTTGCGTGACCGTGCCATTATCGGGCCCATAAAAGAGGTCATGCCGATGGATGCATGATCCGCCACGGATGGATGCAGGATCCATCCCGCACGAGAGGCAAGTGAGATGGGCTTTCTGATCAGGATGGCTTTCTGGTTTTCGCTGGTGCTGCTGGCCCTGCCGCTCGGCGTCGGCCCGGGCGAGGACGGCCAGCAGAGCGTCGGGCCGATCCAGGCGCTGTTCGCGGCCCGCGAGGCGGTGGGCGACATTGCAGGGCTCTGCGAGCGCAAGCCCGATGTCTGCGAAACCGGCAAATCTGCCATGTACACCATTACAGTCCGGGCCCAGGAAACGGCCAAGATCGCCGCCGCCATGATCGACGACAAATCAGAGCATGCAGGCGCGGCCGAGACCAAGGTTGCGGACACGGCCAAGATGACCACCGGCAGCGTCGCCGAGGACATCGTGCTGCCCGCCAAGGTCAACATCCCAGTGCTGTTGACTTCCAAGAACTGAGACAATCTTCAGCCGCCACTTGGCTACGCCGCGGGCCCGTCTGACCTCTCGACGCCCGCGGCGTCTTTCTTTTTCCGTGACGCGACGGTGCCGCGCCACTATATGCGGGCCATGACCACCCCGATCCAGACGATCCGCGACGACTTTTCCCTGCTCGACGAGTGGGAGGACCGCTATCGCTACGTGATCGAGCTCGGCGAGGGACTGCCGCCTTTCCCCGAGGAAGAACGGACGGCTGCGAACAAGGTGCCCGGCTGCGTCAGCCAGGTGTGGCTCACCACCGAGCAGGGAGCGGGTGCCGATCCGGTGATCAGCTTCCAGGGCGATTCGGACGCCCACATCGTGCGCGGCCTCGTCGCCATCATGCTGGCGCTGTTTTCGGGCCGGCGGGCAAGCGAGATCCAGAGCACGGATGCTGAAGCGACGCTGAAGGAGCTCGGGCTGGACGAGCATCTGTCGCCGCAACGCGCCAACGGCCTGCGTTCGATGGTCAAGCGCATCAAGCGCGACGCGGAAGCGGCGCTGAAGCAGACGGCCTGAGCCGGTCCATATCGTCTTCGCTATCCAAAAAGCAAAACGGCGCCGCAAGGGCGCCGTCGAACTTTGCTTGAGGAATGAAGCCAATCAGCGGCCCTTGCGCTTGCGGCCCAGACCCATCTTCTTGGCGAGCTGCGAGCGGGCAGCCGCGTAATTGGGGGCGACCATCGGATAGTTGGCGTCCAGCCCCCACTTCTCACGGTATTCTTCCGGCGTGAGATTGTAATGGGTCATCAAATGCCGCTTCAGCGACTTGAACTTCTTTCCGTCCTCGAGACAGACGATGTAGTCGTCATGGACGGAGCGCTTGGGGTTGACGGCCGGCTTCTGCTTTTCGGCCGACGCCTGCTCCGGCGAACCACCGACACGGCCCAACGCTGCATGGACGTCGGCGATAAGGTTCGGCAATTCCCCAACGGGCACCGGGTTGTTGCTGACATAGGCGGCGACGACATCGGCGGTCAGCTCGATCAGCGCATCACCGTTTTTGGAAGGTGTTTCGACGATTTCCATAGTGCTCAGGCCCCAACGAGAGTTGTTTCTAAAACTGTGCCCTTTTTTCCGAGGTCGGGCATCGCGCGAATTTCATTCAGGAAAACCCTGCGATTCGCGTCGGTCATCTTAATGACGCCGCATCGCAAGTAAGTCAATTCGCATATTGATCTATATTGCCTGTTATTCATCAAATATTGCCGTTTCAGCTTCAAAAATTCGTGCGGCGTGTAACTTCGCGAGATTTTTCTGGCCAGACCACCATGCCATGACGCTGCGTCACTTGCGTGTTAGACATCCGATCGCCACACGACGTGGCCTGCGATGCTTGACAATGCTTGGACGCCTGTTGCGCCAGCACGATGAATCCTGTGGCGCAACGTAACGCAGGCAGGCTGCCCTGCCGTCCGGTCCGACAGGGTGAGCCAACGGTCGGTCAATAAGGCGCGATATATTTGCCGTAGACCCAGCCGGTGACGAAATGGCCACTCTGCGCCGGGTCGTGCCACACCTCGCACCAGCGGTAGCGGATCGCGTGGCGCTGTTTCCATTGCGGCTGCCGGGCGATATCGAGCAGATTTACGCCGCCTGTGCAGCGGCCGGTCATCTGCAGCACGGTGCCGTTCGGATAGGCGGCCTGTTTTTGCGATGCGTTGGAGGGATATTTTCGCGCGTTGAGCGTGTCGCCGAACGGCACGCCCGCCACTTGCCAGGCGGCAAAGACGGTTGCATGAGACGGACTGGAAAAAGCCAGACCCGCCGCAAGGACGGCGACAGACATAGCGGTAGAAACACAGGATTTCATCTTTCCCCCTTCGACTTGGCTTCCGTAGACCATGTTGAGCCGCGCCCCTTGAACCGCCGCTGAGTGGCGTGTTCATTCGTCATTCAAGCAAATTTTTCAGCGAGACGTAATGACCAGCACTTCCGCCCTGCCTCCCGCCTTCCCGGCCGCCAACCCGCCGACGCCTGAGAAACATCCGGTTTCCGACACGCATCACGGCATCACCCGCAGCGACGACTATGCCTGGATGCGGGCCGACAACTGGCAGGCCGTGTTCCGGGACCCTTCCCTGCTCGACGGCCGGATCCGCACCCATCTGGAGGCCGAGAACGCCTATCAGGCCGTTCTGATGGCCGGCACCGCGGATCTGCGCGGCAAGCTGTTTGCCGAGATGAAGGGACGTATCAAGGAGGACGACTCGACGGTTCCGATGAAGGACGGCCCCTATGCCTACGGCTCTTCCTTCCGGCAGGGCGGCGAACAGCCGCGCTATTTCCGCACCTCGCGCGATGGCGGCAGCGAGGAAATCCTGCTCGACGGCGACGCTGAGGCCGAGGGCAAGGCCTATTTCCGGCTCGGCGGCGTCGACCATTCAGCGGACCACAAGAAGCTGATCTGGGCGTTCGACGACAAAGGCTCGGAATTCTTCACACTGCGCGTGCGCGATGTTGCCGGCGGCACCGACCTTGGTGACCTGATCCCGGATACGGGCGGGGGCGGGGTTTGGAATGCCGGCGATGACGGCTTCTTCTACACCCGCCTCGACGACAACCATCGCCCGTCGAGAGTGTTCTTCCACAAGCTCGGCGACAAGCCGGAGAACGACCGCCTGATCTATGAGGAGACCGATCCGGGCTTCTTCATGGATGTCAGCGGAACGCGCGGCAACGACTGGATCCTGATCGGCATCAACGACCATGAGACGTCCGAGTATCGGCTTCTGCCGGCCGATGACCCATCCGCGGCGCCCCGGCTGGTGGCGGTGCGGGAGGCCGGGCTGCAATACGACCTGGAAGAAGGCGGCGACGTCTTCTTCATCCTGACCAACGCCGACGGCGCCAAGGACTTCAAGATCATGACCGCGCCGGTCGACAACCCGGTGCGCGCCCACTGGCAGGAACTGGTTCCGCACGAGCCGGGACGGCTGATCCTCTCGGTGCTCGGCTTCAAGCACCACATGGTCAGGCTCGAGCGCAAGGACGGCCTGCCGCGCATCGTCGTGCGCGAGCGCGCCAGCGGCGAGGAGCATTTCATCTCCTTCGACGAGGAGGCTTTCTCGCTCGGCCTTTCCGGCTCCTACGAATACGACACCGAGACAATGCGCTTCACCTATTCGTCGATGACGACGCCGGCGCAGGTGTTCGACTACAATATGCGCAGCCGCGAGCGCGTGCTCCTGAAGACGCAGGAAGTGCCCTCCGGCCACGATCCGGAGCACTATGTCACGCGCCGGCTGATGGCGCCGGCCGCCGACGGCGAGTTGGTGCCGATCTCGCTGCTCTACCATCGCGACACGCCGCTCGACGGCTCGGCACCGTGCCTGCTCTACGGCTACGGCTCCTACGGCATCACGGTGCCTTCCGCCTTCAACACCAATTGCCTATCGCTGGTCGACCGCGGCTTCGTCTACGCCATCGCGCATGTGCGCGGCGGCAAGGACAAGGGCTATGGCTGGTACGAGGACGGCAAGCGGGCGAAGAAGATGAACACCTTCACCGATTTCATCGCCTGCGCCCGCCATCTCGTCGCCGAGCGTTACACACGGCACGACCGCATCGTCGCGCAAGGCGGCTCCGCCGGCGGCATGCTGATGGGGGCGATCGCCAACATGGCGCCGGAAAGCTTCGGCGGCATCGTCGCCGAGGTGCCGTTCGTCGACGTGCTCACCACCATGCTCGACGCCAGCCTGCCGCTGACGCCGCCGGAATGGCCGGAATGGGGCAACCCGATCGCGTCCGCCGATGACTACAAGACGATCGCCGCCTATTCGCCCTACGACAATGTCGCGGCGCTCGACTACCCGCCGATCCTGGCGCTGGCGGGCCTCACCGATCCGCGCGTCACCTATTGGGAGCCGGCGAAATGGGTGGCACGGCTGCGCGAACGCAAGGCGGGCGACAACCCGGTGCTGTTCAAGATCAACATGGATTCCGGACACGCCGGCGCCTCGGGGCGTTTCTCCCGGCTGGAGGAGATCGCCTACATTTACGCCTATGCCCTGAAAGTGACCGGGAAGACCTGATTTTCCACTCGCAATCTATAAGGGCGCGCGTTACGCAATGCTCTGCTTTTTTGGACGTGGTCCTTGGACCGTGCCGGCTGCTCATTCACAAGGTTCGTCATGCTGCTCGTCGACGTCTATCTCGACAAATCGCCCATCCAGGGCATCGGCGTTTTCGCCAAACACCGCATTGCAAAGGGCACGCTGATCTGGAAGCTCGATCCAAGGTTCGACCGGCGCATTCCCGTCGACACCTATGAGGGCGAGAGCGGACCGGTGAAGTCCTATCTCGATCGCTATTCCTATCCGGACCGGCGCGATCCCAACTACATCGTGTTCGAGGCGGATGACGCGCGTTACATGAACCACGCCGACGAGCCGAACTGCGACGTCTCCTCGCCCGAGGAAACCTACGCGCTGCGTGATATCGCGCCCGGCGAGGAACTGACCTGCGACTACAACCACTTTTTCGAAAACGGCTTCGATTTCCTGGGCGACCGCCACCCGTAGATAAAAGTTCTCAACTCGCCGGCTTGCCCGCCGGATAGCCGTTGGGATGCGGTGGGACAGCCTTGAGATAGGCGGCGATCGCTGCGCGGTCGTCCGCCGTCAATTGCGCCATGTTCTTTTGCACCTCGACCATGGCACCGCCGACGGAATCGAAATCGGGCGTGAAGCCGGTCTCGAGATAGTTGGCGATATCGGCCTCCGACCAGTCCTTGATGCTCTTCCCCTCGGGGGTGATGTTGGGCACGATGCCCGAGCCTTCGGCCGCCACGGCGCCGGCCAGCCACTCGCCCTTCTTGACGCCGCCGGCGAAATCGCGCGGCGTATGGCATTCGCCGCAATGGCCGGGTCCCTCGACCAGGTAGCGGCCGGCCAGCACCTTTTCGGGCGTGCCGTCGGGCAGCGCGATCACCGGCTCGGGGCTGAGATAGAGCCATTTCCACAGGCCGATGCCGCGGCGGATGGTGAAGGGGAAGGAAAGCTTGTGGTCCGGCGCCTTGCCGGCGACCGCCGGCAGCGTCTTCATGAAAGCATAGAGATCGGCGATGTCGGCCGGCTTCATGCGCGCGTAGGAGGCATAGGGAAAGGCCGGATAGAAATGCTCGCCCGAAGGCGAGACGCCCTTCAGCATGGCGTTGGCGAAGTCCTCCTCGCTCCAGGCGCCGATGCCGTCCTTCCGGTCCTGCGAGATGTTGGGCGGCACGAAGGTGCCGAACGGCGTCTTCAGTTCCAGCCCGCCGGCCAGCTGCAGCCGGGCGTCGCCCTGGGCGCCAGGCTTGGAATGGCAGGAGGTACAGCCTCCTGCATAGAAGATGCGCTTGCCTTTGGCGGCGTCGCCGGGGCCGAGCTGCGCGATGGCCCCGGCGTCAAGCCTGACCGGCGCCGACAGGGCCCAACCGGCGGCGGCCGCCGCGCCGCCAAGCACGATGGCGGCGCCGACGAGCTTCTTCAGCCAGGCCATATCAGGCGATCAGCCCTTCTTGATCCTGTAGCTCTGATGGCAGGCGCCGCAATCGCCGCCCAGCGTGTTGAGCTGCGCCTTCAGACCATCGACATCGCCCGGCGGCGAGGCGACCGCTTCCTTGGTGTTGGCCAGGAACTTGTCCTCGGCGGCCTTGAAGCCGGCCATATCTTCCCAGATCTTGGGTGCTGCCGTGGTGTCGCCCTTGTCGGAGCCGGCCGGAAACAGTTTTTCGGCATCGAACTTCTCGGCATTGGCCTGCAGGGCCTTCAGCGTCGTCAGCACGGCGGCCGCGTCGAAATCCTCCTCGCCCTTGACCACCTTGGACAACTGGCCGGCGAGCTTGCCGCGCTCCTTCATCAGCGCCTGGCGCTCCTGGATCGGATCTGCAAAGGCGGCCGAACCGGCAAAGGCGAGCATAGAGATGGCGAGGACAAGCTTTCTCATTCAATTGGCTCCGTGGTGAAAAAAGTTCGCGACTACCGGCATTTCACCGTTTCACGGCGAAATGCTCTATTCTCCTGGTTGGCACAATTCCGGACGGAAGACTGTTCCACACCCTCGTCAGGAATTGCTCCGGACGTTAACGGACCCGACCATGGAAATATTCCCCCGGTGCCGTCACGATTTTGCCGCTCGCGATCAATCTGCTGTGTTGGCAGATAAGGAAAAGCCCCGGCATGCCGGGGCTTTTCAGTAAGATTGATCAGCGATTGGCCTTCTCGTAGAGTTCCAGGACGTGGTCCCAGTTGATCAGGCTGTCGACGAAGGCTTCGAGATATTTCGGCCGCGCATTGCGGTAGTCGATGTAGTAGGAGTGCTCCCAGACGTCGACGCCGAGGATCGGTGAGCCGCCATGCACCAGCGGGTTCTCGCCGTTCGGGGTCTTGGAGATTTCCAGCTTGCCGTTCTTGACCGAGACCCAGGCCCAGCCTGAGCCGAACTGAGTGGTGCCGGCGGCGATGAAATCCGCCTTGAACTTGTCATAGCCGCCGAGATCGCTGTCGAAAGCCTTCTGCAGCGCGCCGGGCAGCTTGTTGCCGCCGCCGCCCTTCTTCATCCACTTCCAGAAATGGATGTGGTTGTAGTGCTGGGCGGCATTGTTGAAGAGCCCGGCATTCTTGCCGAAGGACTGCTTGACCACCTCTTCGACCGACAGGTCGCCAAGGCCGGCTTCAGCGGCCAGCTTGTTGCCGTTGTCGACATAGGCCTTGTGGTGCTTGTCGTGGTGATACTCCAGCGTCTCCTTCGACATATAGGGCTGAAGCGCCTCGTAGTCGTAAGGCAAGGCGGGCAACTCAAAAGCCATGGATGGTACTCCCTCGAGGAAAAAATCCGGTGAAACTGCCGAACTTAGATAGGTCTGGAATGGGTTGGGGCAACTCCGGAATGAAGCGCCGAGCGACTTTAGAGCAATTCGCCGAAAAGTGTGAAAGGGTTTTCCGTCCGGAATTGCGCCAAACAGGAGAAAGAGTGGGTCGCCGTCCCGTGAAACACTGAAACTCCGGCGGCTCAGGCGGCGGACGTCGAATGCGCCCATTCCCAATAGAGCTCGCGCGCCTTCTTGGCCACGGGCCCGGGCTGCAGATCGCGGTTCTCGATGCGGGTGACCGGCACGACCTTGGAGTGGTTGCCGGTCGAGAAGATCTCGTCGGCGTCCAGGAAATCGCGAACCGACAGCGTCTTCTCGATGGTCCTGAAGCCGTAATCGCCGAGCAGGTTGATGGTGCGCGAGCGGGTGATGCCCGACAGGAACGTGCCGTTCGGCGCCGGCGTCATCACATGGCCGTCCTTGACCAGGAAGATGTTGGAGGTGCCGGTCTCGGCGACATTGCCCAGCATGTCGAGCACGAGCGCGTTGTCGAAGCCGCGGTTCTTGGCTTCCAGGATGGCGCGGCCGTTGTTGGGGTAAAGGCAGCCGGCCTTGGCGTTGGTGGGCATGGTCTCGATGGTCGGGCGGCGAAACGGCGACACCGTGACCGAGAAACCGGAGGGCGGAATCATCGGCGCCTCGTAGAGGCAGAGGCAGAAGCGGGTCGACTCCGGATCGGCCGGCACGCCCATATAGCCGCCATGCTCGGCCCAATACATCGGCCTGATGTAGACCGCCGTCTTGCCGTCGAATTTCTTCAGGCCATCCCAGGTCAGGCCGACGATCTCCTCGGTCGTCATCGACGGCTTCAGGCCGAGCGCCGTCGCCGATGCGTTGACGCGGGCGGCGTGAAGCTCGAGGTCGGGCGCCACGCCCTCGAACCAGCGGCCGCCGTCGAAGACGCTGGTGCCGAGCCACATAGCGTGGCTGCGCGGTCCGAGAATGGCAACGTTGCCCTCGTACCAGTCGCCGTCCACATAGGTCCATGTCGCGGTTTGCGCCGCCGTCGCCAGTGTCATGTTCGCCGTCCAAATGAGTGATTTCAGGCGGCCATAGGACGATGCTTTAACGGCCGGCGTCAACCGACATCGGGAAAAATCGTTGAGGCCAGAGGCACTTGACTGCAATCAATGCTTGCATGGCAGGCCTGCGCGCCGCAAAACTCAAGCATGCATCATGCGGCCTATGTCTTCGACGCCTATGGCACGTTGTTCGACGTGCACGCCGCCGTGCGCCGCCATGCCGGCGAGATCGGGCCGGACGGCCAGTTGCTGTCGGACATCTGGCGCGCCAAGCAGCTCGAATATTCCTGGGTGCGGACACTGATGGGCTCTTACGCCGACTTCTGGCAACTGACTGAGCAGGCACTGGACTTTGCGCTGCGCAAGGTGCCCTCGGCCGATCCGGCGCTGCGGACGAAGCTGCTCGAAGCCTATTGGCGGCTCGATTGCTATCCCGAAGTGCCGGCCGTGCTGAAGGCGCTCAAGGCGTCCGGGGCGAAGCTTGCAATCCTCTCCAATGGTTCGCCGGAAATGCTCGACGCCGCGGTCAAATCCGCCGCGCTCGACCAGATCCTTGACAACGTTTTTTCGGTCGACCAGGTCAAACGCTTCAAGACCGACCCGTCAGTCTACGACATGGTGGTCACCAGCTGGCGGCTTTATCCAGGCGCGGTGTCGTTCCAGTCGTCGAACCGCTGGGACATAGCGGGCGCGACGAAGTTCGGTTTCCGTACGGTCTGGATCAACCGGACCAACCAGCCGGATGAATACCGCGACTTTCCGCCAGGGCTTATCCTGCCGTCGCTCGACGGGCTGCTGGCAGGTGTCTGATGCGATTCCAGGAAAAGTGTGAAGCGGTTTTCCGTCCGGAATTGCGTCAAAACAAAAGAAAGGGCCGTTCGGCGTTTCCGTGAAGTGGCGAACCGCCCTGCCCCGCTGTTGCTGCAGCGCAACAGCTGTGGCGCGATCACAGCTTCGCCTTTTTCTGTCCACCCTCAGGCCAGAATTGGAACCGCCTATCGCCCCGACTGTTATGGATGGCGCCGGCGACGGACCCTCGCATTCATGCTTTCTTGCGAATTGAGACCTAGAAAAGGCAACCATGTCAGACGCTTCCTTCCGCATCAGCCGCCGCGGCTTCCTCAATTTCACAGCCCTCGGCGCTGCCTCGGCTGCCCTATCCGCCTGCACCACGACCAGCGATCAAGGCCCAGCACCCATCCAGACGCCGCCGCCTCAGGCCCCGGTCGAGCCGCCGCTCGGCGACTATGAGACGATGTATGGCGCGATGTCGGACAATGGTTTTGACCTGCCGGCCATTCCGGTGAACAAGATCGATCACAGATTCCTGCGCCAGATCGTTCCCGATCCGACCGGGCAGCGCCCGGGCACCATCGTTGTCGATACCACGGGCCACTTCCTCTATCTGGTGCGCGAGGGCGGCCAGGCGATCCGCTACGGCGTCGGCCTCGGCCGCGCCGGCTTCGAATGGTCGGGCGACGCGGTCGTGCAGTGGAAGCAGAAATGGCCGAAATGGACGCCGCCGGACGAGATGGTGGCGCGCCAGCCGGAGCTGACGCAATACAGCGCCAACAATGGCGGCATGCCGGGCGGCCTGAAGAACCCGCTGGGGGCGCGTGCGCTCTATCTCTTCCAGGGCAACCAGGACACGCTCTACCGCCTGCACGGATCGCCCGAATGGTGGTCGATCGGCAAGTCGGTGTCGTCGGGCTGCGTGCGCCTAATCAACCAGGACATCATCGACCTTTACGACCGCGTACCGACCAAGACGCCGGTCATCGTGACGGCCAACATCGGCGCGCCGGAAGAGGACATGCCGGACCGCCAGGCTATCCCGATCGACAATGGCGTGCCGACCGGCTCGATCCTGCTCGGTCCGGTGAAGCGGCTCACCAACGAGATTTTCTAACGACGCCAACCATCAGCGGTGCTTGGCCAACATGGCGGCCGGCACCGCGGCCTGGCGCCTGGGACGAAGATCGTTGTCCGGGCAGGCCTGGGCCTCGAGCCAGGCTGGACCACACAAAACTTTCAGGACTGGATGTTCTAAGCGGGCCGGACTTCAGGCATTTTATGCCCTCAAGGAGTTTAGTCATGTATACACCGCCCGCCTTCCGCGATGACGACAAGGAAAGCCTCAAAGCAACGATCCGGGCCGCCCGGCTGGCGACGCTGGTCACCGCCACGGCGGAAGGGCCGCTGGCGACGCCGCTGCCGCTTATGCTCGACGAGAGCGAAGGCGAGCACGGCGTCATCTACGGCCATGTCGCCAAGGCAAACCCGCAATGGCGCGTGCCACCCATGGGCGACGGCTTGGCGATCTTCATGGGCCCGGACGCTTATGTGACGCCGGCCTGGTATCAGACCAAGCAGGAGACCGGGAAGGTGGTGCCGACCTGGAATTACGTCGCCGTCCACGCCCATGGGCCGATCGAGTTCTTTGAGGACGCAGACCGGCTGCTCGATGTGGTGACCCGTCTGACCAACCTGCATGAAGGCGAGCGTAGCGCCCCCTGGGCCGTGTCGGACGCGCCTGCGGATTTCATCCAGTCGCAGCTGAAGGGCATAGTCGGCCTGCGCATGCCAATCACGAAGCTCGAAGGCAAGCGCAAGATGAGCCAGAACCGCAACGCCGCCGATCGTGCCGGCGTGCTGGCCGGCCTGGCGGCGAGCGAGCGGCCGTCCGACCGCGAGGTCGCGCCGCTCATTCCGTTGTGAGCCGCGCGACCGCCTGTAAGCTTGGCCCGACAAACTGATCGGCTGATGGATTAGCTTCCCAATGCCTCGCCGATGGCATCGCCGAGACGCTCGACGATCGCGTCGATGGCTGCGACATCGCAGATGAAGGGTGGCGCAAGAAGCACGTGGTCGCCAACCGCGCCATCGATCGTGCCGCCCATCGGGTAGACGAGAAGACCGTTCGCCATGGCGGCCTTCTTGATGCGCGCATGCAGCTTGCGTTTCGAATCGAAGGGTTGCTTGGTCGAACGGTCCTCAACCAGCTCGACGCCCATGAACAGGCCACGCCCGCGAATATCGCCGATATGGGGATGGTTGGCGAAGCGCTCGCCGAGCCGGCGTGCCAGATGCGCGCCCATGGCCTTCACATTGTCAAGCAGCTTGTCGCGAGCAATGACTTCCTGGACGGCGAGCGCCGCCGCGCAGGCCATCGGATGGCAGATATAGGTGTGGCCGTGCTGGAAGAGGCCTGAGCCCTTGGCGAAGGCGTCGAAGATCTTGCGGCTGAGCAGGACCGCGCCGATCGGCTGATAGCCGCCGCCGAGCCCCTTAGCGACCGTCATCAGGTCGGGAGCGACGCCATCCTGCTCGCAGGCGTGCAGCGTGCCGGTGCGGCCCATGCCGCACATCACCTCGTCGAGGATCAGGAGGACGCCGTAACGGTCGCAGATCTCACGGATGCGTCGGAAATAATCCGCCACGGGCGGAACCGCGCCCGCTGTCGCCCCGACCACCGTCTCGGCGACGAAGGCCATGACCGTCTCCGGTCCGAGCTCGATGATCTTGTCCTCCAGCGCCTGCGCAGCGCGAGCGGCATAGTCCTGGTCGGTCTCGCCGGCTTCCTGGAAACGATAGGCGAAGCATGGGTCGATGTGGTGCGTTTCGATGAGCAGCGGCCGGAACTGGGCGCGGCGCCATTCGTTGCCGCCGGTGGCCAGCGCGCCGAGCGTGTTGCCGTGGTAGCTCTGCTTGCGGGCGACGATGTTGCGGCGCTGCGGCTGGCCGATCTCGACGAAATATTGCCGCGCCATCTTGAGCGCCGCTTCGACCGCCTCCGAGCCGCCGGAAACGAAATAAGCATGACTGATGCCGGCCGGCGCGTCGGCAACGAGCCGGTCTGCAAGCGCTTCGGCAACATCGCTGGTGAAGAAGCTGGTGTGGGCATAAGCGAGCGTGTCGGCCTGCCGGTGCATGGCGGCGATAACATCGGGATGGCCGTGGCCGAGGCAGGATACCGCCGCTCCACCCGACGCGTCGATATAGGCGCGCCCGTTGCTGTCGAAGAGCTCGATGCCCTGGCCGCCGCTGGCGACCGGCAGCACGGCGTTGATCTGGCGATGCAGGATATGGGTCATGATTTCCTCCGGCCGCGCGGCGGCAAGATGTGGATGTCGAGTTGCGACAGCTGGTCCTCGGTGCGGCGGATGGCCGCCAGCGCCTTGTCCCCGCCTTTGCCGGCGACCAGCGCCACGAGGATCTCGCCGACGACGAAGGCCGGCGCCATGGCATGGAAGAAGGACGGACTTTCCGTCGGCACCAGCACCGACAGGGCCGCCAGCCCGACGAGCGGCGACACGGCACTGTCGGTCAGCGCGATGACCGGCACGCCATCCGCCGCGGCGCGGCGGGCAAGATCGACGGTGAGCCTGGTGTAGGGAGCGACGCTGACCACAAACAGGACGTCTTCGGCGGTCGCGAGGCGGATGGCGTCGGTGCCAGTTCCCGACGCGCCGTCCAGCATCACCGCCTTCTCGCCGAGGAAGGACATGACATAGGAAAAATGCGCGACGACCGGATGGCTGGAGCGCAGCCCGAGGCAGAATATTCGGCGTGCTGCGTAGAGCCGCTCGGCCGCCGTGGCAAGCGCGTCGAGCTGTTCGGGCTCGCCAAGCCCTGCGATCTGCTCCGCCAGCGACCGCACCATCTCGCCGGCCAACGCCCGGTCGCCAACCTCCTGTTGGTGCGCTAGCTGAGTGCCCGCCTTGCCGGCGAAGCCGAGTTCGCCTTGCCGCATGGCATTGGCATAAAGCGAACGCAGCGACTCGTAGCCGTCGAAGCCCAACCGCTTGGCGAGACGTACCATCGTCCAGGGCTGCAGGCCGGCACGGCGCGCCTGCTCGCGCATCGACAACAGCGCGACGTCCTCGGGGTTGTCCAAAAGATAGCGGGCAGCGTCCTGCAACTGCGAGGGCAAGCCGTCGAAGGCCTCGACAATGGCATCGGTAAGTGGCGCGCGGATCATGCCGCGACCATAGACGCGAATGGATGATCGTGCAATATATGTTGCATAAATTGTCTGTGTGCAACAAGTGGAGCAGTCGATGCCGAACCAAAATCGCGTGGCGATCGCCGTGGCGCCAAACGGTGGCCGGCGCACCAAGGCCGATCACCCGGCCCTGCCGATCACCCCAGGTGAGTTGGCTGATGTGGCCGCCGCCTCGCTCGAGGCCGGCGCCGCCATGATCCATGTGCATGTTCGCGACCGCGACGGACGCCATCTGCTGGACGTCGAAGCCTACCGGGCCGCGACCGCGGCGATCAGGGCCAGCGTCGGCGACAGGCTCGTTCTCCAGATCACCAGCGAGGCGCTGGGCCTCTATCGGCCCGAGGAGCAGATGCGGGTGGTGCTGGAAACGCGGCCGGAGGCGGTTTCGCTTGCCTTGCGCGAGTTCGTGCCCGGCCCAACACATGACGCGGCCTTCGCCTCGTTTCTCGAAACGCTACGCGTGGAAAAAGTCACGCCGCAGATCATCCTTTATACGCCCGAGGAGGCGAGCTATCTCGCGGCGCTGGCGGGTCGCGGCCTGATCCCCTTCGACAATCTGCCCGTCCTCTATGTCCTCGGCCGCTATACGGTCGGGCAGACGTCCCGGCCCGCCGACCTGCTCCCCTTCCTGGCGCCTAGCATCCCCGCAGCGAGGCACTGGATGGTCTGCGCTTTCGGCGACCAGGAAGTGGCCTCCGTGACGGCCGCTGCTCTGCTCGGCGGACATGCACGCGTTGGTTTCGAGAACAATCTCTTTCTCCCCGATGGGACGCTGGCTTCCGGAAACCAGGATCTCGTCGTGGCCACAAGGCTGGCAGTCGAAGCCTGCGGGCTCACGCTCGCCGACGCGGACGCGTTGCGAAGCCAGTGGTCGGATGCCTAATGCGTCGGCACTTTGCAAATATGAAGTGCATTTCATATTAGAATGCATTTTTGATTTGCACCACCGTATCGACAGTGTTACGCTTGCTGGGCAATCCAACAAAAAGGGGAACCCGAAAATGAAGTTCGCACTCGCAAGCCTCACCGCCGCCGCTGCCGTCGCGGCAACGCTCGTCTTCGGTCAGCCGACCTTCGCCGACGACCTGATCGTGGCGACCGATACCGCCTTCGTTCCGTTCGAATTCAAGGAAGGCGACAAATATGTGGGCTTCGACATCGACCTTTGGGCCGCGATCGCCAAGGATATCGGCGTGACCTACACACTGCAGCCGATGGACTTCAACGGCATCATCCCGGCGCTGCAGACCAAGCAGGTCGATGTCGGCCTGGCCGGCATCACCATCAAGGACGAGCGCAAGAAGGTCATCGACTTCTCTGACGGCTATTACGACAGCGGCTTCCTTCTGATGGTGCCGGTCGACAGCACGATCAAGGGTCCGGACGATCTCGTCGGCAAGACGCTTGCCGTGAAGACCGGCACGTCGGCGACCGACTATGCCAAGGAACATTTCAAGGGCACGGAGCTGCGCCTGTTCCCGAACAGCGACAACGCCTATCTCGAGGTCGCGACCGGCCGCGCCGACGCCGCCATGCACGACACCCCGAACGTGCTCTACTACATCAAGACCAATGGCCAGGGGAAAGTGAAGACCGTCGGCCCGCAGATGATGGCTCAGCAATATGGCATCGCCTTCCCGAAGGGCAGCCCGCTCGTCGCCAAGGTGAATGCCTCGATCGCCAAGCTGAAGGGCGACGGCACCTACGAGGCCATCTACAAGAAGTGGTTCGGCACCGAGCCCCCGAAGAGCTGATCACAAGGGTTCCCCTTGGATCTGATCCACCGGTTTCCCGTTGGATCTCCTGGCGCGCCGGCATGGCCGGCGTGCCTTCCCTGAAGGATGGCTCTCATGGATTTCGACTGGTCCGTCATCTGGCAGGCCTTGCCCGAGCTGTTTAAAGGCGCCCGCCTCACCGTGCTGATCGCGCTCGCCGGGCTTGCCGGCGGCCTTGTCATCGGCTTCGCCGCCGGGCTGGCGCGCGCCTATGGCAACATCGTGCTCAACGCCATCGCCATGGTCTATATCGAGATCATTCGCGGCACGCCGATCATCGTGCAGGTGATGTTCATCTATTTCGCGCTGCCGATCCTGGCGGATGTCCGCATCAATCCGTTGGCGGCGGCGATCATGGCGATCATCATCAATGCGGGCGCCTATATCGCCGAGATCGTGCGCGGCGCCTTCCTTTCCGTCCATCGCGGCTTGCGCGAGGCCGGCCTGGCGCTCGGCCTGCCGTTCTGGAAAGTGCTTTTCTACATCATCGGCCCGCTTGCCTTCCGCCGCATGATCCCGGCGCTCGGCAACCAGTTCATCGTCAGCCTGAAGGATACCTCTCTGTTCATCGTCATAGGCGTCGGCGAGCTCACCCGGCAAGGCCAGGAAATCATGGCGGCCAACTTCCGTGCCGTCGAGATCTGGTCGGCTGTGGCGATGTTCTACCTGATCATGACGGGCACGCTTACACTCATCCTGCGGCTGACCGAAAAGAGGATGCGCATCCTGTGAGCATCGTGGCGTTCAATAAAGTCACCAAGCGCTTCGGCCAGGTTACCATCCTCGATCAGGTGGATCTCTCGATCGAGCCCGGCGAGAAGGTGGTGCTGATCGGCCCCTCCGGCTCCGGCAAGTCGACGCTGCTTCGCTGCATCAACGCGCTGGAGGAGATCAATGGTGGCGACCTCGTCGTTGACGGCATCAGCGTCAAATCCGGCGGCCGCAAGGTCCGCCTGATCCGCCAGGAAGCCGGCATGGTCTTCCAGCAGTTCAACCTGTTTCCGCAGATGACGGCGCTGGAAAACGTCGCCTTCGGTCCGCGCCGCGTGCGTGGCGAGACGCGGGCGGAGGCACGCAAGCAGGCATTGGAAATGCTCGCCAAGGTCGGTCTTGCCGAAAGGGCGCATCACTATCCGAGCGAGCTTTCCGGCGGCCAGCAGCAGCGCGTCGCCATTGCGCGTGCGCTTGCCGTCAAGCCGAAGCTGATGCTGTTCGACGAGCCGACCTCGGCGCTCGATCCTGAACTCAGGCACGAGGTGCTGCGCGTGATGCAGGCGCTGGCCGAGGAAGGCATGACGATGATCGTCGTCACCCACGAGATGGCCTTTGCCCGCAAGGTCGGGACCAGGCTGATCTTCATGGAAGGCGGCAAGATCGCCGTCGACGGCGAGCCGCGGGAGCTGCTTGCGAACCCGCAAAATCCTCGCTTGAAAGAGTTTCTCCAGCATGTCGCATGACGCCGGCCTCCGGCTTTCCTTCATCGATGTCTCGGGGTCGCCCTACGACGTCGGGGCTGCTCTCGGGCGCTTCGGCCGAGCGGCGCTCAACGACCATTTCCAGACGTCCGCCGCATGGCGCGAGCTAAACGCTCGGCGCGCCGATCCACGCATCGGCATGATGGCGGCGATCGTGCGGGAGCGGTTCCCCCGATACTGGGCCGAGCTGCAGGGCCTCGCCGCCGGACTTGAATTGGCTTTCGACGACGTCTTCCTGTGGAACTGCCGCGGCGACATCTGGGCAATGGCACCCGATGGCTGCACGACGGTGCAACTACCGGGGTCCCCGCATGTCATCGGCCACAACGAGGACGGCGACCCGGATTTCGCCGGCCACTGCGCGCTGGCCCATGTGACGTCCGAAGGCGGCAATCAATTCACCGCCTTCGTCTACCCCGGCTCCTTGCCTGGACATACATTCGCGGCGACGTCGAGCGGGCTGGTGCAGACGGTCAACAATACCAGGCCGCTGGCCGGCGGCGCCGGAGCGCCGCGTATGGTGCTCGCCCGGGCAGTGCTCGACGCGCCGGACCTCGACGCAGCGCTGGCGCTGCTCAAATCGGCGCCCCGCGCCGGCGCCTTTCACCTGACCCTGGCGCAGGCCGGCGATGAGCGGCTGCTCAGCGTCGAGTTCACCGCGCAGGCCCTGTCGGTCGATCGCGTCGAGGCGGCGCGCGTTCACTCGAACCACCTGATCCATGCCGACACCGGGCGCATGTCGCAGATCGTCACCGGCTCCTCCGGTGTGCGCCAGCGACGAGGCGAAGCGCTGCTGAATGAGACGCCTCAGTCCGAGCCGCAACGCCGCGCGCTCGGCATCTTGTGGGACGCGGCCGACCCGGAGCTGCCGATCTACCGCACGGACCCGGCCGACAGCGATGTCGAGAACACGCTTGCCAGCGCTGTCTTCCGCGTCGGGGCTGACAAGGTCGAGTGGGCTGTCTACGATGGACAGCACGAAGCAGCGCGCTTCGACATGCGGGATGGGCTGGTCCCTGTCGCGGGGTGAACGGGAAACGATGCCAGAGGAAGCCGTCGCGGAGCCGCCGCGCACCATCGAGGATCTGAGGGCGTTGGCGCTCTCGGTCGGCCGCGACGAGGCGGGCTTTTCCCTCGGCTCCAAGGCGCATGACGTCTTCGCCAAGCTGGTCGAGGCGCCCGAACAGTCCGCCGTCCGCACGATATCGGAGCTCGCCGATCAGTTCGGCATCAATCCGTCCACGCTGACCAGGCTGGCGAAGCGTCTCGGCTTCGAAGGGTTCAGCGATTTCCAAGCTGTCTTCCGCAAGGCCATCGCCGACGACCAGCAATATTTCTACAGCCGCCAGGCCGGAAGGCTAATGACGACGCCTTCGGCAGGTGGCGCCGAGGTCGAAGTCTTCGAGCGGCTGGCACGAGAAACGGCGGCGAACGTCGACGGCTTCCTCGGCCAGTTGGATAGCGCCTCGCTGAGAGGCGCAACCGCGCTGCTGGCCGGCGCACGCCGCGTGCGGGTGCACGGCGTCCGCCAGTTCCATTCGCTTGCGAGCTTCCTCACCTATTGCCTGGGCATGGTACGCTCGGACGTGGCGCTGCTCGATGCGCCTCGGCTCGGCGTCGCCGAGGCGCTATCGCAGCTCGAGCCGGGTGACGTCGTCATCACGGCGAGTTGCGCGCCCTATACGCGCAGCGTCGCCGAGGTTGGCCGTATTGCTGCGGCAAACGGCCAGAAGGTAATCGCGATCACCGACTCACGTTCCTCGCCACTTGTTCCCCCAGCCCAGCATGCGTTTTTCATCCCGCATGCCAGCAGCTTCTATTCGAACAGCATGGGCGCCTATGTCGTGTTTTGCGAGGCGCTGCTCAACCTCGTGGCCCGCGAGCTGGGCGACAAGGCGCTGAACTCGCTTGCCGGCCGCGAGCGGCTGATCGCCGAGATGAACATCGAGGTCGGCTGATCACAATACCCGTCTAACTCGGATTGCGAAATCAGGTGCAGACCCACTCGCGGATCTTGCACTCCTTCCCCTCGCCGCCGCATTGGGCCGTGGCCTTGTCCTGCGCATCCTTGCGGGTCGTGGCCGACGCCACGCCCCAGAACGGGGTGGCCGCGCCACGGCTCTTGCCGACCGAGAGCGCCGCGCAGTGCTCATAGGGAAAGCCGGTGCCGTCGTCATCGTCCCAATGGCGGTGGTTGCGGAACACTTCGACCACCCTGCAGCCCTTGCCGTCCGCGTTCTTGCAATATTTGAGCGCAATGTCTTCGGCTTCCTGGCGCTTGTCGGCACCCCAGAAAAAGCCGTGACGGCCGTCATCCGGCGAATAGGCGATTGCGCCCCAGATGCCTTTTTCCTCGCCCGTCTCAGCCGGCGGCGGCGCCACCAGGTCGGCGGCATGGCTGGCGATGGTAAGCCCGGCCAGTGCCGCCAGCAGCGGGAGTGAGAGGCGACGGTTGATCAGCATTTTCGTAGCTCCCGAGTGCAGCTGTTCAAGATCGGTGACTGTGCCTGGCCGCTATCCGCCCATGCGCGCGACCGAGACGACGATGCAGGTGTTGCCGGTGGGGACCAGCAGGGCCTGGCCGCCATTGTTGGCCAGATTGAACAGGCTGGTGTTCGATAGATTGTCCGCCGGAACGCTGCCTTTCGGTAGGGTCTGCGCGACCTCCTGACAGGACTTCTGGAACGGAGCCACCCGCACGAAGCCGCCCTCGCAGGTCTGGCCGACAGGCGAGGCAAAGACGACGCCGGCAGCCTGCGTCTTATAGTCCGGCAGATTGTAGCTCATCCCGGCGACCGCCTGCACGGCATGCGCATCGGGCGAGGTCTTGTCCCATTGCGTCTGGACCGCATAGGTCGATCCGGCAGTCAGAGCCTCTCCGAGCGTGGCAAAGAGGTTGGCGCAGGTGCGCACGCCCGCCTGGGCGACATGCGCCTGAAACGGATTCTTGTTCGCCGAGGCATCTGCCGGCGCAGGCGCGGCTTGCGTCGGCTCGCCCTGCACGGGCGCCTGTGCCTGCGCGGAAGCCGTGCCCGCGACGAATGTCCCGAGCGCGGGATAGAGACGGAACGACAGGACGACCGCCGCCGCGACCAGGACAGCGAACGCGCCGAGCAGCGCGGTGTTTCGTACCAGGCGCCAGGCTTGCGAGCGTGGCGGCGAGCCCTGTGGCTCCGACAGCGCAACCGGCTCGGCGCGCGCCAGGATTCTGTCTTCGATGGATTGGCGTGTCATTTCAAAGTCTTTCTATTTGATGGCCGAAAGCGCGGTCTTCAGCCCCTTGAAGGGAGCATCCAGGCTGACGGTCGCTCCCGACGGCAGCGAATAGGAAACCTGGACGACGGTTTCCTTCCCGATCTGCTCGCGAAGGGCCGGCCCTACAGGCAGATAGCCGACGCAAACCGACGCATCGCAGCCCTGCAGCTGAACGTCGACGGGCTGCTTGCGACCGGCAAGCTTGAGCGAGAGCTTGCTTCCCGCACCGGCTTGGCTCGGGGTCCGCAATATCATGAAGGGCTTGCCCTTCTCGTCGGCCGCCAGCGTCCAGCTGAAGACCGGGGCCTGGCTCTCGTCGACGAAGGACTGGCTGATGTTGCACACACGCTTTCTGGCCTGCAGATTCTCGTCGCAGATCAGTGTCCAGTTCTCGAACGGACGCGTGGTGCGTTGGTAGTCGCCGAGCTTTACGCCCGCAGGCACCGCAACGTCCGAAGGCTTTATCCGATAGGCAGAAGGTCCCGCCTCCTGCCCGGCCGCAAACGGTCCGGACAGGAGCAGGCAAGTCATGCACAATGCGACAGCGGAGCCGGCTTGCCTGACCATCAACAGACTCAGTTCAGGGTAAAGCTGACGCCCGCGCCGACGCCCCAATGCCCGCCCGCCGTCGTCCCAGACAGGTTGGCCCGGGCGCGCCCGTCCTCGCTGGTGTAACCAGCGCCGAACGCCACGGCCCCCTCGCCGCGCCAATAGCCGCCGCCGGCCGCCACGCTGAGCTTGCCGGGACGGTCGTCATAGCGCAGCGATGCGGCCGCAAGGCCGATCGCGGCCGCCTGGCGCGCTTCGCCGCGCGCCTCGCTCATGTCCATGTTGAGCTGGCTGAGCTTGGAGTCGGTGTAGGCATTGGCCTGCTGCAGCGTGGTGGCCGCCACCTGGTTGGTGTAGGTCTTGGAGTTGTCGAGCGTGGTCGCCAGCCCAAGATTGAGCTGCTGCACGTTGACCGCATCGGTGTTGGCGGTACCGGCGCCGACATTGTGGATGACGACCGGCGCATTCACGTCGCCGCCGACCAGCGTCACCGAGTTCGACTTCGAACCGTCGGTGTTCTTGTCGTACTGGATCGCGAACTCGTTCAGATCGCCGACGCTCCCCTGCATGGCCTCGACGGCCTGATTGGTCGCGTAAAGCTGGCTGCCGTTGATTGCGTCGGTCGAAGTCTGGCTGATCCGGCCAGCGGCCACGTTGGTGACGGTGCGCTCGTTGCCGACGCTGCCGACGCTTACCGTGCTCGTCGGATTGGTCCCGGCGAAGGTGTAGTTGACGCCGTTGATCGTCGTGCCGGTGGTGGCAACCGCCGCTGCGGTTGTCGAACCTGCGCCAAGCGCGACGCTGCCCGGCTCGTTGGCGGTGGCGCCGGCGCCGAGCGCCATCGACTGGGCGCCGTTGGCGGTCGAGTTGGTGCCGAAGGCGATGCTGTCGGCTTGGTTGGAGATCGCGTTCTGGCCGATGGCGATACCGCCCGGCGCCGTCTGCTGCACGATGGCGCCGTTGCCCATGCCAATACCGTTGTCGCCGTTGACGGTGGTGCGCGGACCGATCGCCACGGACTCGGCGCCGACCGCCAGCGAGTCCGAGGCCGTCGAATTGGCATGGAAGTACATGGTCCCCGTCACCGCGAAGGAACTCAGCGCGCCCTTCAACTGGCGAAGCGTGACGGCGTCCTGATCCAGCGTGCCGTCGGCCACGTTGGTGATCTGGCGATAGGATGTCGAGTTACCCACAGACACGGCGCCGAGGAGCGTCAGGTCCGTGGTGTTGTAGGGGATGAGGCCGGTGCCGGAGAGGATCGATCCCGATGCCGGCGCCACCGCGCGGTCCGAAACCGAGCCGGAGCCGAGCGCCACGCCGTCGGTGATGGAGACTGTGGTGCCGCGGCCGAGCGCCAGCGAATTGGCGGCGGAAGCAGTCGCCTGGTAGCCGAGCGCCGAGGAGCCTACCCCTTGCGCGAAGGCATCGGTGACCGGGAGCGTCGTGTCGTTGGTGCGCACATAGCGGATACCTTCGCCATTGGCATCGGTATAGGCGGTCGAGGTGTCGCCGGCGATGTTGGTGATGGCATTGCCGAGAGTGGTGATGTCGGCGGTGTTGGCGGCGATATCGGTGGTGTTCTGCGTCACCTGCTGGTTCGTCGCGAAGAGCTGCGAGCCGTTCACCGCATCGGTCGAGGAACCGCTCAACTGCCCCGCCGCGACGTTCTGGATCTGGCGCTCCGCGCCGACCGAGCCCACCGAGAAGGCACCGGCCGGCGTCCCGCCGGCAAAGGTGTAGGTCGTGCCGCCGATGACCGTGCTGCCGACCGCGGTCGTGGTGCCGGACACCGAATTCAGGCCGATCGCCACATCGCCGGCATTGGTGGCGACGGCATTCGGGCCGATCGCGACGGAATCCGTCCCCAGCGCCTGGGAATCGGCAAGCGTCGAGTTGGCGTGGAAATATTTGATGCCGCCGCCGGTGTTGATGTTGGTCAGTGACGAGCTGAGATTGGCGATGTCGGTGGTGTTCTGCGTCACCTTCTGGTTGGTCGCGAAGAGCTGCGAGCCGTTCACCGCATCGGTCGAGCCGCCGTCGAGGCGCCCTGCCGCGAGATTGGTGAGGGTCCGCTCCGCGCCCGGCGCGCCGATGCTGACCGTCGAGGTCGGCGTTGTTCCGGCGAAGGTGTAAGTCGTGCCGCCGATGGTCGCGCTGCCCGTGCCGACAGCCGTCTGGGTGACCGAGCCCGAGCCGAGCGCCACATCGCCAGAGCTTGCCGTGGCGGTCGCGCCATTGCCCAGCGCGACGTTGCCGGTGAAGCCGGCGGCACCGGCGGTAGAGCCATTGCCCAGCGCCACGGAGCCCTGCCCGATCGCCTTGTTGTTGTTGCCGATGGCCACGGCGCCGGCCGCCATGTTGGCGGCGGTGGCGGTCGCCGTGCCGTCGCTGTTGGCGATGTTGTTGGCGCCGCCGGTGAAGGCGCCGGTGCCGCTGGCATAGCTCGGATCGCCGATCGATACCGCGCCATCGCCATAGGCGGTGTTGCCGGACCCAATGGAGACGGCCTTGCCGCCCGTGGCAGTCGCAGACGTACCGATGGCTACCGCGTCAACGCTGTTTGCAGCGGCGAGGTTGCCCATGGCGATGGCATTGTCCGCGGATGCGGTGGAGAAATTTCCGACGGCAGTGGAGGCTATCCCCTGCGCGCGGGCGCCACGGCCGACCGCAGTCGCGAAGTCCACGGTCGCTTGCGAGCCTTGCCCGAGGGCGGTGGACGACAAACCGGACGACGTTGTCGCAAATCCAAGCGCAACCGAGTTTGTAGAGCTCGCTGAGGCATTGACGCCAAGAGCTACGGCACCGCTCGTACCGGTCGCCTGAGCATTTGAACCGACGGCGGTGTTATCAGTCCCCGTCGCTTGAGCGCTTACGCCCAAAGCCGTCGACCGGACCGCACCGGCGACGGATCCCCAGCCTGCGGCCGTCGCATAGTTGTTGCTGGCCGTGGAGCTAGTGCCGAGGGCAGTGGAATTTCCTCCTGAAGCAGTGGCAAAGGTGCCCAAGGCGTTGGCGCCGGCTCCGGTGGCGTTGGCGTTAACGCCGAGCGCGACCGAGTTGATGCCGCTTGAGACTGTGCCTTGGCCTAAAGCCATCGCACCGCCGGCGCCTGTGGCTTTCGCGCTCAGGCCGAGAGCCACCGAGTATTGTGCCGACGCAACGGATGCACGCCCCATCGCGATGGCGTCGGCCTGCGATGCCGTAACATCCGTGCCGATGCCGATGGCGCTCGCGGCAGTCGCACCTGTTCCGGCGACAGTCCGCGAGCCAAGATAGATGGAGTTGATCTGGGAAGCGACCGACTGGAAGCCGATGGCGACGGCATTCTGGCTGCCAGCGCTGGCATTGGTACCCTCGGCTATCGAGTCGGCTCCGTTTTGCACGGCTCCGGATCCAAACGCGATACCGCGCACTCCGTTTGCCGTGCCGCCGCCGCCGAAAACCTGCGCCGATGCCGGAGTTGCGATGCCGCCCAATGCAATCGCACCCAACGCTGCCGCCAATGTCCTGCCCGCACCGAGCGTACCGAGCCCCAATCCCTTACGGCGCATGCCGAGGACGCGATACGCGTTGCGCAGCGCCGCCATCAGGCGGCGACGGAGCGAACGGCCGTCGGCTGTGCCCGGAACCCAGTTTCCAGCGAAGCCGGCCGATCCACGCCGGACGTTTCGTGCTTGCCCGAGATTCATTGCGAGAGTGCCTCCTTTGGTGGGTCGCGCTCGACGACAGGTTCCGCCGACCCTGCCACTGACGCGTGTCTGCTTGGAAATGGAATGACGATATCGATGCCCTGGGCCAGCAGCGCATGGCCTTGCTTCTCCCCGATCGCCTCGACACGATCGAGCGTGTTTTCAAGCCAGGTGTCCCCCTCCTCAGCCACGGCCCGGAGCGCCTGAACGACTCGATCTTCTGGGAGAAGACGGCCGAGATACGAGCGCATAGCGGCCAGATGCGAGGCGGGCGTCTCGCCGGCATGGACGACAGCGGTGAGACCATAGAGGTAGTGCGCCAGCAGGAGGTCTTGCTTGGTCTGAGGAACGCCGCTGCCATAGCGCTTCTCGAGCGTCCTGGAAGCCGACTCCAGCCAATAGCCGATCTCCTCGGAAAGGCTTCGGCGATTCGCCGTGTCGTCGCTCATATGCCCCCGCAGCCAAATCAGAATCCGGGTCTGCCCGAATTGCCTCAGGAGGTCATGTTTTTGATCTCGGGTATTCCAATATATTGCTGTTTCGTTCAAAAATATTACGCAAAATATCCCTAGTTAACAGCGTGTTACTTCATGAACTACTTTAATTAGCCAAAGTTAAACTTGATCACCGCTAAATTAGGACGACCTTAATTCCCGGATCGAGAGCGGCGCTGCCCCGTGCGTACCTGCTGAGGCGTCGCATGGCGATATTTCCTCATCATGGTGGTGAAGTGGCTCTGGCTTGAGAACCCGCTCAAATCGGCAATGTCCGTGATAGACATGCGGCTATCGGCCAGCAGCTTTTCGGCAAGGTCGAGACGAAGACCCAAGACGTATTGATGCGGCGACACCCCGAACGTCTTCGAAAAAGCGCGGGCGAAATGATATGGGGACAGGTCGCACACGGCCGCCATCTCCGCCAGCGACAGCTTGCGCGAGAAATTCTCTCTCAGGAATTGCTGGATCTGCTGGGTGTGCCTGGCCGACAATCCGCCTTTCGCGTTCAGCAAAGGATCTCGGTCGGAAGCGACTTCCGACAACAGGGCTGGTAGGTCATCGTCGCGCCGCAACGGGGCCTCCTGATGCTCAGCCCCCGCCCGTCTTGGCCCAACCTCAACACGTGTTTTCGGTTCCCCAGGCAAAACAATTCGTGATCATGCGCATGGTTGGTGGACGCCATCGGATTGCGACCCAACGGCAACAATCAAAAGCCATGATTTGAGGCCTTCGGTATTTCACGAAATTGCGGTTCGGTGAGGAAAACTTCCTGTCACGAAAGCTTTAGATGCCACTGACGCTATCCCATTGTTCTCAAGTAAGATTTTTTCGTCGTAAGGTAATAGGACGGCTCCTGCCGGTCAGCCCCCCATGCGCAGCATTGAGTGTCAGAAGCGCTCGCGTGATGCCGGCTGCCGCTCGTTCAGTTCGGTTATTCGGTCTTCGGCTTCGCTGTGTGCCATCTGGATCAGATACGTGAGAAGCTTCTCTCCGGCCGCGTCTGTTCGGCGCGCGATTTCCACGAGCATGGACTGCGCAAATTTCAGGTTTTCCAGTTTGCTTTGTAGGTCCATGGCGAAGTCCTAGGGAGAGGGTGCGCTTCGCCCGACCAAGAGCGCCGCTTCTCGAGCGAGTGAAGCCCAATTCGGACCCAGCAGGGTGACAAGCTCCCACGCTTGGGTTTCGGAGATTCCCGTCTCTTGTGCGAGCCGATTGACCGTTCCGGAGTTCAACGGATTCTAGCTAGCGGCACCAATGCCAGCCTCCCCCGGGGACGGAAGCCAAGGCTGGTCAGGCCGCGCGGGCATATCGATCTGCCACTTTGTGATGGCAAGTAGGAGCTTGGAACGGGCGATGCATTCTCTCGACCCTGCAACAAGCTGCGTGTGTACGGCTATGTTCGCTGGCCGGCGAGCGACGATCTCACGCATAATTTTTAAATGATGGTCCACCAAAGCGAAACTCCGGTCTGTACAGACGGGAGCGCGGTCGCTGTCTCTCAGCCGCCGACGTCAAATATTAGTTGTCAGCGATACATTCATCATAGGCCTTTCCACCGCAGGCACAACTGGCCAAACGTGGATTATTGGCGCACAGTCAAAGCTCGCTGATGCGGCGAGGACAGCCCTGCTTGGTCTTGCTTAACGGGCTGGGCTGTCCGGGGCTGCCGGCGGACAGCAGCCGTCTCGCTCTACCGCCCTCTGGCCAGGCTCCCCAGGATGCCGCGCACGATGGCGCGGCCGACGGAGGAGCCGACCGAGCGCACCACCGACTTGATGGCGGCTTCAGCCACCGTCTGGCGGTTGGAAGACCGCCGGTTGCCGGTTCCGAGCACATCGTCGAAACCGGGAATGGTCCAGCGCGATCCGCCGCTGTTCTGCTGCTGTGCCTGCGCCTCGGCATCCTGCGCTTCCTTGGTCTTCTTCTGCAGGATCTCGAAGGCCGATTCGCGATCGACGACCTGGTCGTACTGGCCGGCGACCGGGCTCTCGGCGATGATCTTGCGGCGCTCGTCCGGCGTGATCGGTCCGAGCCGCGATGACGGCGGCCGGATCAGCGTGCGCTGGACCATGGCCGGCACGCCCTTGTCCTCCAGCATCGAGACCAGCGCCTCGCCGGTGGCCAGCTGAGTGATGGCGGTGGCGCAATCGAAGTCGGGATTGGGCCGGAAGGTCTCGGCCGCGGTCCGCACCGCCTGCTGCTCGCGCGGCGTATAGGCGCGCAGCGCGTGCTGGACGCGGTTGCCGAGTTGGGCGAGCACCTTCTCCGGAATATCCAGCGGGTTCTGAGTGACGAAATAGACGCCGACACCCTTGGAGCGGATCAGCCGCACCACCTGCTCGACACGATCGATGAGCACCTTCGGCGCGTCCTCGAACAGAAGATGCGCCTCGTCGAAGAAGAACACCAGCTTCGGCTGGTCGAGATCGCCGACCTCGGGCAGTTCCTCGAACAGCTCCGACATCAGCCAGAGCAGGAAGGTGGCGTAGAGCCTGGGATTCATCATCAGCTTGTCGGCGGCCAGAACGCTGATCGCGCCGCGGCCATCGCGCGTGGTGCGCATGATGTCGGTAATGCGCAGCGCCGGCTCGCCGAAGAAATTCGCGGCACCCTGCTGCTCCAGCACCAGGAGCGTGCGCTGGATGGCGCCAACGGAAGGCTTGGTGACATTGCCATAGCGCGCGCTGAGCTCGTCGGCACGCTCGGCGATGTTGGCGAGCAGCGCCTGCAGGTCCTTCAGATCGAGCAGCAGCAGGCCTTCTTCGTCGGCAATGCGGAAGGCGATGTTCATGACACCTTCCTGCGCCTCGGTGAGGTTCATCAGCCGCGAAAGCAGCAGCGGCCCCATCTCGGAGATGGTGGCGCGGATCGGATGGCCCTGCTCGCCGAACAGATCCCAGAAGATGACCGGGAATTCCTGGAACTGGCAGGGATCGAGCTTCACCTGTTCGGCGCGCTTCACCAGGAAATCCTTGGCCTCGCCCATCATGGATATGCCGGAAAGGTCGCCCTTGATGTCGGCGCAGAACACCGGCACGCCGGCATTCGAAAAGCCCTCGGCCAGGATCTGCAGGCTGACCGTCTTGCCGGTGCCGGTGGCCCCTGTGACGAGGCCGTGGCGGTTGCCGTAGCGCAGCAAAAGCTCTTCCGCGCGCTGATAGGAATCGTCCGGCTTGCGGCTGGCGCCGATGAAGATGCTGGTCTCGTCAACCATGTCCGGTCTCCGCAATCTGTTCCGCTCAAAGGGCCTCACCCGGAGGTATAGTAACGCGCGCCGCATGCGGCAATGGCCAGTATCGATTTGGGAGCGGCCCGGAATCTGGCCATTGGAGCTTGCGGATTTTGCGCATGTTTGGCAATCGATTGGCTGGCCGCGGGAGAACCCGGGCGGATAACGCATTGTGATATCCGGTTCCCGACCTTAGATTGGCTGGACCCGGCTGATGCGGCCGAGAAGCGAGGAGAGCGATGGGCGCCGGCGCCATGACCAGGGATGTCGACCTTCCGAACCCGGACGCCAAGCGTTGGCAGGCGCTGGCGGAGAAGGCCCTTGCCGGCGGTTCCTTCGAGGAAAAACTCGTTTCCCGCACCGATGACGGCATCCGCATCGAGCCGCTCAGCCAGCGCTCGACGGCCGCCGATCCATGGCCGCGCAAAAACCCGGCGACGCCCTGGATCGTCAGCCAGCGCGTCGACGACCCGGACATCGCCCGGGCCAGCGCGCAAGCCCTGGAAGACATCGCCCAAGGCGCCACCGGCCTGTCGCTTGTCTTCGAGGGCGCGCCGAATGCCTTCGGCTACGGCCTGCCGCGCACCGCGGAAGCTTTGGAACGGGTGCTCGACGGCGTGCCGCTCAACCGCGTGCAGGTGCGCATCGACGCCCATCCCTGGAGCCGCGCCGTGGCCGACTGGCTGCTCGCCTTCCTGAGCAAACGCCGCTCCGATCCGACCAAGCTAAACCTCTCCTTCGGCATCGACCCGGCGGCGATCTTCGCCGGCACCGGGCGGCTGCGCACCTCGATCGAGGCGCTGCAGGAATCGATGCCGCAGTCGCTGGCGCATTTCTTCTCGATGGGCGTGCCGGGCGTGCTGCTCGAAGCCGACGGCCGCGTCTTCCACAATGCCGGCGCCACCGAGGCGCAGGAGCTCGGCACGATGATGGCCTCCGTCGTGTCCTATCTCAGGATGTTCGAGAAGGCGCGCCAGCCGCTCGTCTATGCGGCACCGCATATCGGCTTCGCGCTCAGCGTCGACCAGGACCAGTTCCTGTCGATGGCCAAGGTGCGGGCTTTGCGCAAGCTGTGGGCGCGCATCCAGGAAGCCTGCTCGATTCCGGCCTCGACCGCCAGCATCCATGCCGAGACCTCCTATCGCATGATGACCACGGCCGACCCGGAGACCAACATATTGCGCACGGCGATCGCAGCCTTCGCGGCGGCAACCGGCGGCGTTGATTCGATCTCGATGCTGCCGCACACGATCGCGCATGGGCTGCCGGCGGGCTTTGCCCGCCGCATCGCCCGCAACGCGCAGATGATCATGGCCGAAGAGAGCCATCTCGGCCAAGTCGCAGACCCCGCCAGCGGCTCGGGCGCCGTCGAGACGCTGACCGACGATCTCTGCGCTGCTGCCTGGGAAGAATTCCAGCGCATCGAGGCCGAGGGCGGCGTGCTCGCCAGCCTGCAGCAGGGCTATATCCAGAACCGCGTGCAGACGGCGGCGGCCAAGCGCAACGGCGCCTACCGGGCCGGCGAACGCGGCATCGTCGGCACGACGCTCTACCGCGCCGGCACGGAGCGCCCGGTCGAGACGCTGCCGCAGGAGCGGCGCCCGGCGCTGACGGAAGGCGTCGCGACCTGCGAGCCGCTGTTTCCGGTGCGCATCGACCAATCGATCGGAGCCGGATCATGATCCCGGATTTCAGCAGGATCGGCTGGGCGGCGCCGCGTCGCGCGCCGGTCGAGCTCAAGGGCCAGCGGATGACGCCGGAAGGCATCGCCGTGAAACACCTCTACACGCAAGGCGACCTGAAGGGGCTCGCCAACCTCGACACCTATCCTGGCCTGCCGCCCTTCGTGCGCGGGCCCTACCCCACCATGTATGTCCAGCAGCCCTGGACGATCCGGCAATATGCCGGCTTCTCGACGGCCGAGGAGTCCAACGCCTTCTACCGGCGCAACCTCGCGGCCGGCCAGAAAGGCCTGTCGGTCGCTTTCGACCTTGCCACGCATCGCGGCTATGACAGCGACCATCCGCGCGTCGCCGGCGATGTCGGCATGGCGGGCGTGGCGATCGATTCCATCCTCGACATGCGCCAGCTCTTCGACGGCATCCCGCTCAACGAGATGACCGTGTCGATGACCATGAACGGCGCGGTGCTGCCGATCATGGCGCTGTACATCGTCGCGGCGGAGGAACAGGGCGTCGCGCAGAAGGATCTCGCCGGCACCATTCAGAACGACATTCTGAAGGAGTTCATGGTCCGCAACACCTACATCTATCCGCCGAAACCCTCGATGCGGATCGTGTCGGATATCTTCGCCTACACCTCCAGGCACATGCCGAAGTTCAACTCTATCTCGATCTCCGGCTACCACATGCAGGAAGCCGGCGCGACGGCCGACCTCGAGCTCGCCTATACGATCGCCGACGGCATCGAATATGCGCGCGCGGGCGTCGCCGCCGGTCTCGACATAGACCGCTTTGCGCCGCGCCTTTCCTTCTTCTGGGCGATCGGCATGAACTTCTTCATGGAGGTCGCCAAGCTCAGGGCCGCGCGGCTGCTCTGGTCGAGCCTGATGCAGAAGAACTTTTCGCCGAGGGACGAGCGCTCGCTGTCGCTGCGCACCCATTGCCAGACTTCCGGATGGTCGCTGACGGCGCAGGACCCCTACAACAACATCACACGCACGATGATCGAGGCGATGGCGGCGACGCAGGGGCACACCCAGTCGCTGCACACCAACTCCTTCGACGAGGCGATGGCGCTGCCGACCGACCATTCGGCCCGGATCGCCCGCAACACCCAGCTCATCCTGCAGAAGGAATCCGGCACCACGCGCATGATCGACCCGTGGGGCGGCTCGGCCTATGTCGAGCGGCTGACGCACGACCTTGCGGCGCGGGCGCTCGCCCATATCGAGGAGGTGGAAGGCCTCGGCGGCATGGCAGCGGCGATCGAAAAAGGCATCCCGAAGCTGCGCATCGAGGAAGCGGCGGCCCGCACCCAGGCGCGCATCGATTCCGGCGAGCAAATTCTGGTCGGCGTCAACGCGCACCGGCCGCAGACGGATATCGAAGTCGATGTGCTGAAGATCGACAATGCCGAGGTGAAGGCCAGGCAATTGGCGAAGCTGCAGCGGCTGAAGGGCACGCGCGACGTCGCAGCGCTGGAGGATGCGCTGGCAGCGCTTACCCGTGCCGCCGAGAGCGGCGAGAACCTGCTCGAATTCGCGATCCGCGCGGCACGCGCCAACGCGACCGTCGGCGAGATTTCGCTGGCGCTGGAAAAAGTGTTCGGCAGGCATACGGCTGCGGTCCAGACGATCTCAGGCGTCTATCGCGACGCGCTCGGCGACGACCCGGCGCTCGACCGGTTGCAGGAAAAGATCGAGGCGTTCGAAAAGAAATCCGGCGGCAAGCCGCGCATCCTGGTCGCCAAGATGGGCCAGGACGGCCATGACCGCGGCCAGAAGGTGATCGCCAGCGCCTTTGCCGATCTGGGCTTCGACGTCACCGTCGGGCCGATGTTCCAGACGCCGGACGAGATCGCCAAGCTGGCGGTGCAGCACGACGTCGACATCATCGGCGCGTCCTCCTTGGCTGCCGGGCATCTGACGCTGATCCCCGAGCTCAAGGAAGCGCTGAAGAAGCTCGGCCATGCCGACATGCTGGTCGTAGCCGGCGGTGTCATCCCGCCGCAGGACTATGACGCGGTGCTGGCGGCAGGCGCGGCGGAGATCTTCCCGCCCGGAACTGTGATCCCGGAAGCGGCGAACCGGCTGATGGATCGGTTGCTGGCGGAGAGTTGACGTCGTTATAATCCCCGTTGCAACATGCGGCGCTTGACGTTATAATTAGCGTTGCAACAGGATATTCCGTCATGAATACCACCATTCGCAAGATCGGCAATTCCGAGGGCGTGATCCTGCCCAAGGAACTCCTCGACCGCATGAACATGAAGGCGGGTGACCAGCTTCAAATCGTCGAGACCGACAAAGGCATCGCCCTTGAACCGGTGGATGACAGTTTCGAGCGGCAGATGGAAGCTGCGCGTAAGGTCATGGACAAGTACAAAGTCGCGCTTCAGAAGCTCGCTGAATGAGTTGGCAGTTTCTGTCGCGCCGCGCTGTCGAAGCAATGCATGCCGAGCAGTTGCGCCGGCATGGCGGTGCGCAGGGTTTGAGGGATGAGAACGCTCTCGAATCCGCCCTCGCCCGTGCTGAGAACAAGGCCAATTACGGTGATCCGTCTATCGAAGATCTGGCAGCGGCCTACATCTTCGGCATCGCGAGGAACCATGCATTCGTCGACGGTAACAAGCGGACGGCGATGGTCGCGGCCGGTGCATTCCTGATCATCAATGGCTACGGGCTCACAGCCGACAACGGCACGATCTATGAATTTGTCATGGGTGTCGCAGCAGGCGAAATCGATGAGGCTGGCGCCGCAGCCTTCTTCCGCGACCATACCGTCAAGCTCGAAGACTAATTCTCGGCCTTGTCCGAGAGCTTGACGATTTCCCATTCCTTGCCGTTGACGGTGACGACTTCGCCGACCTTCTTGCCGAACAGCGCCATGGCCATCGGCGAGACATGGGAAATCGAGCCCTTCGACGGGTCGGCCTCGTCCTCGCCGACGATGCGCCAGTGCACCTTCTTGCCGTCGTCGCCTTCCAGCGTGACGCCCATGCCGAAGCGCACCACGTCGCTGCCCGGCTCAGGCACCGAAAGTTCGGCGTTCTCGCGCCGCGCCGTCCAGTAGCGCAGGTCGCGCGAAACCACCGCGATGCGCTCGCGGTCGCCCTTGCGTTCTGCCTTGGCGAGCACATCACGCAGGTCGGCGAGATTGTCCTCGATCATAGCAAGGCCGCGCTCCGTCACCAGATTGCGGTGCGTGCTGACCGGGCGTTCGCCGACGCCGGCAATGGCGTTTTCGCTGTCTTCTTCGCGGGTGAAAGCTCTGCTCATGCAATGAACTTAGGCTTGGCGAGGCGACTGCACAAGCGGTTTGCCGATAAGGCCATCCTGGCACGATTCCTGCGACAGACAGGGCGAAACGCCAGGACCTGTGCCGATGTTGAACAGACGAACGCTGCTTGCCCAGGCCGCCGGCTTCGCCGTCGCCGGCGTCTTTGCCGGCAAGGCATCGGCGAAGTCGCTGCCCGGCATCGAGATGGCCGCGATGCGCGGCTCGATCGATGCCACCGAGATCGGCGTGCAGCCAGGCGCGGTCGACGACCAGAGCAAGGCTTTCGCCAGGATGCTGGCCGAGGCCAGCGATCGCGACCAGCCGGTGTTCCTGCCGCCCGGCACCTATCTCGTGTCGAACCTCAAGCTGCCCGCCCGCGTGCGCCTGTCGGGCGTGCCGGGCGCGACGCGCATCGTCTATGGCGGCAACGGCCATCTGATGATGGCCGAGCAGGCCGAGCATATCGAGCTGACTGGCCTGGTCTTCGACGGCAGCAACCGCTGGCTGGCCGACTACGCGCAAGGTCTGCTCGATCTGCGCCGCGTCGCCCATCTGGTCATCGACAATTGCCAGGTGACCGGCAGCGGCAAGAACGGGCTGGCGCTCGAGCACGCCGTCGGCCGCGTCGGCCGCTGCGATATTTCCGGCGCGGCGGATGCCGGCATCTATTCGGTCGAGGCCGGCGGGCTGGAGATTTCCGGCAACAGCGTGTCCGACTGCGCCAATGGCGGCATCCTCGTGCATCGCTGGCAGGCGGCGGAGGACGGCACCATCGTCAGCGGCAACCGCGTCCAGCGTATCGGCGCGCGCAGCGGCGGCACCGGCCAGAACGGCAACGGCATCAACGCCTTCCGCGCCGGCAACGTCATCATCTCGGGCAATGTCGTTTCCGACTGCGCCTTCACCGCGATCCGCGCCAACAGCGCCAGCAATTTGCAGATCACCGGCAACACCTGCTCGCGCTCCGGCGAGACCGGGATCTACTCGGAATTCTCCTTCGAAGGCGCGATCCTCAGCAACAACCTCGTCGACGGCGCCGCCAACGGCATCTCGATCGTCAATTTCAACGAAGGCGGCCGCATGGCCGTCTGCTCGAACAACATCGTGCGCAACCTGACGACGGTTGGCCCTTACACCGCCGATCCGCCCGGTTTCGGCGTCGGCATCAGCGCCGAAGCCGACACGACGGTTTCCGGCAATGTCGTCGAGAACGCGCCGCTCTATGGCATGCAGCTCGGCTGGGGGCCCTATCTGCGCAATGTCGTGGCCACCGGCAACATTATCCGCAAGGCCGGGACCGGCATCGTCGTTTCGGTCGTCGAAGGGTCCGGCACGGCCGTCATCTCGGACAATGTCATCGACGCCGCGCAGAATGGCGCCATCATCGGCCAGCGCTGGGCCGATCCGGTGACCGGGGACCTTTCCCAGTCAACCGATACTGGCTACGCGCATCTCACCGTCGAGCGCAACAAGGTGAGCTAGGCCGCAGCGACTATGATATGGGCCTGGATCTTGGCCGCCACCGCGCCGCGGCCATGTCTTTCGGCGATCGCGGCTTCCACATAGTCGGTCGCGGACGCCAAGCTCCCGGCCTCCCTCGCCTCGATCTCGTTGCGAAGCAGGGTTCCCTGGCAATAGGCGACGGCGGGAACGCGCGGTGAGGATGCGCGGCTCTGCTCGGCCCTCGTATCGATGGCCACATCGGAGAAACCGGCGGCGGCCAGCTCGCCTCGGATGAGGTCGTTGTCGTGATAGCCATGCGGCGTGCGCGCCAGGAAGCGCGGCGGATCGTGCGGAAAGATCCTGGCCAGCGCGTTTGTCACGTCATTGGCGAAGATATTCTCCTCGATGCGATCCCACACGCTGAACAGGAAATGCCCGCCAGGCTTCAGGACGCGCTTTGCCTCGCGATAGGCGGCGGCGCGATCGGGAAAGAACATGGCGCCGAACTGACAGCAGACGAGGTCGAAGGCAGCGTCGTCGAAGGGCAGCTTCAAGGCATCCGCCTGGCGCCAGGTAATGCGGCTGTCCGGACCCTGGCGCGACGCCGCATAGTCGAGCATCGGCTGATTGAGATCGGTCACGTTGTAGCTGGCATCGGGAGAGAGTTTCGGCGCCAAAGCGCGGGTGACGGCCCCGGTGCCCGCGGCGGTCTCCAAAACGGCGGTTGGCGAGAAGGAAGCCGCCCGGCGCGCCGTCTCGGCGGCATAGGCCTCGAAAATCAGCGGCACCATATGGCGATCGTAGTTTTCCGGGATAGACCCGGCAAACACCTTGTCCGCTTCCAGCATGACCAGCACCCGGCGCTCGTTGACGGTGGAGGAGACTAGCAAGAACACGAACTCGTTGCTGCTCAGTTTTGCTAGGGGCAGCGTTCTTCCGGGTCACGAGCGATGAAATTCACTGACCTCAAATTTAGATACACATTGTGTATGCGGAAATGCTATACTGATGAGGAAGGATCCATCGCCATGACCACCAAAAACCACGACAGCCACGCCAAGCCCGTCAATCTGCGCATCCGCGAGGATGTCCGCAGCCTGATCGACCGCGCCGCGAAGATACGCGGCAAGACCCGCTCCGACTTCATGATCGACGCCGCCTACCGCGCAGCCGAAGACACGCTGCTCGACCAGACGCTCGTCAAGGTCGATGCCGAAAGCTATCAGCATTATCTCGATATCCTCGACCAGCCGCCGAGCGGCGAGGGATTTGCCCGGCTGATGAATGCGCCCAAGCCCTGGCGGGACTGATGCTATCGGCACCAGCCCTTCTTGCCGATAGTCACGACCTCGACCATTTTCAAAGCGGGGCTGACAGCCTCGATCAATGGCTTCGACGACGGGCGCGCGCCAATCAGGTCAGCGGCGCGTCCAGAACTTATGTGATTGCGGAAAGCACGCGCGTCGTCGGTTATTATTGCCTTTCATCGGGCGGACTTGACCTGGCGGATGCGCCCGGTTCGATCCGCCGCAACATGCCCGATCCCGTACCCATAGCTGTGCTTGGCCGCCTGGCTGTCGATGTAAGTTGGCAGGGCAAGGGCCTCGGCGTCGCCCTGCTGCAGGACGCGGTTCTGCGGACCGGTCAAGCGGCCGCCATTCTCGGCATTCGCGGTCTCCTGGTTCATGCCATATCGGATGAAGCCAAGACGTTTTATGAACGCTATGGCTTCCAGGCTTCGCCAAAGAATCCGATGACTTTGGTCCTGTCGCTGAAGACGGCTAGGTCAGGATGACGTTTCGTTGCAACGGTCCCACTTTTCGGGATCATGTTCTAATTGAGCGCCGCCGTCGGTTGCAGCAAGCCGACCTTGGCGCCGATGCGGCTTTCGACTGGAGGATGGGCGAGTTGGGTGAGCCTTGCCGCTACCGCTTCATCGCTACGCAACAGCTTTGCCAGCACCGCGGCGACCATCACCTCGGCCCCTCTGCCGGCACCGTCATCGCATTTGAGCGCGATGCCGAGACCGAGCTCGGGCAAGGCCGCACAATAGACGCCTTCGGCCCCGGTTTTGACGAAGATGCGGCGCGGTGCTGCCTGCATCAGCGCGACATCGGCCTTGCCGGTGCCGGCGACCAGGAACGGCTCGGCCATGCAGGCCGAAAGCAGACGCTTCGCCGCCTTGGCGCGCTCGGGCGAAAAGCCCCTGCCCGTCGCCATGCGGGCAAAGCCCTGCGCAAAATTCTTCAACGGCACGGCATAGGTCGGGATCGAGCAGCCGTCGATGGCGCTGTTGTCGTTGTTGTGAGCGGCGCCGGTGACGGACTGCATGGCGTCGCGCACCATCTCCTGCTGCGCGTGTCCCTCCTTGACGTAGCCCTGATGGGCTATGCCCGAATGCACGCAGGTGCAGAGGAAGCCGGCATGCTTGCCGGAACAGTTGTTGTGCAAGGCGCTCGGCACATCGCCGGCGCGGGCGAGCGCTAAAGTCGCTTCATGGTTGGGCCAGTGCGCGCCGCATTCGAGCGCCGTCTTATCGAGACCGGCCCTGGCGAGCATTGCCCGCGCCAGTTCGACATGGGCGGGTTCGCCCGAATGCGAGGCGCAGGCCAGCGCCAGTTCGCGGTTGCCGAAGCCGTAGGCGTCGGCTGCGCCCGATTCGACCAGCGGCAGCGCCTGGATCGCCTTCACCGCGGAACGCGGGAAAACCGGACGATCGGTGTCGCCGATCTCCCAGACGGGCTTGCCGTCGGCGTCGAAGACCGAAACCGCGCCGCGATGCCTGCTTTCGACCACAGAACCGCGCGTGACTTCGACCAAAACCGGATTGGACATGCTGCCTCCCGCACGCGCCCAGAGGGCGCTGCTTAAAGCACGTCGCGCTGAAACGGATTCAGGCGACGCGCTTTAAGTCTTTGTTTTGATGCATGTCGTTGTCCCAGAACCGCTGCACACTTCTGGGCGACATGCATTAATGCGGGCCGCTTCTACCTGATGCGATCGAGAATGGAAACGTAGTTGGCGACGGCGGCACCACCCATGTTGAAGATGCCGCCGAGCTTCGCGCCCGGCACCTGGATGCCGCCGGCCTCGCCGGTCAACTGCATGGCGGTCAGCACATGCATCGACACACCGGTGGCACCGATCGGGTGGCCCTTGGCCTTCAGGCCGCCGGACGGATTGACCGGCAGGCGGCCGTCCTTGGCCGTCGTGCCGTCCAGCGCCAGCCTGGCGCCCTCGCCCGGCTTGGCCAGGCCCATCGCTTCGTATTCGATCAATTCGGCGATGGTGAAGCAGTCATGCGTCTCGACGAAGGAGAGGTCGTCGAGCGTGACGCCGGCCTTCTTCAGCGCCTCGTTCCAGGCGTGCTCGCAACCCTCGAAGGCTAGGATGTCGCGCTTTGACATCGGCAGGAAATCCTGGACATGCTCGTTGGCGCGGAAGGTGACGGCGCGGCGCATCTTCAACGCCGTCGCGGTGTCGGTGAGCACCAGCGCCGCGGCGCCGTCCGACACCAGCGAGCAATCGGTGCGCTTCAGCGGACCGGCGACGAACGGGTTCTTCTCGCTTTCCTGGCGGCAGAACTCATAACCGAAATCCTTGCGCATCTGGGCGTAGGGATTGTCGACGCCATTCTTGTGGTTCTTGGCGGCGATCATGGCCAGTGCGTCCGACTGGTCGCCATAGCGCTGGAAATAAGCCTGCGCGATCTTGCCGAAGACGCCGGCAAAGCCGGCCGGGGTGTCGCCTTCTTCCGGCAGGTAGGATGCCTTGAGCAGGTTCTTGCCGATCTCGGGACCGGGCGTCGTCGTCATCTGCTCGGCGCCGACCACCAGCACGATGCGGGCGGCGTTGGCGTCGACGGCGCGGATACCTTGCCGGACCGCGGCCGAGCCGGTGGCGCAGGCATTCTCGACACGGGTCGCCGGCTTAAAGCGCAGCCGATCATCGGCCTGCAGCACGAGGCTGGCGGTAAAATCCTGGGGGGAGAAGCCGGCGTTGAAATGGCCGAGCACAATCTCGTCGACATCGTCCGGACCGATGCCGGCATGGTCGAGCGCCTCGACGGCAACCTTGGTGATCAGGCCCTCCAGCGTCTCGCCTTCGAGCTTGCCGAAGCGCGAATGCGCCCAGCCGACGATGCATGCGGTCATGGCAACCTCCATTTGCGCCGCAGCCTAGCACGATCCTTGGCGGCACGTGATTCAATATTGTTCAACAATGAACCGTTTTCCAGCCCTCCGCCATGGGCCAGAACGACACGATCGGTTGATCCCGGCGTCGATTTTTTATTGATTGACGCGTCAATAAAAAATAATCTCGACCCGAACCGGATCCCCAAAATGCCGAAAGTCGGAATGGAACCCGTGCGCCGCAAGGCGCTGATCGACGCGACGATCTCGGCGATCGGCGAGCGCGGATCGCTGGACGTGACGATGTCGGAGATCGCCGGCCGGGCCGGCGTGTCTTCGGCGCTGGCGCATCACTATTTCGGCGCCAAGGACGAGCTGCTGTTCGCGACGATGCGGCACATCCTGACGGAGCTCAACATCGACACCAGGCGCGCGCTTCACACCGCCGACGCAGCGCGTGAGCGCGTCTCTTCCGTGGTCGCGGTCAGCTTCTCCGATGACCAGTTCCAGGCCGAGATCATCGCCGCATGGCTCGCCTTCTATGTCGAGGCGCAGAAATCGACCGAGCTGCGGCGCCTGCTCCGCATCTATGCGCGGCGGCTGCATTCCAACCTGATGAGCGGGCTGACCGGCATCCTGCCGCGGGCCGAGGCCGACCGCGTGGCGGAAGCGACCGCGGCGCTGATCGACGGGCTCTATATCCGTCGCGCGTTGAAGGACGGCGTGCCGGACGCGCAGACCGCGATCGCGCTTGTGGAAGACTATCTCGAAACCAAGCTCAACGGACGGAGCCTGCCTTGACCACCCGGCGACCCAATTTCCTGATCGTCATGGTCGATCAGCTCAACGGCACGTTCTTCCCGGACGGCCCGGCCGAGTTCCTGCATGCCCCCAATCTGAAGGCGCTGGCCGCGCGCTCGGCGTGCTTCGCCAACAATTACACCGCCTCCCCCCTCTGCGCGCCGGGACGTGCCTCCTTCATGAGCGGGCAACTGCCGTCGCGCACCCAGGTCTATGACAACGCCGCGGAATTCGCCTCCTCGATCCCGACCTACGCGCATCATCTGCGCAGCGCCGGCTATCACACAGTGCTTTCCGGCAAGATGCATTTCGTCGGCCCCGACCAGCTGCACGGTTTCGAGGAGCGGCTGACCACCGACATCTACCCGGCCGATTTCGGCTGGACGCCGGACTACCGCAAGCCCGGCGAGCGCATCGACTGGTGGTACCACAATCTGGGTTCGGTGACCGGCGCCGGCGTCGCCGAGATCACCAACCAGATGGAGTATGACGACGAGGTCGCCTTCCACGCGACGCAGAAGCTCTATGAGTTCGCGCGCGTGTCGGACGATCCGGCGAGCCGGCCATGGTGCTTGACCGTTTCCTTCACCCATCCGCACGATCCCTATGTCGCGCGGCGCAAGTACTGGGACCTCTATGAGAACTGCCCGGCGCTGGAGCCGGAAGTCGGCTTCATTCCCTATGACAGCCAGGATCCGCATTCAAAGCGGCTCTACAAGGCATCCGACTACGACAGTTTCGACATCACGCCGGAACAGATTCGCCGCTCGCGACGCGGCTATTTCGCCAACATCTCCTATCTCGACGACAAGCTTGGCGAGTTGCTCTCGGTGCTGGAGCGCACCCGCATGCTGGACGACACGATCGTGCTGTTCTGCTCCGACCATGGCGACATGCTGGGCGAGCGCGGCCTGTGGTTCAAGATGTGCTTCTACGAGGGTGCGGCGCGGGTGCCTTTGATGATGGCCGGCCAGGACATCAGGGCCGGGTTGATCGAGACGCCTGTCTCAAATCTCGACGTGGCGCCGACGCTCTGCGACCTCGCCGGCATCGACATGAGCGGGATCGCGCCATGGACGGACGGCCAGTCGCTGCTGCCGCTTGCCGCCGGTAAGGAGCGCTCGGCGCCGGTGCTGATGGAGTATGCGGCCGAAGCCTCCTACGCGCCGATGGTGGCGATCCGCGAGGGCAAATACAAATTCGTCCATTGCGAGCTCGATCCGCCGCAGCTCTTCGATCTCGACGCCGATCCGCGCGAACTCGACAATCTCGGCGCCAACCCCGCTTACGCCGATCTGGTTTCGGCCTTCATGGAAAAGGTTCGCGCGCGCTGGAACATGGCGGACTTCGATGCCGCCGTGCGCGAAAGCCAGGCGCGCCGCTGGGTCGTCTACCCGGCGCTGCGCAACGGCGCCTACTACCCGTGGGAGTACCAGCCGCTGCAGAAGGCATCGGAACGCTACATGCGCAATCACATGAACCTCGACAATCTCGAGGAGAGCAAACGGTATCCGAGAGGCGAATGATGGCAGACATTCTCGTCCCATCGCTTGATCATCTGAGGCAGGCCTATGCCGTCACCTCGACGGCCACGCAGGTGACGCCGCTCCTGGAGTCGGCGGCTTTGGCCAGGGAAACCGGCGCAGCGCGCGTCTTCGTCAAGCCGGAGTCGCTGCAATGGGCCGGCTCCTTCAAGGTGCGCGGCGCCTATTGGCGGCTGAAGCGGCTTTCGCCGGATGAAGCCAAGAAGGGCGTGGTGGCCTATTCCTCCGGCAATTTCGCGCAAGGGTTGGCGGCCGCCGGCCAGGCGCTGGGCATTCCGGTCACCATCGTCATGCCGATCGACGCGCCAGCCGCCAAGCGCGATGCCACCGCCGGCTATGGCGCGCGCGTGGTGCTGACCGACCATGGCGACCGCGCGCGTGAGGAGGTCGCCGCCGCCAAAGCGCGAGAGATCGCCGAGACTGAGCACCTCACCTTGCTGCATCCCTTCGACGATCCGGAAATCGTCGCAGGCCAGGCCGGCGCCGGGTTGGAAGCGCTCGACCAGTTGGCTGCTAAGAAGGCGCATGCCGACCTGGTATTCTGCTCGGTCGGCGGAGGCGGGCTGATCGGCGGCGTGTCGCTCGCCTTCCACTATCTGTCGCCCAAGACCGAGATCATCGCCGTCGAGCCGGAGGGCTTCAACGGCATGGGCTCGTCGCTGGCGCATGGCGCGATCGAGACCATGCCGATCGGGCCGAAATCGATCTGCGACGGGCTGATGGCGCGCAAGCCCGGCGACGCGCCCTTCGCGGCGGTGAGCGCCGCCGGCGTGCGCGGCGTCACCGTCGACGACGCCTCGGTGCGGCGGGCGATGAAGATCGCCTTCGAGCGGATGAAGCTGGTGCTGGAGCCCTCGGGCGCTGCGTCGCTGGCCGCCCTACTGGGCGGCAAGGTGGATGTGAAGGGCAAGACCGTCCTCGTGGTTGCAACCGGCGGCAATGTCTCGCTCGCCGATTTTATGGCGCATATGAACAATGCTTGAAGCGGACTTCGTCATCATCGGCTCCGGCTCCGCCGGCTCGGCCATGGCCTATCGGCTGTCGGAGGACGGCAAGCACTCGGTCATCGTCATCGAGTACGGCGGCACCGATATGGGGCCGCTGATCCAGATGCCGTCGGCGCTGTCGATCCCGCTCAATATGAGCCTTTACGACTGGGGTTTCGCCAGCGAGCCGGAGCCGCATCTCGGCGGTCGCGTGCTGGCGACGCCGCGCGGCAAGGTGATCGGAGGGTCGTCCTCGATCAACGGCATGGTCTATGTGCGCGGCCATGCGCACGACTTCGACCATTGGGCGGAACAGGGTGCGGCCGGCTGGGCCTTCGCCGACGTGCTCCCCTACTTCAAGCGCATGGAGGATTCCGACGGCGGCGAGGATGGCTGGCGGGGCCACGGCGGACCATTGCACGTGCAGCGCGGCACACGGAAGAATCCGCTCTACGGCGCCTTCGTCGAGGCGGGCCGCCAGGCCGGTTTCGAGCTCACCGACGACTATAATGGCTCCAAGCAGGAAGGTTTTGGGCCGATGGAGCAGACCATTCTTGGCGGCCGCCGCTGGTCGGCGGCGAATGCCTATCTGAAGCCGGCTCTCAAACGCAAGAATGTGAGTCTGGTCAAAGGCTTCGCGCGGCGCGTGGTGATCGAGAATCAACGCGCTGTCGGCGTCGAGATCGAAGCTAACAAGAAGATTCAGGTCGTTAAGGCGCGGCGTGAAGTGATCGTCGCGGCGTCGTCGATCAACTCGCCGAAGATCCTGATGTTGTCCGGCATCGGCGCGGGCGCGCATCTGCAGGAGAACGGCATAAAGGTGATCGCCGACCGTCCAGGCGTCGGCGCCAATCTGCAGGATCACCTGGAACTCTATATCCAGCAGGAATCGACCAGGCCAATCACGCTGAACTCGGTGCTCAACCCTTTCTCCAAGGCGTTGATCGGCGCGCAGTGGCTGTTCTTCAAGAGCGGCCTCGGCGCCACCAACCATTTCGAGGCGGCGGCCTTCGTGCGCTCTGCTGCCGGGGTCGACTATCCCGATATCCAGTACCACTTCATCCCCGCGGCGGTGCGCTATGACGGCAAGTCGGCGGCGAAGTCGCATGGCTTCCAGGCGCATGTCGGGCCGATGCGCTCGAAGTCCCGCGGTTCGGTGACGCTGCGCTCGCCCGAGCCGAAGGCGAAGCCGGTGATCCGCTTCAACTACATGTCGCATCCGGACGACTGGAGCGAGTTCCGCCACTGCATCCGGCTGACCCGCGAAATCTTCGGGCAGAAGGCCTTCGACGGCTTCCGCGGCAAGGAGATCTCGCCCGGCAGCCATGTGCAGACCGACGACGAACTCGACGCTTTCATCCGCGACCATGCCGAAAGCGCCTATCATCCCTGCGGCACCTGCCGGATGGGCCGCGCCGACGACCTGACCGCCGTCGTCGATCCGGAGTGCCGGGTGATCGGCGTCGAGGGCCTGCGCGTCGCCGATTCCTCGATCTTCCCGCGGGTGACCAATGGCAACCTCAACGCGCCTTCGATCATGACCGGCGAAAAGGCGTCCGACCATATCCTCGGCCGCACGCCGCTGGCGCCATCCAACCAGGAACCCTGGATCAATCCGCGCTGGCAGGTGGCGGACCGATAGGGCATTGTCGGGCTGACCGCCCTCCTGGCAAACAGACTTGGAGAAAGCCATGCGCGCCCAGCCGACCGCATCGCACTATGTCAACGGCCGCTATATCGAGGATGAGGGCGGCACTCCGATGCCGGTGATCTATCCGGCAACCGGCGAGACCATCGCCACCCTGCATTCGGCGACGCCGAACGTGCTGGAGCTGGCGATCGAGGCGGCCCGCTCCGCGCAGCCGGCCTGGGCGCGGCTGAAGCCCGTCGAGCGCGGCCGCATCCTGCGCCGCGCCGCCGATATTCTGCGCGCACGCAACGCCGACCTGGCGCGCATCGAAACCCTCGACACCGGAAAGGCGATCCAGGAGACACTGGTGGCGGACGCCCCTTCCGCCGCCGACTGCCTGGAATATTTCGCCGGAGCGGTTGCCGCCTTCAACGGCGAGATGATCGATCTCGGCGGACCGTTCGCCTATACGAGGCGCGAGCCGCTCGGTGTGTGTGTCGGCATCGGCGCCTGGAACTACCCGATCCAGATCGCCGGCTGGAAATCGGCGCCGGCGCTGGCTATGGGCAATGCCATGGTGTTCAAGCCTTCGGAGAACACGCCGCTTTCGGCCCTGGCGCTGGCCGAGATCTACTCGGAGGCCGGCCTTCCCGACGGGCTGTTCAATGTCGTGCAAGGCTATGGCGATGTCGGCGCCGGTCTCGTCGGCCATGATGTGGTGGCAAAAGTTTCGGTGACCGGCTCGGTGCCGACCGGCCGCAAGGTGCTGTCGCTCGCCGGCTCCAAGATGAAGCATGCGACCATGGAGCTTGGCGGCAAGTCGCCGCTCATCGTCTTCGACGATGCCGACCTCGATAATGCCATCGGCGGCGCCATGCTCGGCAATTTCTATTCGACCGGGCAGATCTGCTCCAACGGCACGCGCGTCTTCGTGCAGAAAGGCCTGCATGACCGCTTCGTCGAGCGGCTGATCGAGCGGACCAAGAAAATTCGCATCGGCGATCCGCTCGATCCCGAGACGCAGATGGGGCCACTGGTCAGCCGGCTGCAGCAGATCAAGGTCGTCTCGTACATCGAAGCCGGCCAGCAGGACGGAGCGACACTCGCCTACGGCGGCAACGTGCCGTCGCTGCAAGGTTTCGAGAGCGGTTTCTTCATCGAGCCGACCGTGTTCACCAATGTTACCGACACCATGCGCATCGCGCGCGAGGAGATTTTCGGACCGGTGATGAGCGTCTTGAAGTTCGACAGCGAGGACGAGGTGATCGAGCGCGCCAACGATACCGAGTTCGGGCTGGCGGCTGGCGTGTTCACGCGAGACCTGCCGCGTGCGCATCGGGTGATCGCCGAGCTGCAGGCCGGCACCTGCTGGATCAACGCCTACAATCTGACTCCGGTCGAAATGCCCTTCGGCGGCGTCAAGCAGTCCGGCATCGGCCGCGAGAACTCGCTGGCCGCGCTGGCGCATTATTCGCAGCTCAAGGCGGTTTATGTCGAGACGGGTGACGTGGCGGCGCCTTATTGACTCGGTTCAGTCCTCGACGATTTAGTGGCGACGAGGATGACCATGGCAATGTCTCCTTCGTCCTTGTCGAGGTCAGAAATCAACACGATCACATTTGATCTGAGCCCGCTTGTGAGCGCCCCGCCAGGCCGAAACAACCCATTTCTGACATATACGGATTGGACGAGTTTCAGGTGAACAAGAGCCGTGCCCCGGACAGATTTAAGGCTTGCGCGTTCGATGTTTTTCCAGGACATCGGCTCATCCAACTGACGCCTGTCAAACAACGTTTCACTGGTGAGAATTAGCAACGGGTGCGAGCTCAACGCGTCCACCAGCGCCCTTGCTAGCATTCCGGCGAACAGAAGGCTGACAAAAAGGCATCCAAGTGCCCCGGCAACCCACCCTATCCGGTCGAGTGAATTTCCTGCTTCCCAGTTTTGGTTAGCAACAGAGTAGAAGTTCACTGAAGACGACAGCGCCCACACGGCAGCAATTCCGAAAATGGGATGGTGCCACCGAAGGCGGCCATGAGCCTCTAGCGGAAGAGCTATCTTTCGGGGTGGAATACCTTGCGTCGTCCAGAGTGTTGTATCGCCTGGAACTTCGACAAATTCGCTGACGTCTGCATCTGCCAACGTCTCACCCCTTCTGCGCCGTGCCGTCCAGATACTGCGTCAACGCATAGACCAGATGATAGAAGATGCTGGCCGGCACCTCGATCGCCAGTGAGCGGCCTCGTTCGTCGATGCGGTCGATCCACAGGCCGAGCGGCGCCGGATCGATGTGCCAGCGGAACAGGCGGCCGACGCGCGCCTCGATCTCGGGCTTGAGGTCCGGCCCGCCCGAGCCGTCCAGCGCGATCGCCGCCTTGATCGCCTCGGCCTGCGGCCAGCCGCGCGAGACGGTATCCAGCGGCAGGCCCTGGCGCGAGACGGCGCCGTAGGCGAGGCCGGTTGCGCGGTTGAGCCCGTTGGCAATGGCCGAGGCGTAGAGCTTGCGGGCGAAGGCGGTAAGTTCGCTCTGGCCGCTGCGGGCGGCGAAATCGACCAGCAGCGAGGCCCATTCGAAATGATGGCCAGGCTCGGTCCAAGTCCCCTTCTCGCCCGCGGCCGGCTTCCAGCCCTTGTCGAAATACTCGCCAATCGTCCAGCTTTCGGCATCGAAGAAATGACTGCGGAAGAGATCGATGATGCGCGCGGCGCGGCGCAGATAGGCGCGCTCGCCCGTCGCCTTGTGCCAGGCGAGGAAGGCCTCTAGCAGATGCATATGCGGGTTGGAGCGCCGTTCCTCCGCCCCATCGGAGGTTTCCAGAAAACCGGTCATGCGGCTGTCTTCCAGATGCGCGTCGAGGAAGGCAAACGTCTCCTCGCCGAGCCGCAACGCATCAGGATGGCCCGACATATGGGCGTGCGCCAGCGCCAGGAGCACGCAAGAATGATCGTAGGCATCCTCGACAGGATCGGCGACCGAGCCATCGATGTTGAGCGTGCGCACCCAGCCGCCGCGCACGGTGCGGCCCTGACCTGCCATGAAGTCGATGCCGTGGGCGATCAGCCTGTCCGCCGGACCGTTCCAGCCGCGCTCCTTGGCCACCGCGAAGGCATAGACCTGACGCGCCTGGGTGCGCATGCGCTTGGGTTTCATCAACGGCGCGGCGTCGAAGCCGAGCGCTTCGTGGAAGCCGCCATGGCGCTCATCGACGCCGACCGTCGACCACAGCGGCAGAGTCTCCTCGAACAGCCAGTGGCGCACGCGCCGCCGCCAAGCGCCGCTCTCGATGACGCGGTCATGCGCCGGCGTGAATCGCGTCTCCAGCCGGCCGGATTTCTCCAGCTGCTCGACAATCTTCTTGACGTGCTGGCTGTGGCTGACCGGCGCGACGAAGGTGGCGTCGGCGGTGGAGACGATGGCGACATCCTTCATGCCGATCGCCGAAAGCAGACGGCCATCGCCGCGGATATAGGAGTTTTCGCAATCGATAGCGACGACATCGCCGAGGATGACGTTGCCGTCCTTGTCGGACGGACCGACATCGAGCAGCGACTGCCACGAGCCAAGGTCGTTCCAGCGAAAGCCGGCCCGGACCATGGCGATGTCCTTGGCGCGCTCCATGATGGCATAGTCGATTGAGGTCGACGGTATCTCAGAATAAAGGTCCAGCGGCATATAGAGGCCGGACAGATCGCTGGTCGCCGCCTTGTAGGCGGCCTCCGTCGCCTGCCAGATTTTCGGCTCATAGGCGGCGAAGGCGTCGCGCATGGCGCTGGCGCGGAACAGGAAGATGCCGGTGTTCCAGTAGAAATTGCCGGCGTCGAGATAGGCCTGCGCGGTGGCGAGATCCGGCTTCTCGACAAAGCGCGAGACGTCGAACACGCCGCCCCTGTCCGCCCCGACCTCGATATAGCCATATCCGGTCTCGGGCTGGGTCGGCTTGAGGCCGAACACCACGAGCCGCCCGGCATTTGCCGCGGCCGCGCCCGCCTCGATGCTTTGCCAGAACTGAGCGGTCGTCGAGATCTCATGGTCGGACGGCACCACCAGCACCAGCTCGTCGCCATATTCGGCGAGCGTGCGCAGGCTTGCCAGCGCGACGGCGGCGGCCGTGTTGCGGCCCGTCGGCTCGAACAACGGTCCGCCGCCCTTGAGATCAACGCCGGCAAGGTCGGCATGGACGCGCTCGGCGTGACGTTCCGCGGCGATCAGGAAGATCGGCGTCTCGCCGTCCGGCCGCGCCGCCAGCCGGCGCAAGGTCCTGGCCAGCATCGAGCCATCGCCGGAAAAATCATGGAACTGCTTGGGGTTGTCCTCGCGCGACAGCGGCCACAGCCGCGACCCGACGCCGCCACTCATGACGAAACTGACGATGCGCTGAGGCAAGATTCGGGACTCCAAGCGGCCGAAGAACTCGTTTTAGCGGGGTCATGGTTGGTCACACAAGGCTGGAGCTCGCCTTTCGCGAACTGCCTCAACCCGCTGCCGTCCCGACCGGCGCGACGAAAGCCGACGAAATGCGACAGAAGTGCTGCCATTGCCGCTTGCAGTATCGAAAAGCGGCGGCTATAAGCCCGCCGTCTGGTCACGGAGTGTAGCGCAGTCTGGTAGCGCACCTCGTTCGGGACGAGGGGGTCGCAGGTTCAAATCCTGCCACTCCGACCAGAAGAAACAACGGGTTAGCGGCATTTCAGTCCGCTCACAGATGTTTCTGCAGAAATAGAACAGAGACTCCCGTTCCAGCTTGCTCACGCGCATATCTCGCAATGGAGCCAGCCTCATCGCAAACGATCCTTTCGCCCCGTTGCGTCAACGTTTCCTCGCCAGGTGCGCCGATCAGCTCGCCGAGCTGAAGACCATCTCGCATCAGACCACTCCCCTCCCCGGCAACGACTCGCTCATCCGGCTCGCCCACTCGCTCGCCGGCGCCGCGGGCACATTCGGCTTTGCGGAGATCAGCGCGCGGGCGTCGGCGCTTGAGACGCTGCTCGTCGAGCAGGCGGATGGCGGGAGCGTGCGTGCGGCGCTCGATGCCTTGATCCAGGAGATCGAGCGGACGCTGGCGTGACATGGCCTTGGCCTGAGGCAGCCGAGGCCTATTTCTTGGCGGCGCCGAGCCCGGTCCTGGTCATCTCGCCCCAGCCCTGGTTGCCGCGCAGATACTGCCACCAGCCTTTTACGCGCCAGAAATTGTTGAGCTGGCGGTAGCCGAAATTCTCGATCACGGCGGCGACCGTCAGCACGGCGAGGTCTCTCGCGCGGGGAAAGCGCTGCAGCTCGGCTTCCTCGAGGATCAGCGAGCAGACGCTGACGCAGACCCCATAAGTGAAGATAAGGGCGGTGAAGGCGAGAAGATATTCCGCCGACAGGATACCAAGCAGCCAGAAGGCCGGAATCAGGATATAGCCCAGCACCTCCGCCACTGGTCCGAGCACGTCGACGACCAAGATGTGGCCGAAGCCGAGGAAGCCGACGCGGCCGTAGCGCGGATTGAAGAGCATCGAGCGGTAGCGGAAGAAGCATTCGAGCGCGCCGCGCTGCCAGCGCGAGCGCTGGCGGGCCAGCACGCTCAGCGTTTCCGGCGCCTCGGTCCAGCACACCGGCTCGGGAATGAACTGGATGCGATATTTGCGTTTTTTGTCTCGCATATGGCGGTGCAGCTTGATGACGATGTCGAGGTCCTCGCCCATCGACCCCTTGGTGAAGCCGCCCACCGCCACCGCTTCGGCGCGGCGGAACATGCCGAAGGCGCCGGAGACCAGCATCAGCGTGTTGATGCTGCTCCAGGCAAGCCGCGCCATCAGGAAGGCCCTGAGATATTCGACCACCTGGAACAAAGGCAGCAGGCGGCGCGGCAAATGGATCTCACGCACCCTGCCCGCCTCGATCCTTGAGCCATTGGCGATGCGGATCGTGCCGCCCACGGCGATGGTGCGCTCGGGGTCGTCGATGAAAGGCTGGGCGGCGCGCATCAAGGCATCCGGCTCGAGTATCGAGTCGCCGTCGATGACGCAAAAGAGCGGCGCGCGGCAGACATTGATGCCGGCATTCTGGGCATCGGCCTTGCCGCCATTTTCCTTGTCGACCACGAACAGCCGTTCGGTCATCGGCGAGGAATAGAGGCCGCGGATCGGCTGGTGCGCGAGCGCCTCCTCGTAAGGCCGCTGGAACTTCACCAGCTTGAAGGCTTCGATCAGGCGCTGCAGCGTGTCGTCCTTCGAGCCGTCATTGATGACAACCACCTCGAAATTCGGATATTCGAGCGCCAGCATCGAGTGCACGCTCTCGACCACGTTCAACGCCTCGTTATAGGCCGGAACCAGTAGCGCGATCGGGGGCGCGACGTCACCATAGCGCTGCCACAGCAGCGCCGAGCGCGCGACAGGCGGGCGCTTGGACAGGGCGTAGCCGGCAAAGACAAGCTGCAGGAGATAAATCGTGGTCTGCGCCAGCCCCGCCGCGATGATGAACCAGGACAGGATGGTCGCGGCAAGAACGACCTCGTGGCTCCAGTCGGCGATCATAGGACCGGCCCCTCGGCCAGGATAAGCGAGGCGGTGCGCTGGCTGCGCGAGACCTCGGCGGAAGCGATCTCCCGTAACAGCCGCTCGCCGGGTTGGCCGAAGGAGCGCAGCGCGTTGGCAGCGGCGTAGCGCACGGTCCAGACCTCATCATCCATAAGCCTGGAGAGTGGAGCGGCGAGCCCGGGTAGGCCGAGGCGCCCGGCGGATTCGGCCGCGGCGGCGCGCACCTCCCAGTCGTCGTTGGCCATGGCGTGCTTCAGGATGGCGGGCGCCTCGGCGTGACCCGTCAGGCCCAGCGCCCGCAATGCGGCGGCGGCAACTTCGGGCGCGGCATCGCCGGTCAGGCCGGCGAAGAAATCGGCGAAGCCGAAGCCGCCGGCGTGGGCAAGCGCGTCGATCGCTGCCGCCCGGATGAAGGGCGAGGCGTCCGCGCGCGACGCATGGACCGCAAGCTCGTTGAAGCGCGAGCGCGGAAAGCGCCTGAACAGCTCGACCAGCCGCCGCGAGCGCTGCCCCGCCACGCCGATGAAGTCCAGCGCGGTGGCGAGCAGCGGCAGGCTGCCCAGATCGCAGAGCGCGATGGCCGCCGCGATCCGGACTTCGCGCGAACGGTCCTGGGTCAGCGCGGAAAGCAGGTTTTCCGTCGCATCGTCAGAACCCAGCGCCGCCAGCATCTCCGCGGCGTGGATGCGGTCGGCGACATTGCCTTTGCGCAGCTGCCTGTTGACGCGGGCCGGCAGGCCGCATTCGTTGAAGGCGACAAGCACGTCGTCCCTCTCCTCGCCGCGCAGCAGCGAAATGAACTCGAAGCCAGCTTCGATCGCCACGCCCGGCGGCACGTCGAGCATGGTCGCCTTCAAGGCCTCGCGATCGCGGCTCTCGGTGAAGGCGATCAGCGCGGTCAGCACCTGGCGCCGCTGGTCGGCCGCAGCCCTGGCCTGGCGCTCCTGCAGCAGGCGGCGCGCGATCAGGAACAGCATGATCACCAGGGACAGGGCGCTGAGCAGTATCGAGAGGTCCCAGATGTACCACATGGTCAGAACCGCGCCGTCAGGCCGAGGCCGAAAATGTTGCGGTCGAAGGTCGGGCGTTCTTCATGCGCGATGCTGGCGCGCAGCGTCAGCGGATCGCTGACCTCGAAGGAAATGCCGCCGAAGACGGTGCGCGTCGGCACCAGCGCGCCGTCGTCGATCTCGGGGGCGTCGGCATAGCCGGCGAAGAAGTTGAAGCGCTCCGTGGCGGCAAGGTCGGCGCGAAGCACATAACCGTCCGCGACCGTCCCGGTATCGTCCTCGGCATGCACCCAGCGGGCGGAGAGGCCCAGGCGGCCGTCGAGGATATAGGCCTGCACCCAAGGCTGGATGCTGGTCACGCTGGTATCGGCGAAATTGTCGTAGCGGGCATCGATGTTGAGCGAGAGCGGGCCGAATGCCTTTGCCGGCGCCAGGACCTGCCAGGACGCGCCTGCTCCGATCGAATACCGGGCGAGGAAGTCGGCGTCCGGCGTCACTGCTGCGAGCGCATAGGCGGAGAAGACCGACGTGAAGGCCTGGTCGATGCGGCCCTCCATCTGGACGTCGGTGTGGCCGAAACGGGTCGCCAGCCGGGTGTGGCCGGAAATCGTCGTGCGCGGCGACAGCCGATAGGCAAGACCGGCCGAACTGTCGGTCCAGTCGCCCAGCCCGTTGGTGAGATCACTCACTTCGCTGCCGAGGTCGAGTCGCCAGTAGCGCGGCAGCGGTACGGCCAGCCTCTGCTCGACATCGGCAGAGCCCGGCTGAAGGGCGAGCGCCTGATGATAGGCCTGCCGCGCGGCCTCATCGTCGCCCTCGGCGCGGCGCACATCGCCGATCCCCACCAGCGCCTCGGCATTCCGCGGCTCCAGCGCCAAGGCGCGCTGGAACGCCTGCCCGGCCCGGGTGTAATCGGCCTCGAGCAGAGCGATCCTGCCATCGAGATCGAGCGCCTCGACATTGTCCGGCGCGGTCGCCAGCACGCCATCGACCAGCGCCCGGGCGCGCAGCGTGTCGCCTTGCCAGATCGCCAGGCGGACCTTGCCCAGCCTGGCATCGACAAGGCCTGGCTTGACGGCCAGCGCCCGGTCGAAGAGATGATCGGCTTCGTCGAAGCGCTGGCTGGAGCCGATGACGAGGCCAAGCGCGACCAGGACATCGGTGTTTTTCGGCGACAGCTTCAGGGCGCGGCGATAGACCTTTTCCGCTTCGGTCAGCTTTCCTTCTGTCCGCAAGCGCCTGCCGTCTTCCATGAGGTCAAGAACGGGATCGGGCCGGCGATGCGGTTTCTTGCCCCCCGCCGGTACTGCGGCAGCCGCTTCAGGTTTGCTGAGGGCTGCCTGCTTCGCCTTGCGGATGTTCTCGACAAGGGCTGCGGCGTCGGTATTGGCCGGATCGGCCTTTGCGACGGTTTCGGCCAGCGGCAGCGCGACATCCAGATTACCGGAGCGGTATTCGACCTCGGCCATGCCGAAGGTGGCATCCCTGTAGTTCGGAGCCAGCGAAAGCGCCTTGGAAAAAGCATCACGCGCCGCCGGAAGGTCGTTGCGGCCGAGCTCGGCGAAGCCAAGCTGAACCAGCGCGTCGGCATTGTCTGGCTTCAGCGCCAGCGCGCGCTTCAAGAGGTCGGCGGCCTCATCAAAATGCTGAGCCTGCCTCTCCTTCACGGCCGAGGCGTAGAGTTCGTCGGCTGTCTGCGCGAGGGCCCCGCGCGAAGCGGCGGCGACAGCCAGGATCAGGCATGCGGCGAAGCTGAGGCGCCGGCCACCCCGCATCAGCTCTTCCCGCTCTTGCGGGCGATGAGACGCGCCAGCCGGGCCAAAAGCTCCTCAGGAATGAACGGCTTCACCAGATAGTCGTCGGCGCCCTTGTCCAATGCCGAGACAATGTCCTTTTGGCCCTTACGCGCAGTCAGCATGACGACCGGCGTAGCGGACAAAGCCGGGTCGCCCTTGATGCGCGCCAGCACTTCAAGGCCGTCGGCCTTCGGCATCATCGCGTCGAGCACGACGACGTCGGGGGCGTCCTGCTGCGCCTTCTCCAGCGCCTCCGCCCCGTCGACCGCCTTGATGACCTCGTATCCCTTCGCCCTCAGCCTGAATTCCATCAGCTCGAGCAACAACGGGTCGTCATCGCAGATCAGAACTCTTGCCTTCGCTCCATCCACCAGTCCTGCTCCGGTTCCATCGCCCCCCGGAGAACACCCATGGACCTGCATCCGCCAAATGCGTTCCATGCTGACGTGACCGCGCAAATCATAGCTAAGCCGATTCGCGACGGTTGCGTTCCTATGCAATCAGTAGATGAATATCGGCGCATGGTATAGGAGGCGTAAACACCAAGCAGGGTATTGCCGACAGGCTTTTCGCCGCTGGCGGTGCTCCCCCCTGCTAGGCCACCGGACCGCCGGCGCGCGAGGCAAGCAGCTTCTTCACGTCACCGGCAAGCGCCATGGGGTCGAAAGGCTTCGCGATGACGCCCACCGCGCCCATGGCGAGATAGCGTTCGACCTCATGCGTCTGGGTGCGCGCGGTGATGAACACCACGGGTATCGACGCCGTCGGCGGCGAAGCGGCCAGGCGCTTAAGCGTCTCCGGCCCGTCCATGTCCGGCATCATCACGTCGAGCAGAACGAGGTCGGGCCGCCATGCTGCCGCATCGACCAGCGCCGCAGCGCCCGAAGCGCAGGACCGCACCTCGAACTCGGGCTCGAGCTCCAGCGACATCTGAGCGATTTCGCGGATGTCGTCCTCATCGTCCACATAAAGGATTCTTGCCGGCATGAGGGTCACTCCTTGGCTTGCGCGTTGGCTTCCGCGCTGTGGCGGGTCAACATGTTCCTGACCAGCCTTGCGACGTCGATCTCCGACGCCTTGGTCTTGGTCATGATCGCCTGGACCCGATCGCCCAGCTTGTCGTCCAGCTCCGCCGCCGAAAACACGATGACCGCCGTATCCAGCGGCAGATTGGCAAGCAGGTCCAGCCCCGATCCGTCGGGAAGCGCGATGTCGAGGATGACCAGATCGAAACGGTGGTTCGCGATCGCCTGCTGTGCGTCCTTGAGCGTTTTCGCAGAGGTGATCGAGACACCCGAACCCAGCCCTTCCGACATCACCGCGAGCACGCCCTCGTCGTCCTCGACATGCAGAATCCGCGGCTTCGGCTCGACCCTGCGGCCGACGATCTTGGCCAAGGCGGCGTGAAGGCGCTTCGAATCCACAGGCTTTTCCAGCCAATCGACGATACCGACAGCGGTGCCGTTCAGCGAACGCCTGGCCTCGTCGGCGACGGCGGAGATGACGATGACCGAAATGTCGGAATTGACCTTGGACGCCCTGATATCATGGAAGAGCTTGATGCCGGATTCGCCCGCCAGCTTGATGTCGAGCGTCAGCGCCACATAATCGCGGGAGCTGAGGAGAGCCTTGGCGGTGTCGATGTCGGGGGCGACGTCACTGGAGAAGCCTTCCGCATCGAGAAGAGCAGCGATCACGGCGGCGACATCGGGCTCGTCCTCGCAGATCAGGACGCGCAGACGGCCGTCGCGCTTGCGCGACCGGCGTTCGACGAAGACCGGTTTCGCCTCCTGCCTCTGCGCTTCGGCAAGGTCGACGTGAAACGATGTTCCCTTGCCTTCCTCCGTTTCGAAGGAAACGGTGCCGCCCAGCTTTTCCACGATGGTCTTGACGATGTTCAAGCCGAGACCCGTGCCTCCCTTTCTGCGGGTGCTGGACGCGTCGGCCTGCTCGAACTTGCCGAATATGCGGCTGCGGAATGCTTCGGGAATGCCGGCGCCCTGATCGATCACGGAGATGCGCAGCATGCCGCCGTCACGGCGCTGCAGCTTCACCATCACGGCGCCGCCGTGCTCGGAGAACTTGATCGCATTGGACAGGAGGTTCGCCATCACCTGGTGCAGACGGTCCGGGTCGATGTAGGCCTCGGCACGCGGCGCATCGTCGACCAGGACGATGCGTATCCTGCTCTCGGCCATGTAGTTCGAACTGGCGGCTATGGCCTGCTCCAGGACCGGTCGCACAGGCATCTGCTTGATCTTGAAGCTGATGACGCCCGATTCGATCTTCTCGATGTCGAGGATATCGTTGATGAGAAGAACCAGCCTCTCGCTGTTGTTGTGGGCGATGTTGACGAGATTGGCCGCCTTGGGCGGCAATTCGCCCGCGACGCCCGCCGCGATCAGCCCGAGCGAGCCGCGAATGGACGTCAGCGGCGTGCGCAGCTCGTGGCTGACGGTCGAGATGAAGTCGTTTTTGAGCTGCGCGTTTTTCTTCTGCTCGGTGATGTCCCGATTGTAGGTGATGACGCCAACGATCTTGCCGGTCTCGTCACGAAAGGGAGCCTTCAAGGTGTAGAGCCAGCCCTGGCTACCATCCAGGAAAAGCGCGGGCTGGTCGATGCGCAATGTCTGCCCCGTTTCCAGGGGACCCATTTCATCCTGCCTGAAACGCTCGGCGACATCCTTTGGATAGAAATCGAAATCCGTTTTGCCGACAAGGTCCTCGGCCGATGCGGCGCGCATCATTTCCGCCGTGGCGGGGTTTGCAACGACGAAGCGGCCGGCGGCATCCTTCACGTTGAGGCAATCCGGCAGCTCGCGAACCATGGCGCGGTAGATCATGTTGGACATGGCGAGATCGCGGCGCCGCTGCTGCCGGTCGAGCAGCACGCCGATGATGAAGGTGCCGAGAAATCGAAACACCAGGGAAGGAAGCGTGCTCTGCTGAACGAATCCGGTCAGGACCTGCTGAGGGATGACCACAAGCGTGATCAGCCCAGCAAGCGCCACCGTCACGCCAAGGCCGAGTATATCGAGCATGGTACGCGAGCGGACCGCGACGACATGGTGCCAAGCCAACCCGACGACGGCCGTGATCAGGATGCTCATAATGCCTACACTCGCGCCCTGGCCGCCAAGATAGGCGCGGTACGCGATGGAGCCGGCGGTCGCGACGAACATTGCCGGCCATCCGCCGAAGAAGGCGGCAGCACCAATGAAGGCGGCCCGCAGATCGACGACGAAGCCCGAGACGGACAAAGCCGTTGCCATGGAGATGACCGAACCGGCGCACATGACCACGCCGAGAAGCAGCGACTGGACCAGCCGTGGAAGGCGTCCGGTAAAATCGGCCACAAGGTCCCAGGCGACGACCAAGATGGAGACCAGGGCAAGATTAGCGAGGAGTGAGCGCCAGATTTCGGCCATGACTTCCTGCTCCTTTTCTCCGATCAATACCGGCAAAATCTATCCGAGGTCTAAAGAGACCTGGTCCGAAATCATCACCGCGGCGTGATGGCATTCCGAACCGACGATAGGCAGTTGCTTTAGCGCAGACCTCAACCTCGACAGCGACCCTTCGATCGTCCTCCCGCATCAAAGGTTCCGCGTCGAACAGGCAGCAGACAGGACTACCGCCACCCATTGGGCTCGACAGACGGCCCTTACTTTGACCTAATGGCGTTCCGCCCATGGTTCGACTAAGCGCGCCCCACAGAACGGCTAAATGAAAGAATGACATTTAAGCGCACAGCCATCTTGATCGCGACGCTGGTTCTGGCGGCAGGCTGCTCATCGACCACCGCCTCGATCAGCTCGGCGAAATACGACAAGATGAACTGCGCCGAGCTCAACAATGCGGTGGGCGACACCGCCACGGATATTTCGCGCACCGCAATCGCCCGCGGCAAGGTCGCCAATACCAGCGTGCCGAACTGGCTGCTCGGCGGCGAACGTGTGAAGACAGTGGTTGCCAATCGCGAAACCGCCCGGATCCAAAGGCTGCAGCAACAGCAGCAGGCGATCGTCATGGCCAGAAACCAAAGGTGCCCGTCCGCGCAGTGAGCCGGCGCCCGGTCGGGCTCGCCCGGCCTCAAGCGCTGATGCGGAATCGTGTCGAATCGATCGCCGCATTCATCAGCGTCTGGGTGTAGGCCTCGCGCGGATTGTCGAAGATTTCCTGCGTCGGTCCTTCCTCGACGATCTTTCCCTGCTTCATGACGATGATGTAGTCGGCCATGGCGCGCACCACGGCGAGGTCGTGGCTGATGAACAGGTAGGACAGCTCGTGGTCGGCCTGCAGCTTGCGCAGCAATTCCACGATCTGCTTCTGCACCGAGCGGTCGAGCGCCGAGGTCGGCTCGTCCAGCACCACCACTTTCGGCTTCAGGATCATGGCGCGGGCAATGGCGATGCGCTGGCGCTGGCCGCCGGAGAATTCGTGCGGATAGCGGTTGCGGGCATTGGGATCGAGGCCGACCTCGCGCAGCGCCTCGACGGCGCGCTGGTCGCGCTGCTTGCCGGTCAGCGAAGGCTCATGCACCAGAAGGCCTTCGGTGATCACCTGGCCGACGGTCATGCGCGGGGAGAGCGAACCGAACGGGTCCTGGAAGACGAGCTGCAATTCGCGCCTCAGCGGCCGCATCGCCTGACGATCGGCTTCCGAGATGTCGCGGTCGCCGAAGCGGATGACGCCGTCGCTGGGCAGGAGCCTGAGCAGCGCGCGGCCAAGCGTCGACTTGCCCGAACCCGACTCGCCGACGATGCCGATGGTCTGGTTGCGCTTCAGTCGGACCGAGATCTTGTCCACCGCGCGCAGCATCAGCGGCTCGCCGCCGAGGAAACCGCCGCCGATCTTGAAGACCACCTCGACATTGCGGCCCTCGAGCAGCACCGGCGAATTGGCCGGCGGCGCCGCTTTGTTGCCGGTCGGCTCGGCCGCGAGCAGCATTTTGGTGTAGGCATGCTGCGGGTTGGCGAAGAGCGCTTCCGCCGCGCCCTCCTCCACCACTTCGCCCTGGCGCATGACATAGACCCGGTCGGCGAAACGGCGCACGATGCCGAGGTCGTGGGTGATGAAGACGATCGCCATGCCGAGCTTGCGCTGCAGTTCGGCCAGCAGCATCAGGATCTGCGCTTGGATGGTGACGTCGAGCGCCGTCGTCGGCTCATCGGCGATCAGGATGTCGGGATCGTTGGCCAAAGCCATGGCGATCATGACGCGCTGACGCTGGCCGCCCGACATTTCGTGCGGGTAGGATTTCATGCGCCGCTCGGGATCGGGGATGTGCACCAGCCGCAACAGCTTCAGCGCTTCTTCGCGCGCCGCCGGTCCGGAGAGCCCGCGATGCCGGCGGATCGGCTCGATCAGTTGATTGCCGATGGTGTAGAGCGGGTCGAGCGAGGTCATCGGCTCCTGGAAGATCATGCTGATCTTGCGGCCGCGCACCTTGTTGAGCTCGCTCTTCGACAGGGTCAGAAGGTTCTGACCACGGTAGTCGACATGGCCGGTCGCCTCGCCATTGGAGGACAAGAGGTTCATCGCCGCCATCATCGTCTGGCTCTTGCCGGAGCCGGATTCGCCGACGACGGCGACGGTCTCGCCCGCCTTCACGTTGATACTAATGCCTTTGACCGCCTCCACCGTGCCGTCGAGGGTCTGGAAGCGGACGCGCAGGTCCTTGACGCTGAGGATCGTTTCGGTGGCCATGTCAGCGGTCCTTCGGATCAAGCGCGTCGCGCAGGCCGTCGCCGACGAAATTCAGCGCGAACAGCGTCGAAACGAGGAAGAAAGCCGGGAACAGCAGCAGCCAGTTGGCGTAGCCGATGTTCTTGGCGCCGACCGAGATCAGCACGCCCCAGCTGGTCATCGGCTCCTGCACGCCGAGGCCCAGGAAGGAAAGAAAACTTTCCAGGATGATGACCTGCGGCACAAGCAGCGTCATGTAGATGACGACCGGCCCAAGCAGGTTCGGGATGACATGGCGCAGCAGGATGCCGCGCTGGCCGACGCCCATCGCTTCCGCCGCCTGGACATATTCCTGCCTTCGGATCGACAGCGCCTGGCCGCGCACGATGCGCGCCATGTCGAGCCACAGCACAGCCCCCACCGCCAGGAACATCAGCACGAAGTTGCGGCCGAAGAACACCACCAGCATGATGACGAAGAAGATGAAGGGCAGCGAATAGAGCACGTCGACGATGCGCATCATAACCTCGTCGACCCGGCCGCCGGCAAACCCGGCGGTCGCGCCGTAGATGACGCCGATGACACCGGCGACGACGCCGGCGAGCAGGCCGATGGCGAGCGAAATGCGCCCGGCCATCAGCGTGCGCGAAAGCAGGTCGCGTCCGGTGTTGTCGGTGCCGAAGTAGAAATATTGCCGCTTGATGGCCGAGCTCATCGTCACTTCGCGGCCGTCGGGCGACTTGTTCTCGATCCTGGTGTCATCGAAAGCGTCGGAACGGTCGAGATAGCGGATGTTGCGGTCGTCGATCGGCCTGGTCGAAGTGACGGTGACGATGACGCGATTGCCGTCCTGATGCCATTCCTTGATGTCGGCGCGCATGCGCTTGATGGCATCGGTGAGCGCGCCCTGGATCATGTCGGGCTTCGGATAGGCCGAGAGGCTCGGCGGCATGCGCACATAGTCGCCGTAAATGGTGGTGTATTCGTGCGGCACGACCATTGGGCCGAACACGCTGATGACGGCGATGAAAGCCAGGTAGTAGAGGCTGAACATGGCGGCGCGGTTGCGCTTCAGCCGCGCCCAGGCATTGCCCCAGAGCGAGCGGCCGGCGATCGGCTCGGGCACGGCGACGGCAAGGTCAGTCATAGCGCACCCTCGGATCAACGACCGCGTAGAGAAGATCGACGATCAGGTTGAAGACGATGGTGAAGAGCGCGATCACCACCACGGTTCCCATGACCAGCGTGTAGTCGCGGTTGAGCGCGGCATCTACGAAATAGCGGCCGACGCCGGGGATGGAAAAGATCGTCTCGACAATGATCGAGCCGGTAAGCAGGGCCGCGGCTGCCGGGCCGGTGAAGGAGACGATCGGCAGCACGGCGCCGCGCAGCGCATGCTTGACCACCACCGACCAATCGGAGAGACCGAGAGCGCGGGCGGTGCGGATGTGGTGGGAGCGCAGGCTCTCGATCATCGAGCCGCGCATCAGGCGGGCGACGATGGCGATCTGCGGCAAGGCCAGCGTCAGCACCGGGCCGACCTTGTTGATCAAGGCACCGTCGCCCCAGCCGCCGATCGGCAAAAGCTTCCAGGACAGTCCGAAGACAAGCTGGATCACCGGGGCGATGACAAAGGTCGGGATAGTGCTGCCGGCAGTGGCGAGCGCGATCACCGAATAGTCGGCAATTTTGTTCTGGTTGAGCGCCGCGATCGTACCCAGGATCGAGCCCACAATCAGCGCCAGCACCAATGCCGACGTGCCGAGCTGAACGGAGATCGGCAGGCCCTTGGCGAAGAGTTCGGTGACGGTGAAATCCGGCAGGTTGTAGCTCGGGCCGAAACTGCCACGCAAAAGATTGCCTAGATAATGGAGATATTGCAGCCAGAGCGGATCGTTGAGGCCGAACTGGGCTTCGAGATTGGCCTTGATCTCAGGGCTCAGCCCCCGTTCCTGGTTGAACGGGCCGCCAGGGGCGACGCGGATCAGGAAGAACGCCACCGTCACGATGACGAACAGCGTCGGAATGGCGGTCAAGAGCCGCCGGAAGACATAACGCAGCATCGGCGCCCCGCTTCAGCCAGGGCGACGGCTCTCCAGACGAGATCGTGGCGCGCTGGCATCTCTGATCTTCGCACCGGGGCACTCGAAAATCCAATCCGACTTTCGGCCCGGGCACGACGACAGACCGCGAGCGCCGCTCTCGAAAAGAGAGCGGCGACGCGGCCAAGGTTGATTGTCAGTCCTTGGAGATGAAGCGGGACGGATGAATGTCCATCACATTGTCCTCGAAGCCATGCAGTTTCGAGGAAACGATGTCGTGATAGCTGTAGTAGAGAAGCGGAATCTCGCCGACGTCGTCGACGAGGATGCGCTCGGCCTCGGCGAGGTCCTTCATGCGCTCTTCCGGCTTGCCGCCGGCGGCGGCAGCCTTGTCCATCGCAGCTTCATAGGCCGGGCTGTTGTAGTTCGAGTAGTTGTTGCCGCTCGCCTTGCGCGAGATGCCGAGGAAGGTCTCCGGATCCTTGTAGTCGGCGATCCAGGCCGCGCGAGCGACGTCGTAGTTGCCCTTCTGCTCGAGGAAGCCGTAGTGGGTCTTGGTGTCGGTGTTGAGCAGCGTGACCTCGACGCCGAGCGGCTTCAGCTGTTCCTGGATGGCAACCGCCGTATTCTTATGGTTTTCCGAAGTGTTGTAGCGGATTTCCATCTTCAGCGGATGCTCGGGCGTGTAGCCGAGCTTCTCCAGGATCTTCTTGGCCGCATCTTCGCGATCGATCTGCGGCATGTCGGCGTATTTGGCCAGCGACGGCGTGTAGCCCTCGATGCCCGGAGGCACCATCGAATATCCAGGCAGCATCGAGTTCTGCCAGACCTTCTCGGCCAGGAAGTCGCGATCGATCGCCATCGAGATGGCGTTGCGCAACTCGACATTGTCCCACGGCGCCTTGTCGGTCTTGACCGCATAATAATAGGTGCCGAGATATGGCCCGACACGGACCTGGTCACCAAATTTGGCTTTGAGATCGGCGAGCTGCTCGGTCGGCAGGTCACCATAGCTGTCGAGCTCGCCAGCCTCGAAGCGCTTCATCGCCGACGAGCGATCCTCGGTCGGGATGTAGTTCACCACGTCGAGCTTGACGCTCGCTGCGTCCCAGAATTTTGGATTTTTGACCATCTTGAGATGGTCGTTGGGCACCCATTCGGCCAGCGTATAGGCGCCGTTGGAAACCAGCTTGCCGGGCTTGATCCAATCGGCGCCGAGCTTGTCAATGGAAGCCTTGTTGACCGGATAGGTCGCCTGATGGGTCAGCATCTCCAGGAAATAAGGCGTCGGCGCCTTCAGCGTGACTTCAAGCGTGTTGGCGTCGATCGCCTTCACGCCCATATCCTCGGCCTTGCCTTTCTTGGTGTTGAAGTCCTCGGCGCCCTTCACCGGATAAAGCATCGAGGCGTATTCCGCGGCGGTGGCCGGATCTTCCAGCCGATGGAACGAATAGACGAAGTCGTCCGCCGTCACCGGGGTGCCGTCCGACCAGAGGCCGTCCTTGCGCAGCTTGAAGGTGTAGACGGTGCCGTCGTCGGACACCGTCCAGCTTTCGGCGGCGCCCGGAATGAGGTTCGTCTTCTGGTCATGCATGACGAGGCCCTGGAACAGGTCGCGTATGATATCGGCTTCGTAGGTCGTCGACGTCTTGTGCGGATCGACCGTCTCCGCCTCCGCGGCGCTGCCGCGGTTGTAGACGGTTTCGGCGAAAGCATGGGTGTAAAAGGAGCCCGTGGCCAGAGCCAAGGTGGTGGCGAACGCCGTCGCCTTCAGCATGTTTTTCAGCATGAAGTTCTCCCTGTCGGCGCAGCCCCTCAGCCGCGCCTTCTTAAGTGTTGACGCCCCGGAACCGTTGAAACGGCCCCTTTCAGGCGTGCCGCCGGTCCCTTCCGGTGGCTGGTGGCAGGACACTAGACAGAGCGAAATCTTATTTCAACCATTGCCTGCTTGACGCAAAGTGAGCGTCATCGGGCTAAAACAGCGAAAACTAATGTTCTAAACCTAACTTCAACTTGGCACACCTGCCGGTTGTTCGAGCCGTTTTCTGTTTTTGCAGGCAGGATTTGGCATTCTCCGCAACATGCTGAAAAACCGAAAATTCCTTGTCTCTTGGTCTTGTTTCCGGGCAGACGCCACAGGCACGTCGGCGGTCGAATTCGCCATGCTTGCGCCTGTCTTCATCCTGCTTTTGCTCGGCATGGTTGCATACGGAATCTATTTCGGCGCCAGCCACTCAGTGCAGCAGATCGCCGCCGATGCGGCGCGAACGGCGATCGCCGGCCTCAACCAGACCGAGCGGCAGGCACTGGTCACCGATTTCATCGCGCATGACGTCTCCGGCTATCCCTTCGTCGATCCCAACAAGCTGACTGTCAACGCACAGGACAGTGTCGCCGATGGCAGCCAGTTCGTCGTCTCCGTCACCTACGATGCGCGCAACCTGCCGATCTGGAACCTGTTCAAGACGCTGCCGCTGCCGGGTACGACGATACAGCGCCAGTCGACGATCCGTGTCGGAGGCATATGATGTCCATCAAGGGGGGATTGATGGCGGCGACGAGGAGGCTCGTCACCGACCGTAGCGCGAATTTCGCCGTCATGACGGCGCTGTGCACGCCAGTGGCGCTGGCGCTGACCGCCTTCGCGATCGACGAAGGTTCCCTTTACAACGAGCGCCGTGCCGCGCAGTCGATCGTCGACCTCGCCGCCATCACCGCGGCCTCGAACATCACCAATGCCCAGCAGGCGGTGCTGACGACGCTCGCCGACAACGGCATCACCTCGGTCGCGGTGCAGCAACAAGGCACCAACGTGGCGCCAACCGCCACCAAGGCGGTCGTCCAGATCGTGCCGGGGCGCTACACGGGCGTCAGCACCATTGCCGCCGGCAGCCGGTTCGAGGCCGGCAAGCTGCCCTACAATGCCGTGCAGGTGTCGCTGAAGAAGCAAGGCACGCTCTATTTCGCCGGCTCGATCATGGCGCCGCCCACACTCGGCACGACGGCCATCGCCAGCGCGCAGCCGCAGGCGGCTTTCTCGGTCGGATCGCGACTCGCCAGTCTCAATGGCGGCATTCTCAACGCGCTTATCGGCAGCCTTCTCGGCGGCAACGTCTCGCTCAGCGTGATGGATTACAATTCGCTGATCTCGGCCGATGTCGACGTGCTGTCCTTCGTCGACCAACTTGCCGTGCAGCTCAGGCTGACCGGAGTTTCCTATTCGGACGTGCTTGCCTCGAAAGCGACGGTCGGCCAGATCGCCACCGCCATGGCCAACGTGCCGGGGCTGGACCGTACGGCCAAGATCGCATTGCAGACCATGGCTTCCAGCGCCACCAATACTGTCAAGATTCCGGTCAGCACTCTCGTCGACCTTGGCTCGGTGGGCAGCCTGGGCCTTGGACAGAAACCCGCCGGGCTGTCGGTCGACGCCAGCGCGCTCAGCATGCTGACGGCGGCGGCGGCTTTGGCCAACGGCACAAACCAGGTCGCGGTCAATCTCGGCGCTACCATACCGGGACTGACATCGACGACGCTTTCCATCGCCATCGGCGAGCCCATGCAGAACTCGCCCTGGCTCGCGGTGGGGGAAGCAGGCACCGTGGCGCGCACGGCGCAGACGCGCATCAAGCTCAACGCCAGCGTTACCCTTGGCAATTCCAATCTCGGCGGCGGCATCAAACTGCTTGCCGTCAACCTGCCGCTCAATGTCGAGGTCGCTTATGCCGAGGCCAAGCTGACCGATATCACCTGCCCGACCGACCCCTCCAGCATCAAGGTCTCGATCGCGGCGCAGCCGGGTGTCGTCGAGGCTCATCTCGCCAAGAGCAGCGCCAGCGGCTTCGCCGACTTCACCAAACCGCAATCCTTCTCCGACGCCGAGATCGCAGATGTCAGCCTCAAGTTGCTCCAGATCAACCTCAACCTGCTGCAAATCAAGGGACAGTCGGCCTTCTCGGTCACCAACATGACGCCGACCAACCTGACCTACAACGCGGCCGACATCGCCAACAAGGCGATCAAGACGGTGTCGACGAAGAACCTGACGCAGTCGCTGACGACATCGCTGGTCAACAACCTGTCGTTGTCGGTCAACGCGCTGGGGCTCGGCCTCGACGTGACCGCCCTGCTCGGCGCAGTCAAGCCGGCGGTGACGACGCTGCTCAACGGCGTGACCGCGCCGGTCGACAGCCTGGTCTACAACGTGCTTGGGACACTGGGCGTGCATGTCGGCGAGGCCGATGTGCGCGTGACCGGCGCGACATGCGGCCGCTCGGTCCTCGTCCAGTAGGCCGCTATCAGCCAATCCTTCCGACAAAACTGCCCAAGGGCGGCAACGCCAGCGCGCTCTCCTCGACAACGCCGCCAAGAACGCCGGCGACATCAACGGCAAGAGCCGTTATCTCGACATCCCCGATCTCGGCCGGCAGCGCCCAGTTCGCCGGCTCTGCGGCGAAGTTGAAGACGCACAGCAATCTCTCATCCTTCTGCTGGCGTATGAAGGCCAGCACGTCGCCCTCGGTCTCGAGAAAACGGATCGAGCCGGCGATCAACGCCGGATGGCGCCGGCGCAGGGCAAGGATCGAACGGTAGGCCGCGAGCACGGAACCGCCCTCGCCATCCTGAATGTCGACCGCGCGGGCGCGATGCGCCTGCGGCACCGGCAGCCAGGGCTTGGCCGTCGAGAAACCGGCATTTTCGGCGTCCGCCTGCCAGACCATCGGCGTGCGGCAACCGTCCCTGCCCTTCACGCCCGGCCAGAAGCGGATGCCAACGGGATCGCGCAGATCCTCATAGGCGAGTTCGGCTTCCTCCAGCCCCAGTTCCTCGCCTTGGTAGAGGCAGATCGAGCCGCGCAGGCATGACAGCAGCGCGATCGAGAATTTGGCCACCGCGTCCGGGCTCTCGCCGGGCCGCGTCCAGCGGCTGACATGGCGCACGACGTCATGGTTGGAGAAGGCCCAGCAGACCCAGCCGTCCGGGGCGGTCGTCTCGAACGCCTCGACGCAGCCGCGCACATGCGCGGCGGAAAATTGCGGGCTGAGCAGGTCGAAAGTGTAGCACATCTGCAATTTATCGCCGCCGGAGACATAGGCAGCGAGCGTCTGCAGCGAACGCTCCTCGTCGCCCACCTCGCCGACCGCGGCGCGGTCCGGATATTCGTCGAGCAGCGCGCGGAAGCGCTTCAGGAATTCGAGATTCTCGGGCCGCGTCTTGTCGAAGAGATGCTCCTGGAAGGCATAGGTGCTGGTCGCACCGTTGGTGCCGGCGACGCTCGCGGCCAAAGGCGGATTATCGCGCAGCCAGCGGTCGTGGACATAGTAGTTGACGGTATCCAGCCGGAAGCCGTCCACGCCGCGCTCCAGCCAGAAGCGCACGGTGTCGAGCAGCGCATCCTGGACCTCTGGATTGTGAAAGTTGAAATCCGGCTGCGCGGCGAGGAAATTGTGCATGTAGTACTGCCGGCGGGTGGCATCCCACTCCCAGGCGGGGCCGCCGAACAGCGATTGCCAATTGTTGGGCGCGCTGCCGTCCGGCTTCGCATCGGCCCAGACGTACCAGTCGGCCTTGGCGTTGTCGCGGCTGGCGCGGCTTTCGACGAACCAATCGTGCTTGTCGGAAGAGTGCGAGATCACCTGGTCGATGATGAGCCTCAGGCCGAGCCGGTGCGCCTCGGCGATGAGCGCGTCGAAATCCTCCAGCGTGCCGAACATCGGATCGACGTCGCGGTAGTCCGACACGTCATAGCCCATATCGGCCATCGGCGACTTGAAGAAGGGCGACAGCCAGACGGCGTCGGCGCCGAGCGAAGCGATATGGGCGAGCCGCGCGGTGATGCCATTGAGGTCACCGCTGCCGTTGCCGGTCGTGTCCTGGAAGGAGCGCGGATAGACCTGGTAGATGACGCAGCCGCGCCACCATTGTGCACCCTGCCCGGCATTGCCTTCGGTCATCACGAACCCTTCCTGGTGCGTGCCTTCGCCGCCTGTCGCTCAATCACGAAACTCACACAGCGGCTAGGCAGCGGCCGCGCCAGATCGACCGGTTGCGTCTCGACCGCTGAGAGCCACTCGAAGCCTTCCCGCGCGGGCAAGGTGAAAACGCATTGCCGGCGATCGCCGTTGATCAGAACCGCCAGGCGCTCGCCCTGGCTATCGCCGAACAGCATGACGAGGCGATGTCGGCCGGCATCGTTCCAATCGCCCTCGCCGAGCGGTATGCCGGTCTCGGTCAGCCAATCCACGTCGGGAAGTTCCTCTCCGTCGGCGGGCTCGCCGGTCAGGAAGTGTGGATCCGCCAGCACCGGGAAGGCGCAGCGCAGTGTGGCCAGCGACGATGCGTACTGCTCCAGCGCGTGATCGCGGCCAGCCCAATCGAGCCAGGTGATGGCGTTGTCCTGCGCATAGGCGTTGTTGTTGCCTCGCTGCGTGCGACCGAACTCGTCGCCGGCCGTCAGCATGATGGTGCCGCGCGAGGCAAAGAGGGTGGCTAGCAACGCGCGCCGGTCGTTGGAGCGGGCCAGGCTGATCGCCTCGTCGTCCGTCTCGCCTTCGGCCCCGTTGTTCCAGGACAGATTGTCGTTATGGCCGTCGCGGTTCTGTTCGCCATTGGGCTCGTTGTGCTTGCGCTCATAGGCGACGATATCGGCGAGCGTCATGCCGTCATGCGCGGCGATGAAGTTGACCGTTCGGGTCGTCGGCCGGCCGTCCCTGCCGAAAACGTCGGAGGAGCCGGCAAGTCGTGTCGCCAGTGCACCGATCGCGCCGGCGTCGCCGCGCCAAAAGCGCCTGACATCGTCGCGGTAACGGTCGTTCCATTCCAGATAGGGCGGGCGGAAATTGCCGAGCTGATAGCCGTTCGGGCCGATATCCCAGGGCTCGGCGATCAGCACGCGGTCGGCGAGCACGGGATCGCCGGCGATGTCCCCGAGCAGCGGCGCCTCCGGATCGAAGGCGCCGTCGACGCGACCGAGCACCGGCGCCAGGTCGAAGCGGAAGCCGTCGACGCCGGCGAAGCGGACGAAGTGGCGCAGCGTGTCGAGCACCATCTCGCGCATCACTGGATGATCGCAGGCGACGGTGTTGCCGGTGCCGGTGTCGTTGACCAACCTGCCGTCCGGCTGATGCCGGTAATAGGCCAGCGCATCGAGCCCGCGCAGCGACAGCGTCGGCCCGAGCCGGTCGCTTTCGCCGGTATGGTTGAAGACAAGGTCCAGGATGGTGCCGATGCCGGCCTTGCGCAGCGCTGCGACAGTGTCGCGCAACTCCTTGAGGCCGCCAGGCGCAAGACGCGGGTCGAGCGTCATGAAGGTGACGGGGTTGTAGCCCCAGGCGTTGCTTAAGCCCAATGGCGGCAGGTGCCGCTCGTCGATCGACGCGGTAATCGGCATCAATTCGACGGCCGAGACGCCGAGACGCTTCAGGTGCTCGATAATGGCGGGATGGGCGAGCGCCGCGATGGTGCCCCGCTGCGCTTCCGGCACATCCGGATGCAGCTTGGTGAAGGAACCGACGTTGAGCTCGTAGATCAGCCCGCCGGGCTTGAAAAGGGGTGGCAAAGGCGCCACGGCCTCAGGCGGCGCCACCACGATCGCCTTGGGCATCAGGGGTGCGGTGTCGGCGCCCTCGTTGCGCTTGGCGGCAAGCCGCCAATGGTATTGGTAAGGACGATCGATCTCGACGGCGTAGGGATCGGTGAGCAGCTTGTCCGGGTCAAACCACAGGCCGCGCTCCGGCGCGTAGTCGCCGTCGGCGCGGAAGCCGTAGCGCGTCCCGTCGCCAAGGCCGGGGACAAAGAGCGCATGCACGCCCTTGCCTTCCGACTTCAACTCCAGCCGGTCGATCTCGCGTGTACCGCTGTCGCCGAAAAGCGAGACCCAGAGGCGTCTCGCCGATGAGGACCAGACGGCAAAGCGGATGCCTTCGGCGGTGATGATGGCGCCGAGGGTCATGCGCGAGCCTCCCCTTCTCCCCTTGTGGGAGAAGGTGGATCGGCGCGAAGCGCCGAGACGGATGAGGGGTGTTGGAAGGAATGAGGCGCCGGTGTTCCGGGCGCCGGTTTGCGCCAAGCTGGAGCACCCCTCATCCGTCCGAGCTTCGCTCGGCCACCGCCCGGGGGCGAGCCACGGGTCTCGCCCCGTCCTTCGGACCCCACAAGGGGAGAAGGGGGAGCCTTCTCTTGCACCCTCAAGTAATGACGCTCGGCTTGTTGCGGCCGGTGTGGCTCTTGATGCCGGCGATGTCATCGGCGGCGGCTATCAAGTCGGCCAGCGCTTCCTGCGTGTCGAGGTCGTGCCTGGCCTTGTCCGGTTCGTAGCGCTCGATATAGACGCGCAGCGTCGCGCCAGAGGTGCCGGTGCCGGAGAGGCGCAGCACGACGCGCGAGCCGCCTTCGAACAGGATCCGGATGCCCTGGTTCTTGCTCACCGAGCCGTCGACCGGATCATGATAGGCAAAATCGTCGGCCTTGGCGATCTTCAGGCCGCGCACGGTCGTGCCCGGCAGCGAGCCGAGCTTGGCGCGCAACTCGTCGACCAGCGCGTTGGCGCGGTCGCTCTCGACCTCCTCATAGTCGTGGCGCGAATAGTAGTTTCGGCCGTAGGTCGCCCAATGCTCGGTTACGATCTGCTTGCAGCTCTCGCCGCGCGCGGCGAGGATGTTGAGCCATAGAAGCACCGCCCAAAGGCCGTCCTTCTCGCGCACATGGTTGGAGCCGGTGCCGGCGCTTTCCTCGCCGCAGATCGTCGCCATGCCGGCGTCGAGCAGGTTGCCGAAGAACTTCCAGCCGGTCGGCGTCTCGTAGATGCCGATGCCGAGCTTTTCGGCGACGCGGTCGGCGGCGCCGCTGGTCGGCATGGAGCGCGCGATGCCCTTCAGGCCGTCCTTGTAGCCCGGGGCCAGTTTGGCGTTGGCGGCGAGCATCGCGACCGAATCCGAGGGCGTGACGAAGATGCCTTTGCCGATGATCAGGTTGCGGTCCCCGTCGCCGTCGGAGGCGGCGCCGAAATCCGGCGCGTCGGGTCCCATCATCTCGTCGTAGAGATGCTTGGCATGCACTAGGTTCGGATCCGGATGATGGCCGCCGAAATCGGGTAGCGGCTTGAAGTTGCGGCAGGTGCCGTCCGGCGCGCCGAGCCGGCGTTCGAGGATTTCCTTGGCATAGGGACCGGTCACCGCGTGCATGGCATCGAAACGCATGCGGAAGCCCGATTTGAAGAGCTTCCGCAGCGCCCCGAAGTCGAACAGGCTTTCCATCAGCTCGGCATAGTCCTTGACCGGATCGAATATCTCGACCGTCATGTCGCCGGCCTTGACGGTGCCGATCGTGTCGATGTCGATCTCGCCGATATCGGCGATCTTGAAGCTCTTGATCTCCTTCGACTTGGCGAAGATCGCGTCGGTGATCTTTTCCGGCGCCGGGCCGCCATTGCCGGCATTGTACTTGATGCCGAAATCCTCATGCGGACCGCCGGGATTGTGGCTTGCCGACAGGATGATGCCGCCGAAGGTCTTGTATTTGCGGATGATGTTGGAGGCGGCGGGCGTCGAGAGAATGCCGCCCTGGCCGACCATCACCTTGCCGAAGCCGTTGCCGGCGGCAATGGCGATCGCCTTCTGGATGACCTCGCGGTTGTAGAAGCGGCCGTCGCCGCCGATCACCAGCGTCTTGCCCTGAAAACCGTCCAGCGCGTCGAAGATCGACTGGATGAAGTTCTCGGCGTAGTGCTCCTGCTGGAACACAGGCACCTTCTTGCGCAGGCCGGACGTGCCGGGCTTCTGGTCGGTATAGGGTTTGGTGGGGATGGTTTTTATCATGCCTCAGGCAGCCCTTTTCGAAAGCAGCAAGCGATAGAGTTCGATGTATTTTTCGGCGCTCTTGTCCCAGGAGACATCGGCCTTCATGCCCTGGCGCTGGATCGAGGCCCAGGTCGCCGGCCGAGCATGCTGCTCGACCAGCCGCTGGACGGCATGGAGCATGGCGCCGCCATTGTTGGGCGCGAACTGGAAACCGGTGGCGACGCCAGCCGACAAGGCCGCCTCGTTGGCGTCGATGATGGTGTCGGCCAAACCGCCTGTCCTGGCGACGACCGGCACGCAGCCATAGCGCAGGCCGTAGAGCTGGGTCAGCCCGCAGGGCTCGAAGCGCGAGGGGATGATGATGGCGTCGCAGCCGCCCTGCATGACATGCGACAGCCCCTCGTCGTAACCGACGACGACGCCCACGCGGCCACGATGCCGCGCGGCGGCGGCGAGCAGCGTGCCTTCGAGGCCGGCATCGCCCGAGCCAAGGATGGCGAGGCGCGCGCCGGCGGCGACGATGCCGTCGACGACCGCGGCCAGGATGTCCATGCCCTTCTGCCAGGTCAGCCGGCTGACGACGCAGACGATCGGGCTGCCATCCGCCTCCAGGCCGAAGCGCTCCTCGACCGCCTTGCGGTTCTTGGCGCGGGCGGCAAGCGTTTCGGCCGAATAATTGGCGACGAGATGCTTGTCCGTCTCGGGATTCCAGATGTCGACATCAATGCCGTTGACGATGCCGTAGAGGTCGGTGGCGCGCATGTTGATCAGGCCGTCGAGGCCCATGCCGAACTCCGCCGAACGGATTTCCTGCGCATAGGTCGGACTCACCGTGGTGATCGCCCAGGCTGCCTGGAGACCGGCCTTCAGAAAGCCGACGCCGCCATAATACTCGACGCCGTCGAGTTGCATCGCCACGCCCGGCAGGCCGAGCTCGCCGAAGATGCCGGCGCCGAACTGGCCCTGGAAGGCAAGGTTGTGCACGGTGATCAGCGACGGCACGCCGACCGCCTTGCCGTAGCGCATATAGGCAAGCGTCATCGCCGACTGCCAGTCATGGGCGTGCACGATGTCCGGCTGGTAACCGGAGATCGCGCCCCCGGCAATGTCGCCGCCGACCTGGCTGAGCGCCGCGAAGCGACGCCAGTTGTCCGGCCAGTCGGCGCCGGATGCGGTGCCGTAAGGGCCGCCCTGGCGATCGAAGAGGTGCGGCGCGTCCAAAACGAAGAGATCGAGGTCGCCGACCTTGACGGCATGGACCGAGGCCTTGCCACCCTGCAGCAGCGGGTACTGGTAGACGGGTTTCTTCTTGGCGAAGGCCGCCATCACCACGGGATAGCCGGGGACCAGCGTGCGCATTGCGACGCCCTTGCCAGCCAGCGCGATCGGCAGGGCGCCGGTCACGTCGGCGAGCCCGCCGGTCTTGATTAGCGGGAAGATTTCGGGCGTGACCGACAGAACCTGCATGCGCTCCACATTCCGATCTCAACGTGACAGGTCAAAGTGACAATCTGTTGATCAAGCCGTCAACCCGATAGGATTGATCGGCAAGTTGACGGCTTGATCGACCCTACGGGGTCGACAGCTTGTTGATCATGTCCTGCGTGATCAGGCAGATGCCCTTTTCCGATACGCGAAAACGCTTGGCGTCGAGCGCCGGATCCTCGCCAACCACCAGGCCCTCCGGAATGTTAACGCCGTGGTCGATGACGACGCGCTTGAGGCGCGCGTTGCGGCCGACGGTCACGTCGGGCAGCATCACCACCTCCTCCAGCTTCGAATAGGAGTTGATGCGCGCGCCGGTGAAGATCAGGCTGCGGCGCAGCGAGGCGCCGGAGACGATGCAGTCGCCGGACACCAGCGAGGAGATCGCCTCGCCGCGGCGGCCGTCCTCGTCATGCACGAACTTTGCCGGCGGCTTCAATTCGGCATAGGTCCAGATCGGCCAGTCGCGGTCGTAGAGATCGAGTTCCGGCGTGATGTCGGTCAAGTCGATATTGGCTTCCCAATAGGCATCGACGGTTCCGACGTCTCGCCAGTAGGGCTCGGACTCATGCGACGAGCGCACGCAGGACTTGGCGAAGCGATGGGCGATCGCCTTACCGTGCTGGACGATATAGGGGATGATGTCCTTGCCGAAGTCGCGGCTGGAGCCGGGCTCGGCGGCGTCGCGGCGCAGCTGCTCCATCAGGAATTTGGTCTTGAAGACATAGATGCCCATCGAGGCGAGCGCAAATTCCGGCTTGTCCGGGATGCCCGGCGGATCGGCCGGCTTTTCGACGAAGGCGATGATGTTGTCCTTGGCATCGACATGCATGACACCGAAGCCGGTCGCCTCCAGGCGCGGCACCTCCAGGCAACCGACGGTGACGTCGGCGCCGGCATCGACATGCTGGCGCAGCATCAGCTCGTAGTCCATCTTGTAGATGTGGTCGCCGGCGAGGATGACCATGTATTCGGGGCCATAGGCCTCGATGATGTCGATGTTCTGGTAGACGGCGTCGGCCGTGCCTTCATACCACTGCGTTTCCGAAACGCGCTGCGATGCGGGCAGGATATCGAAGCTCTCGTTTCGCTCTGGACGCAAGAAGTTCCAGCCGCGCTGCAGGTGGCGGATCAGCGAATGCGCCTTGTACTGGGTGGCGACGCCGAGGCGGCGGATGCCGGAGTTCAGCGCATTGGACAGCGCGAAATCGATGATGCGCGTCTTGCCGCCGAAATAGACGGCGGGTTTGGCGCGCCGGTCGGTCAGTTCCTTGAGACGGCTGCCGCGGCCGCCGGCCAGGACATAGGCCATGGCGTCGCGCGCCAGCGGCTGGGTTCTTTTGAGTTCTGCCATTTTGTTACCCTCCCAAATAAGCTGCCCGGACCGCTGCAAGAGCAGGATGAGATATCATCTGCCTCAGTCCGCGACGAATTCCAGCATGATCGTCGCCAGCGGCGGCAGAAGCATCGTCGCCGATACGCCGCCCCCTTCCCCGCTGGCCTCGATCATGCCGCCATTGCCCATGCCGGAGCCCCCATAGTCGGCGGCATCCGTATTGATGATTTCGCGCCACTTTCCCGCCCTCGGCAGCGGCACGCGATAGTTCTCGCGCGGCACCGGCGTGAAATTGGAAATGACGGCGACCGGGTTGCCGTCCGGCGCGCTGCGCAGCCAGGCGAAGACCGAATTGTTGCGGTCGTCGACGATCAGCCAGGAAAAGCCTTCCGGCTCACAGTCGCGCGCATGCAGGGCCGGGCGCGAACGGTAGAGGTAGTTCAGGTCGCGCACGGTCTGCCAGACGCCACGATGCGGCGCGAATTCAAGCAGGTTCCAGTCGAGCGCGCGCGCCTCGCTCCACTCGCGGCGCTGGGCGAATTCCTGGCCCATGAACAAGAGCTTCTTGCCGGGATAGCCCCACATGAAGGCGTAATAGGCGCGCAGCGTGGCGAACTTCTGCCAGTCGTCGCCGGCCATCTTGTGGAGCAGCGTGCCTTTGCCGTGCACGACCTCGTCATGCGAGAGCGGCAGCACGAAGTTTTCGGAGAAAGCGTAGATCAGGCCGAAGGTGATGTCGTTGTGGTGATGCTTGCGGAAGATCGGCTCCTTGGAAAGGTACTCCAGCGTGTCATGCATGAAGCCCATGTTCCACTTGAAGCCGAAGCCGAGCCCGCCCTCATGCACGGGACGCGACACTTTCGGCCATGAGGTCGATTCCTCGGCGATCGTCATCACGCCGGGGTGGTGGCCGTAGAGCTCCTTGTTCATCTTCTGCAGGAAGCTGACGGCCTGCAGGTTCTCGCGCCCGCCCTTCTCGTTGGGGATCCATTCGCCCGCCTTGCGCGAATAATCGAGGTAGAGCATCGAGGCGACCGCGTCGACGCGCAATCCGTCGACATGGTATTTCTCGGCCCAGAACAGCGCGTTGTTGACGAGGAACGACACCACCTCGCGGCGGCCGAAATTGTAGATCGCGGTGTTCCAATCCGGGTGAAAACCCTGGCGCGGATCGGCATGCTCGTAGAGCGCGGTGCCGTCGAATTGCACCAGCCCGTGCTCGTCGACCGGGAAATGCGCCGGCACCCAGTCGAGGATGACGCCGATGCCGGCGCGATGCGCGCCGTCGACGAAGCGGGCGAAGCCGTCGGGGTCGCCGAAGCGGGCCGTCGGCGCGTAAAGGCCGGTGGTCTGGTAGCCCCAGGACGGGTCGTAAGGGTGCTCCGAGATCGGCAGGAACTCGATATGGGTGAAGCCGGTGTCGACCACGTAAGGGATCAGCCGCGCGGCGAGTTCGTCCCAGGAGAGAAACGTTCCGTCGTCGCGACGCTGCCAGGAGCCGGCATGGACCTCGTAGATCGAGATCGCCTCGCGCCGGGGATCGGCCTTGCGCCAGTAGCCGCGATGCGCCTCGTCGCCCCACTGATGCGCCATTGGCGGCGCCGTCACCGAGGCGGTCGCCGGGCGCAGTTCCGATTCGAAGGCAAACGGGTCGGCCTTGAGCGGCAGGCGCACGCCGTCAGGTCCGATGATCTCGAACTTGTAGGGCTGGCCGGCGGCGAGATCGGGGATGAACAGCTCCCAGATGCCGGTGTCCTTGCGGTCGCGCATGGTGTGGCGGCGACCGTCCCAGTCGTTGAAGGCGCCGACCACGGAGACGCGCCGGGCATTGGGCGCCCAGACGGCGAAATGCACGCCGGTGGCGCCTTCATGATCGATGATATGGGCGCCGAGCTTGTCAAACAGCCGTAAGTGCGAGCCCTCGGCCATATAGTAATCGTCCATCGGCCCCAGCACCGGGCCGAAGGAATAGGGATCGGTCAGCCACCAGTCGCCGCCGGCATTCCTGGCGTGATAGCGCAGCGGCTGGCGCTTGCGGATCGAGACCTTGCCCTCGAAGAAGCCTGCATCGTCGCGGCGCGAGAGCTCGCCGGCCTCCTTGCCGGTCAGCATATAGGCGGTGACGAATTCGGCGTTGGGCACGAAGCAGCGGGCGACGAAGCCCTTGCCGGCCTCCTGCACGCCCAGAACCGCGAAAGGATCGCCATGCGTCCCGGCGACAATCGCCGCGACATCGCCGGCAGGCGCCAGTCCGTCCGGCCCGCTTGTCGCAGCGGTCGCGCGCGGCTTCCTCATCAGGCGGTCGCCCTCCCTGGGCACCTTTTGTTCCGCGCCGGCCGTCCCAAATCCGTTGGACATCTGGGACGACTTGCGCTGGGCCACGTTCATCGTGACCTCATGCAATCATATCAGACGGGCACGTTCCAGATGTCTTTCGCATATTGGCGGATGGTGCGATCGGACGAGAACCAGCCGACGCGGGCGACGTTGCGGATGGCACGCGCGTGCCAGTCAGGGCTGTTGCGCCAGACGGCGTCGACCTCGCGCTGGCAGGCGGCGTAGGAATCGAAGTCGGCCGCCACCATGAACCAGTCGCTCTGGTAGAGGCCGTTCATCAGGTCGCGATAGCGGCCGGGATCGTCGGGCGAGAAGACGCCGGAGGAAATGGCGGACACCGCCTGCGACAGCTCGGGCGAGCCCTCAATCACTTCGCGCGGATTGTAGCCATTGTTGCGCCGCTCGGCGACTTCGGCCGTGGTAAGGCCGAAGATGAAGATGTTGTCGTCGCCGACATGTTCCTTGATCTCGACATTGGCACCGTCGAGCGTGCCGATGGTCAGCGCGCCGTTCAGCGCGAACTTCATGTTGCCGGTGCCGGAAGCTTCCATGCCCGCGGTCGAGATCTGCTCCGAAAGGTCTGCGGCCGGCATCATCACCTCGGCCAGACTGACATTGTAGTTCGGCACGAACACGACTTTCAGCAGGCCACGCACCGACGGATCGCCGTTGATGACCTTTGCGACGTCGTTGGCCAGCTTGATGATCAGCTTGGCGTTGTGGTAGCTCGGCGCCGCCTTGCCGCCGAAGAATTTCACGCGCGGCATCCAGTCCCGCTCGGGATGCGAGCGGATCTGGTCGTAAAGCGCGATCGCTTCGAGGATGTTGAGCAGCTGCCGCTTGTATTCGTGAATGCGCTTGACCTGGATGTCGAACAGGGCCGACGGGTCGAGCCTGATGCCCAGCCGATCGGCGACGAGGTTGGCGAGCCGCGCCTTGTTCTGCCGCTTCACGGCGGCGAATTTTTCGCGGAACGCGGCATCGTCGGCCAAGGGATCGAGGCCCTTGATCGCCTCGATGTCGTCCATGAAGCGGTCGCCGATCGCCTCGCGGGCAAGCGCGGTGAGGCCGGGATTGCACTGGATCAGCCAGCGGCGGGGCGTGATGCCATTGGTCTTGTTGTTGATGCGGTCGGGATAGAGCTTGTGGAGATCGGCGAACACCGTCTCCTTCATCAGCTCGGTGTGCAGCGCCGAGACGCCGTTGATCGAATGCGAGCCGACAAAGGCCAGGTTGCCCATGCGCACGCGGCGGTCGCCATTTTCCTGGATCAGCGAAATGCGTGCGATCTGGTCGCCCGAGAATTTACCGGTGGCCCGGGCCTCCAGCAGCACCTGCGCATTGATGGCGTAGACGATCTGCATGTGGCGCGGCAAAAGCCGCTCGAACAGCGGCACCGGCCAGCTTTCCAGTGCCTCGGGCAGCAGCGTGTGGTTGGTGTAGCCGAAGGTGCGCTTGGTGATGTCCCAGGCAAGGTCGAAATCCATGCCATGGACGTCCATCAGCAGCCGCATCAGCTCCGGCACCGCGACCGCGGGATGGGTGTCGTTGAGGTGGATGGCCGCCTTGTCGGGCAAGGACTTCAGGTCGCCATACTGGCTGAGATGGCGCTGGACGATGTCCTGCAGCGAGGCGGTCGAGAAGAAATATTCCTGCCTGAGCCTCAACTCCTGGCCGGCCATGTGGGAATCGGCCGGATAAAGCACACGCGACAGCGCGTCGGCCTTGTTGCTTTCGGCCAGCGCGCCGATGTGATCGCCGGCGTTGAACTTGTCGAGCAGGATCGGGTCGATCGGCATGCCGGACCAGAGCCTCAGCGTGTTGACGCGCCTGGCCCGCCAGCCGGCCACCGGCGTGTCATAGGCGACCGCCAGCACATGCTCGGTCGGCTTCCAGACGTGACGCTCCAGCCGGCCGTCCTTTGTGGTGATCGATTCCACCGAGCCGCCGAAGCCGACTTCGAAGGAGCGTTCTCGCCGCTCGAACTCCCAGGGATTGCCGTGGTCGAGCCAGGTCTCCGGCAATTCGACCTGCCAGCCGCCCTGGATTTCCTGGCGAAACATGCCGTTGGCGTAGCGGATGCCGTAGCCATGGGCGGGGATGTCGACAGTCGCCATGCTTTCCATGAAGCAGGCGGCGAGACGGCCGAGGCCGCCATTGCCAAGTGCTGCGTCCGGCTCGAGGCCGGCGATCAGGTCGAGGTCGACGCCGAGCGAGGACAGCGCCTCGCGCATGTTCTCCATCAAACCGAGATTGGAGAAGGCATCGCGCATCAGGCGGCCGATCAGGAATTCGAGCGACAGGTAATAGACCCGCTTTTCCTGCTGGTCGTAGGCTTCCTTGGTGGCCTGGATCCAGTGGTCGACGATGCGGTCGCGCACCACCTTGATCGAGGCGGTCAGCCAGTCATAGGGCGTGGCGACGGTGGTGTCCTTGCCGACCCGGTATTTGAGCGACATCAGGACTTCTTCGGCAAGCGTCTTGGGATCGGGATGGTCGAGGACAGGGGCTTCGATCGTCATGGCGGATGTCATATCGCCTCTCGTTCAGTTGGCCTGATCATACCGGCTTTCGCCGTTTCTCCCAGCCCATCCTATCGCATTGCAGCATGCGTTCAATCGATTAAGTGATCCAGCCGATAGCCTGCCTGCTGCAACTGACCTGTCCTGGAGATCAAGCCGCCAGCGCATCCTCCGGCGGCTTCTTGGCGCCGGTCATGAGCGCGACGGCGTCCGACATCGAAATCTGCTTGGGATCGACGACGCAGAGCCGACGCCCAAGCCGGTGGATGTGGATGCGGTCGGCCACCTCGAAGACATGCGGCATGTTGTGCGAGATGAGCACGATCGGCAGGCCGCGCTTCTTGACGTCGAGGATCAGTTCCAGCACGCGGCGGCTTTCCTTGACGCCGAGCGCCGCGGTCGGCTCGTCCATGATCACCACTTTCGAGCCGAAAGCGGCGGCGCGCGCCACCGCCACGCCCTGGCGCTGGCCGCCGGACAGCGTCTCCACCGCCTGGCTGATGTTCTGGATGGTCATCAGGCCGAGCTCGGTGAGCTTGTCGCGGGCGCGCTTTTCCATGGCCGGACGGTCGAGCATCCGGAACCAGCTGCCAAGCGGGCCCGGCTTGCGGATCTCGCGGCCAAGGAACATGTTGTCGGCGATCGAAAGCGCCGGCGACAGAGCGAGGTTCTGATAGACGGTCTCGATGCCGGCCTCGCGCGCCTCGATGGGCGAGCGGAACAACACCTGCTTGCCGTCGAGCTCGATGGTCCCCTCGTCGGGGATCACGGCGCCGGAGATCGCCTTGATCAGCGTCGACTTGCCGGCGCCGTTGTCGCCGATCACCGCCAAGATCTCGCCCGGATAGAGATCGAAGTCGCAGTTGTTGAGCGCCGTCACGCGGCCGTAGCGCTTGGTGAGACCGCGCGCGGTAAGAACAGGCAATTGGCTCATGATTACACCGAAACCTTTCTGATCCACTGGTCGACCGCGACGGCGCCGATAATCAGCACGCCGGTAAGCAGGACTTTCCATTGCGGATCGGCGCCCAGCATGTTGAGACCCATCGAGACGACGCCGACGATCATGGCGCCGAACAAAGTGCCGAGGATCGAGCCGCGGCCGCCGAAGAGCGAGATGCCGCCGATCACCGTGGCGGTGATGGCCTGCAGATTGTAGTCGGTGACGGCTGCGGACGGCGAGATCGAGCCGTTGCGGCCGATCGAGACCCAGGCGGCGAAGGCGGCGATCAGGCCGGCTAGCGTGTAGACGGCCATCAGCACCTTCTTGGTCTGGATGCCGGAAAGCTTGGCCGCCTCGGGGTCGTCGCCGACGGCATAGACATGGCGCCCCCAGGCGGTGTGGTTCAGCACATACCAGAGCAGCATCACCAGCAGCACCATGGCGATGACGCCGGCCGTCAGCACGGCCGAACCGACCCTGAAGCTCAGGGCGAAGAAGTGCAGCAGCGGCGCCTGGGCGTCGACGTCGGCGTCGCGGATCGTCTCATTGGCGGAATAGATGAAATTCGTCGCCATGACGATGTTCCAGGTGCCGAGCGTGACGATGAAGGGCGGCAGCTTCATGTAGGCGACGAGCAGGCCGTTGAGCAGGCCGCAGGCCGCGCCGGCGGCAAGCCCGAGCAGCACGGCCAGGATGGTCGGCATGCCGTAGGTGATGGCGCAGTTGCCCATGATCACGGCCGAGATCACCATGATCACGCCGATCGAAAGGTCGATGCCGGCGGTCAGGATGACCAGCGTCTGGGCGGCGCCCAGGATGCCGACGATGGCGATCTGCTGCAGGATCAGCGTCAACGTGTAGGACGAAAAGAAGCGGCCGCCGATGGCGACGCCGAAGATGATGATCGACAGCACCAGCACGATCAGCGGCACCGCCGCCGGCGTGGAATGCAGGAAATGCTGGGCGCGCTTCACAAACGATTTGCCGTGCTCCTCGAAGGCAGCGACGTTGGTATCGCTGCCCGAGAGAACCTTCTCGAATTCCTGGATTTGGGACATATCTCCTCCCGTCTCACGGAACTTCGTCATGGCTCCGTGCCGCGTTTACGCATTCCGGTCTGTCGCCGGGCTTATCAGCGCTTACGAAAATGCATCGTCCACCCGATGCGGCCGGGGATCAAGCCCCCAGCCGCGAGGTTTGTGCGCTCAGGCGGGCATCAGCCCCAGCACTTGGCGAGGCCTTCCTTGGTGTCGATGGACTTCACGCCGTTGGCCGGCTTGTCGGTCACGAGGTTGACGCCGGTGTCGAAGAAGTTCTTGCCTTCGGTCGGCTTCGGCTTGGTGCCGTCCTTGGCGTAATTGGCGATGGCCTCGATGCCGAGCGCGGCCATCTGCAGCGGATATTGCTGCGAGGTGGCGCCGATCACGCCTTCGGTGACCGACTTCACGCCAGGGCAACCGCCGTCGACCGAGACGATCAGCACCTGCTTTTCGAGACCGACGGCCTTGAGCGCCTGATAGGCGCCGACGGCGGCGGGCTCGTTGATGGTGTGGATGACGTTGATGGTGTTGTCCTTCTGGAGAAGGTTCTCCATCGCCTTGCGGCCGCCTTCCTCGTTGCCGTTGGTGACGTCATGGCCGACGATGCGCGGATCGTCCTCGTCGCCGATCTTGTTGGGATCCTTCACGTCGATGCCATAGCCCATCATGAAGCCCTGGTCGCGCAGAACGTCGACGGTCGGCTGCGAGGGGGTGAGGTCGAGGAAGCCGATCTTGGCGTCCTTGGCCTTGTCGCCAAGCGTGGCGGCGGCCCAGGCGCCGATCAGCTTGCCGGCTTCGAGGTTGTCGGTGGCGAAGGTGGCGTCGGCGGCATCGATCGGATCGAGCGGCGTGTCGAGCGCGATCACCAGCAGGCCGGCGTCACGCGCCTTCTTCACCGTCGGCACGATGCCCTTGGTATCGGACGCGGTGATCAGGATGCCCTTGGCGCCATCGGCTATGCAGCTCTCGATCGCCGCCACCTGGCTTTCGCTGTCGCCGTCGATCTTGCCGGCATAGGTCTTGAGGTCGACGCCAAGCTCCTTGGCCTTGGCGGTCGCGCCCTCCTTCATCTTGACGAAGAAGGGGTTGGTGTCGGTCTTGGTGATCAGGCAGGCGCCAACGCCGGCGGCCGATGCCGACGAAGCGAACGCCATCAGGCCCAAGCCTGCGGCGGCAAACACGGTAGACTTCAGCAGTGATTTCTTGGTCACGATTTTCCTCCCAATGGAACTGTTGCGGACACCGGCCACCCGGCGTCCCAAGCGCGCATCCACCTTTCTCCCAGCGTGGACACATCTCAAAAAACACCAGGATAGAACGGCTGTCAATAATTAAATCACTCTTATTTATTATTGACACTTTTGCGCCGTTCACTCATTCTGAACGAAAAGCATCGCGGGGAAACCAACGGGAGGAACAGGGTGGAGACCGGCATTGCGAGGCACGGTTCGCCCGAGGCTTTGGAGAGCCGGCTGCATCGCGGCACCAACCAAAGCGGCATGCGCGACCACAATGAACGGTTGGTGCTGTCCCTGGTGCGCCAGCACGGCAGCCTGGCCAAATCCGATATCGCGCGCATGACCGGGCTGTCGGCGCAGACGGTGTCGGTGATCATGCGCGAGCTCGAGGAAGACAAGCTGCTGGTGCGCCAGGCGCCGCTGCGCGGCAAGATCGGCCAACCTTCGATCCCGATGGCGCTCAACCCGGAAGGCGCCTTCTTCATCGGCCTCAAGATCGGCAGACGCTCGGCCGAGCTGGTGCTGATCGATTTTCTCGGCAATGTGCGCGCCATGCTGCAGCATTCCTACCGCTATCCCGCGCCGCGCGAGACGGTCGAATTCGTCACTGCCGGCATCAAGACGATGCGTGGCGAGCTGACGCCGGCGCAGGACAAGCGCATCGCCGGGCTCGGCATCGCCATGCCGTTCGAGCTATGGAACTGGGCCGACACGGCCGGCGCGCCGCGCGACGTCATGGATGAATGGCGCCATCGCGACATGCGCGCCGACATCCAGGCGCAGTGCGAGTTCCCCGTCTACCTGCAGAATGACGCGACTTCGGCCTGCGGCGCCGAGCTTGTCTTCGGCCAGGCGGGCGCGGCGCGCGACTTCGTCTATTTCTATATCGGCGCCTTTGCCGGCGGCGGCATTGTTCTCAACGGCCGCCTTTACAGCGGGCCGAAGGGGAACGCCGGCGCGCTCGGATCGATGCCGGTGCCGGGGCCGGACGGCAAGCCGACGCAGCTCATCGACGTCGCCTCGATTGCAATGCTCGAGAAGGCGCTATCCGCCAAGGGCATCGACGGCTCCCATCTTTGGACCTCGCCGCAGGAATGGGGCGACATCGGCCCCGAGCTCGACGAGTGGATCGCCAGCGCCTCGCGCGCGCTTGCCTATGCCATCGTCGCGGCTTCGTCGGTCATCGATTTCGAAGCGGCGGTGATCGACGGCTGGATGCCGCTCGATGTGCGGCGCCGTCTTGTCGAGGCGATCCGGCAAGCCATCTGCGGCATCGATGCCGAGGGACTGAAGCTGCCCTTCGTGCGCGAGGGCAGCGTCGGCATCCATGCCCGGGCGCTGGGCGGCGCCAGCCTGCCGCTTTCCGAGCGTTTCCTGGTCAGACCGAACACGACCGGAGGCGCCTGACCATGCTGATCGGCATCCCCTCGCTGCTCGGGCCGCAGTTCCTGGCGACACTCAGGGCGATGGGCCATGGCGACGAGATCGCGATCGTCGACGGCAATTATCCGGCCGAGGAACAGGCGCGGCGGCTGATCCGCGCCGACGGCCACCAGGTCATACCGGTCCTCGACGCGGTGCTCAGCGTGCTGCCGGTGGACGAAGCGGTGCCGGAAGCGCTGTTCCGCGCCTCGGTGCAGGGCGACCCGGCGCTGGCCGACCCCGTGCATCGCGAGATGGAAGCGGTCTGCGCCAGACGCGCGCCCGGCCACAAGGTGGTTGCGCTGGCCGGACCTGACTTCTATGCACGCGTCAAGGCCGCGCATGCGATCGTCGCGACCAGCGAACCCAGGCTCTTTGCCAACATCATCATCCGCAAGGGCGTGATCCATCCGCCGGAGACCAAGACGACATGATCCTTTGCTGTGGCGAAGCCCTGATCGACATGCTGCCGCGCATCACCACGGAAGGCGAAGCCGCCTTCGCGCCCTATGTCGGCGGCGCGGTGTTCAACTCCGCGATCGCGCTTGGACGGCTGGGCGCCCCAGCGGGATTCTTCTCGGGCCTCTCCTCCGACCTGTTCGGCGGCCAGTTCCGCGACGCGCTCGGCGCCAGCAAGGTGAGCTCCACCTATGCGCATACGTCCCCTCGCCCGACCACGCTCGCCTTCGTGCGGCTTACCAACGGCCAGGCGACCTACACCTTCTATGACGAGAACACCGCCGGGCGCATGCTGACCATCGAGGACCTGCCGAAGCTCGGCGCCGAGATCGAGGCGATGCTGTTCGGCGCCATCAGCCTGATCTCGGAGCCTGCCGGATCGGCCTATGAGGAGTTCATGCGGCGCGAGCACCAAGCCCGTGTGATGATGCTCGACCCGAATATCCGGCCGAATTTCATCCCGGACAAGGCCAAGCACCTGCGGCGCATCCGCGAGATGATGGCGATGGCCGACATCGTCAAACTCTCCGACGAGGACCTCAAATGGTTCGACGAGGCGGGCTCGCATGAGGATGTCGTGCGCAACTGGCTGGATCGTGGACCGAAGCTGATCGTCGTCACGCATGGCAGCGAAGGCGCGGTCGGCTACAGCAAGGCACATAAGGTCACGGTCATGCCGCAGAAGGTCAAGGTGGTCGATACGGTCGGCGCCGGCGATACGTTCAACGCCGGCATCCTGGCCTCGCTGCATGAGCAGGACCTGCTCACCAAGGCGGCGATCGGCAGCCTGTCCGAAGACGCCATCCGCAAGGCGCTGGAACTCGGCGCCAGGGCGGCGGCGGTAACGGTGTCGCGGGCCGGCGCCAACCCGCCATGGCGGCACGAAATCGCCTGATCCGCCGCCGGATCGCCCTTCCCGGCCGATCACTTTATGTTTCCCGATAACGGGGCGCCGCGACAAGAGAGGCCGCAAGCGCCTCGCAAAGCATGGATTTCCGGCTTTTTCAGGCGTTGCACCGGCGAAAGCGGTAACAGGCTGCGACACATAGGCAATTCGCCCTCGCCGTGGTCGGCTTTCTCAACCGCGCCAAGTCTGATACCAGCGGGCCGATTTTATTGGAATTCGAGGCCGACATGCAGTTCATCGATCTTGGCGCGCAGCGCGAACGTATCCGCGATCGGCTGAAGGCCGCGATCGACCACGTCGTCGAGGACGGCCGCTATATCCTCGGGCCGCAGGTCACCGAATTCGAGAACAAGCTCGCTGCCTATATCGGCGTCAAGCATGTCGTCGCCTGCGCCAACGGCACCGATGCGCTGCTCCTGCCGCTGTTTGCCGCCGGCATAGGCCCGGGCGACGCGGTGTTCGTGCCGAGCTTCACCTTCGCCGCGACCGCCGAAGTGGTGGCGCTGGCCAAGGCCGAGCCGGTCTTCGTCGACGTCGATCGCGATACGTACAACATCGACATCGCCAGCCTCGAGGCGGCGATCGAGATGATCAAGAAGGGAGGCCGCCTCAAGCCGAAGGCGATCATCCCGGTCGACCTGTTCGGCCTTGCCGCCGACTATGAGGCGATCATGGCGATCGCCAAGCGCGAGAACCTCCTGGTGATCGAGGACGCCGCGCAGTCGATGGGCGGTTCCGCGGACGCCAAGATGTGCGGCGCCTTCGGCCATGTCGGCTCGACCAGCTTTTATCCGGCGAAGCCGCTTGGCTGCTACGGCGATGGCGGCGCGATGTTCACCAATGACGGTGTGATGGCCGACAAGCTTCGTTCCTTCGCCTTTCACGGCAAGGGCGAGACGCAATATGACAATGTCCGCGTCGGCATCAATTCGCGCCTCGACACACTGCAGGCGGCGATCCTGATCGAGAAGCTGGCCATCCTCGAAGAGGAGATGGTGGCCCGGCAGGTGGTTGCCGACCGCTATGCCAAGGGCCTCGGCGACATCGTCAAGGCCTCGCGCAATCTCGGCCACGGCCGCTCTGCCTGGGCGCAGTATGCGATCGAGACGCCGAAGCGCGACGGGCTCAAGGCTCATCTTGGCGAAAAAGGCATCCCTTCGGTGATCTATTACGTGAAGCCGTTGCATGAGCAGGTGGCCTACAAGGACTATCCGCGCACGCCGACCGGTCTTGCCGTCTCCGAAACGCTGCCGAAGCAGATCCTCTGCCTGCCGATGCACGCCTATCTCAGCGAAGCCGACCAGGACCGCGTCATCGAGACGATCCGCAACTACATCGGCTCGAACTCGGCGCATGTCGCGGCGGCCTGAAAGGTCCGCGCGAAGCCCCCTCTCTGCCCTGCCGGGCATCTCCCCCTCAAGGTGGGGAGATTAGATGTCACGCGGGCTTTCGCCAACCTTCAACGTTGAAAGAATGCGCTGAGCGCTGAAGCTGCCAATCTCCCCCCTTGAGGGGGAGATGTCAGGCAGGGCAGAGAGGGGGGCTTCGTGCCAGCGTCTACATTTGGCAACGCTGCGATTACGCGCCCTTCCCGCTCGCGATGAAATGCGGGTTGGCGAAATCGCTGTCGCTCGCCTGGTTGCGCTTGCCGTAGACGAGCGGCCGGCCGTCGAGTGTGCGCGTCATGCCGCCTGCGGCGCGCAGCACCGCGTCACCCGCTGCCGTGTCCCACTCCATGGTGCGGCCGAAGCGCGGATAGACGTCCGCCTCCGCCGCGGCGAGCAGGCAGAATTTCAATGACGAGCCTACCGAGACGATCTCGGCGGGACCCAGATCGCGGATGAAGGCGTCGGTTTCAGGCGTGTTGTGCGAACGGCTGGCGACGACGGCGAGTGGCGTGCCCCCTGCCCGCACGGTGATCGGCCGGCGGCCGGTAATGCGATAATCGGCATCGACCTCCAGCGCCTCGGCCTTGCCAGGCCGTCCACTGAAGAAGCGTCCGGTGCAGGGCGCGTAGACAACGCCCACTTCCGGAACGCCATGGCGCACCAGCGCGATGTTGACGGTGAAATCGGTGCGGCGGTTGACGAATTCCTTGGTGCCGTCGAGCGGATCGATCAGGAAGAAGGTGCCATCGAGGTCGGGCGTGGCAATGCCCGCCGCCACCTCTTCCTCGGCCACGCATGGGATATCCGGATAGGCGGCGCGCAGACCGGCAAGGATGATCTTCTCGCTTTCGCGGTCGGCTTCCGTCACCGGCGAAGAGTCCGCCTTGCTGTCGACGGCGCAGCCTTCGTGGAAGACGCGCATCACCTCGCGCCCGGCTTCCAGCGCCAGGCGCTCGAAGACGCCCAGCATCGCCTCGTCGTCAGATACCGCCGCCATTGTCATACTGCTCCTCGGCAATGTCGCGCTCGATCAGCCAGTGTTCGAGGGCTTCCGCCATCTCCTGCGGGCTCCTGCCGAGGGTCTGGAGATGGATTTCCGGATTATCCGGCGCCTCATAGGGAGAATCGACACCGGTGAAGTTCTTGATCTCGCCGCTCAGGGCGCGCGCATAAAGGCCCTTCGGGTCACGCCTTGCGCATTCCTCGAACGGGGTGTCGACGAACACTTCGACGAACTCGCCCTCGGCCATCAGCTCGCGCGCCATGCGGCGCTCGGCGGCGAAGGGCGAGATGAAGGAGACGATGACGATCAGCCCGGCATCCGCCATCAGCTTGGCCACCTCGGCGACGCGGCGGATGTTTTCGACGCGGTCGGCGTCGGTGAAGCCGAGATCGCGGTTCAACCCATGGCGGACATTGTCGCCGTCGAGGATGTAGGTGTGACGGCCGGAGGCGAACAGCTTCTTTTCGAACAGGTTGGCAATGGTCGACTTGCCGGAACCGGAGAGCCCGGTGAACCAGAACACCGCCGGGCGCTGGTTCTTCAGGTCGGAGCGGCCGCGCTTGCCGACGTCGAGCGACTGCCAGTGGATGTTCTCGGCCCGGCGCAGCGAATGCAGGATCATGCCGGCGCCGACGGTGGCATTGGTGATGCGGTCGATCAGGATGAAGGCGCCCGTGGTGCGGTTCTCGGCGAAGGGATCGAAAGCGATCGGCGCGCGGGTTGAGAGATTGCAGACGCCAACCTCGTTCATGTCGAGCGATTTCGCCGCCTCATGCGCGAAATCGTTGACGTTGACCCGGTATTTGAGGTCGGTGACGGTGGCACTGACCTGATCGGTCTCGGTACGCAGGATATAGGAGCGGCCTGGCAGCAGCGCCTGCTCGTCGAACCAGACGATGTTGGCGGCGAACTGGTCGGCGACCTGCGGCCGTGCCGCAGGCGACACCAGCATGTTGCCGCGCGACACCTCGACTTCATCCTCGAGGACCAGCGTGATCGCCTGGCCGGCGACCGCCTGATCGAGATCGCCGCCCTGCGCGACGATGCGCTTGACCCGGGACGCCTTGCCGGACTTGGCGACGACGACCTCGTCTCCCTGCGAAACCTTCCCCGAGGCGATGGTGCCGGCGAAGCCGCGAAAATCGAGGTTCGGCCGGTTCACATATTGCACGGGGAAGCGGAACGGCAGCTCGACAGCGGCCTCGTCGACCGACACGGTTTCGAGATGCTCGATGAGCGACGGACCGGAATACCAGGGCGTGCGCTCGGATCGGCTGCTGACGTTGTCGCCGAATCGCGCCGACATAGGGATCGGCACAACGCTGACGAAGCCGAGTTGTTTTGCGAACTCGCCATAGTCGGCGACGATCTGGTCGAACGCAGCCTTGTCGAAGCCGATAAGGTCGATTTTGTTGACCGCCAGCACGATGTGACGGATGCCGAGCAACGAGGCGATGATCGAATGACGCCGGGTCTGGCGCAGCACGCCCTGGCGAGCGTCGATCAGCACGATGGCAAGATCCGCGGTCGAGGCGCCGGTCGCCATGTTGCGCGTGTACTGCTCATGGCCGGGCGTGTCCGCGACGATGAACTTGCGCTTGGGCGTGGCGAAGAAGCGGTAGGCGACGTCGATGGTGATGCCCTGCTCGCGCTCCGCCTCCAGCCCGTCGACCAGCAGCGCGAAGTCGATATCGTCGCCGGTGGTGCCGTGCTTGCGCGAATCCTTCTCCAGTGCCGCCAGCTGGTCCTCGAAGATCTGCTTGGTGTCGGAGAGCAGGCGGCCAATGAGCGTCGACTTGCCGTCATCGACGGATCCGCAGGTGAGGAAGCGCAGCAGCGACTTCTTCTCCTGCGCGGCCATGTAGTCGCGGATCGAATCAGTCGGGGCGAGGCTCTTGGCCATGATGTGGCGCATGATCAGAAATAACCCTCGCGCTTCTTCTTTTCCATCGAGCCCGCCTCGTCGCGGTCGATGAGGCGGCCCTGGCGCTCGGAAGTGCGGGCGGTCAGCATCTCGCCGACGATGGCCTCCAGCGTATCGGCTTCAGATTCGATGGCGCCCGTCAGCGGGTAGCAGCCCAGCGTGCGGAAGCGCACCAGCCGGTTCTCGATCGCCTCGCCGGGACGGAGCTGCATGCGGTCGTCATCCTTCATGATCAGCATGCCGTCGCGCTCGACCACCGGCCGCTCCTTTGCGAAATAGAGCGGCACGATCGGGATGTTTTCCTGCAGGATGTACTGCCAGATGTCGAGCTCGGTCCAGTTGGACAGCGGAAAGACGCGGATCGACTCGCCCGGCGCGATGCGGGTGTTGAAGATCTTCCACATTTCCGGCCGCTGGTTCTTGGGGTCCCAGGAATGCTGCGCGTTGCGGAAGGAGAAGATGCGCTCCTTGGCGCGCGACTTCTCCTCGTCGCGGCGGGCGCCGCCGAAGGCCGCATCGAAACCGTATTTGTCGAGCGCCTGGCGCAGCGCCACCGTCTTCATCACATGGGTATGGGTGTTGGAGCCGTGGTCGAAGGGATTGATGCCCTCGCGCACGCCATCCTCGTTGACATGGACGAGCAGGTCGAAGCCGAGCTTCTGCGCCATCTGGTCGCGAAAAGCGATCATCTCGCGGAACTTCCAGGTGGTGTCGACATGCAGGAACGGGAAAGGCGGCTTGGCCGGATAGAAGGCCTTCATCGCCAGATGCATCAGCACTGAGGAATCCTTGCCGACCGAATAGAGCATAACCGGCTTGGAGAAGGAGGCCGCGACCTCACGGAAGATGTGGATGGATTCGGCCTCGAGCCGCTGCAGATGCGTGAGCGCGATATTCATGGACTGTCGAGCGTTCTCTCGTGCCGTCGAGCGGAAATCTTGCATTGCAGGCGCAATTCCATGCCGCCCTGGCGCAAATCTCACTTTGGACAAACTGTTTCGTGCGGGCGTTCTAACAGATCGGCGCCGTTCATAACAATGCGGGACGCGCCGGACGCACGATGATTAGGGAACGAATTTTCCAAGCGAGGCCGAGAAAGCGGAAAATCCTCCCATGGTGCTCGAAACGCGGAAGCGGGGAAAGACCGTAAGTTCCGATGCCAACCCGCTCCGAACCAAGGATTCTGTCGGAACATTGTCAACCGGCCTATCGCGGAACGACGCCAGCCGCTATATGGGCTCGGGGAACGGGCAAGGCGCGGCAAACGGGTACGTCCAGCCAGCCATCAGCTGGCATCACGGATCCGGGCACAACCTGGAAATTGCGAAGCAAGCATTTGAACCCGTTTACAAAGCTCCGGCGCCAGCTCACGCCCGCTCAGATCAACTTCTATTTCTCGATCGTCTGCTTTTTCTCGCCGCCGGTGCTTGGATCGCTCGTCAGCATCACCTTCAATGCCGGCGGCGTGTGGTCCTTGCTGCTGCTCGCCATAAGACGGAGACGCTTCAACATCGACGGGCCGATGCTCGCCTTGACCGCGGCGATCTACGCCTACTGCGCGGCCATGGTTCTCGCTTCGATCGTCAATGGCACGCTGGCCGCCGATCTGCGGCTCTTCCTGCCGCTGATCACCTTCCTGCTTTTCCCGATCTCCTATTCGACCTGGAGCATTACCGAGAAGACCGCGCTGGCACGCATCGCCATTCTGGCCAGCGCCGCGGCCTGTTTCGGCGCATTGGCGATCGCCATCGTCCAGTATCACTGGCTGGGCACGAGGGCCGAGGGCGGGGCCGGAAACGCGATCGTCTTCGCAACCGTTACCTGCCTTGCCGTCATGCTATGCCTCGCCGGCGCGCTGTCAGGCATCGAGAAACCCTCGAAGCTGCTGGTCCTGGCGGCGATCGCCGGAACGATTGCGATCGTCTATTCGGGGTCACGCATGATCTGGGTGGCGGTGCCGATTGCCGGTATCGTGGTGCTTCTCGTCAACCGCCGCCGGTTCACCAACGCCAACATGGCGCGCTTGGCGGTGATCGGCGTCGTGGTCGCCCTGGCGATCGCCGCCATCGGCTCGCGCGCCATCATGGATCGAGCCGACTTCCTGGTAAGCGACTGGGATGCGCTGAACGCCAATGGCGATCATTCGACGGCGCTCGGCTTGCGCGTGGCAATGTGGGAGATCGGCCTTGCCGCGGTTCGCGAGATGCCGATTTTCGGCCATGGCATCACGGCCAGCCGCGCCCTGATGAAGCAGGGCTTTCATGAGCAGTTCGGTCTAGACGCGGGCTTCAGCCATTTTCACAACGGCTTCCTGACCGCGATGGTCGAGGCCGGGCTGCTCGGGGCACTGGCGCTGGCGTCGATTTTCGTCGTCGCCGCCTGGAACGCGGCACGGACGCTGCGCCTCAGCGTCGATCCGGTCGAGCGGTTCGGCGCGACGATGGTTCTCGTCGCGGTCATCACCTATCTCATCGGCGGAATGGCCGGCATCCTCGTCGGCCACGATATTCTCGACGCGACGCTGATGGTGTTCCTGATTTCAGGGACCTACCTTGCGTCCGGGCGGACGGTGGCGCCGACCGGCAAGGACGCGCCTGCGGTGGGGCCGGGCGCCAGCCGGCAACCATGAAGGTTCTGGTCACCGGGGCGACAGGCTTCATCGGGCGCAGGGTCGTCGGCCGGTTGCGCCAAGCCGGATTCGACATACGGACCGCTTCGCGCCTGCCGCAGCGGCTGGCAGGGGAGTACGATGCCGTCGCGCTGCCCGGCGTCGATGCGGCGCAGGAAGCCTATCTGGAGCTGATGCGCGACGTGACGCATGTCGTGCACTGCGCGGCGCTCAACAATGATCGCGGCGCGGGCGAGGCCGACTTGCGGGCTGTCAACGCGACACTGACCGGACGCCTCGCCCAGGCGGCCGCCAAGCGCGCCGAAGGGCGCTTCATTTATCTCTCCTCGATCCGCGCCGTCGTGGCGGCCGATTTCAGCGGCACGATCGACGCAGCCATGCCCCCTGCCCCGCAATGCGCCTACGGGCGCTCCAAGCGCGAAGGCGAAATCGCAATGCTGGAGGCTTTTGCGACCGCCGGACATGCGGGCGCGACGGCGCTGCGGCTGCCGCCGGTCTATGGCGAAGGCATGAAGGGAAATCTGCGCGGACTGATGCGTCTTGCCGCCACCGGTCTGCCGCTGCCCGCAGCCGCCTTGACCGCGGTTCGTTCGCTCGTCTCCCATGACGCGGTTGCTGGCGCCGTCACGCATCTCCTGGCCCGTCCGACGCCGCCGCGCCCCACCTATGTGCTGGGCGATGCCTCGCCGGTTGCGCTGTCTGAGATCATCACCGCGTTCCGGCGCGGATACGGCCGGTCCGCCCGGCTCGTCCCCATGCCGGCCTGGCCGTTCCGGCTGCTGGCCACGCTCAGTGGCCGACAGGCGTCGTGGCAGGCTTTGGTGGCGACGCAGGTCTGCGATCCGTCGCTGCTGGCCTCGGAAGGCTGGATGCCGGAAGCCGACACGCTCGGCCGGCTCGAGGAACTGGCGCGGCAGGCCAGTTAATTCCAGCGCAGGCGATTTTCGCCGAAACCAGGAGCGTTTCATCGTTTCCGCGTCACGCTCTCTGCGCGGTAGAACGTTCCCAGCAATATCCTGATATCCAGGCCGACGGAGGCCGCCTGGACATAGGCCCCGTCGGTCTCGGCGCAGCGTTTTGGATCCGACATGTCGATCCCCTTGATCTGCGCCAGCCCGGTTATGCCTGGAAGTGCGGCAAGCACGCCCAGTTGCTTGCGCCGTTCGATCAGTTCCGTCTGCGTCGGCAGGCACGGACGCGGTCCCACCAGGCTCATCTCGCCCTTGAGCACGTTCCAGAGCTGCGGCAACTCGTCGATCTTGGTCGCGCGCAGCACCTTGCCCACCGCGGTGACCGAATTGGCCGGCGCCTGGTGGGTCGGCAAGGAGGGGGTGTCGCGACGCATCGTGCGCAGCTTGCGGCAGGAAAAGAGCGCGCCGTCCCGCCCGACGCGAATTTGCGAGAAGATGGCGGGGCCCGACGACGTCGCCCGGATCGCCAGCATCGCGACCAGCACGATCGGCGACGTTAGCGCCAGCATCACCGCCCCGACAACCAAATCAAAGGCGCGCTTTTCCTTCACAACTCAAATCCGCTGACTGGGCCCGCCATTCATGATGCCCGTGAGAACGGCCACGCGCTGATCTTGTCCGGTCACGGCTTCAGAACCATTCAATTGCGGGCGCGCGACACAGGGCTAACCGATCTGTCTGGCGGCTTTCGGCGCCGCCTCTTCGCTCAGGCCGCCACTGTCTTCTTCCGCCCGGTAGAGCCCCGCCAGAATGGCGAGCGTCGCAGCCTTGTCGTGATCGTGCATCGCGGCCACCAGCGCGGGCAAGGCCGCCTCTATCTTCGGCCATTCGACGACTCCTGTCCTGAGGCCGAAGATCTTGGCGATGTCGAGCTTGACGACCTCTTCATTCTCGCCATGCAGCGTCTCGTGCAGCTTCTCGCCGGGCCTGATGCCGGTGAAGCGGATCGGAATGTCGGTGTAAGGGCTTTTGCCGGCCATGCGGATCATGGTCTCGGCGACTTCGAGGATCGGCACCGGCTTGCCCATGTCGAGCATGTAGATGGCGTAATCATCCTTGCCTTGACGCTGCTCGGCATCGGCGGCCGACATGATGACCAGATCGACCGCCTCGGCCACGGTCATGAAATAGCGGGTCATGCGCCGGTCGGTGATGGTGACCGGCCCGCCGGCCTCGATCTGCGCCTGGAAGATGGTCGCCACCGAGCCATTGGAGCCGAAGACGTTGCCGAAGCGCACGGCGATGAACTTGGTGCGGGAACGATGCGCGCCCGCGGAATGGGTGTGATGCGCGCCGGCCCCATGACCGTTCGCCGCGGCGGCCTGCAAGGGCGACGGCGCGGCATGGGCCTCGTGCAGCGAGGAGACGATCTGCTCGGCCGCCCGCTTGGTGACGCCGAGCACCGAAGTCGGGGCGACGGCCTTGTCGCTGGAGATCAGCAGGAACTGCGGCACCCCGCATTCGGCGGCGATCTCGGCGCAGGCGAGCGTGCCGAAGACATTCGTCTCGATCGCCGCTTCCCAGTTCTCTTCCAGCAGCGGCACGTGCTTCAGCGCCGCGGCATGAAAGAGGATCGCGGGTTTGAACTCGCTGACGAGACGCATCATGTGAGGCCGGTCGGTGACGTCGACGATGCGGCTGGTCAGCCGGTCGCGGTGCTTCTCGTCGATCAGCTGATCGAGCTGGAAAATGCCGAATTCGGAATTGTCGGCCACCAGCACCGACTCGGCGCCCAGCTCCAGCGCGCGCTTGACAAGCACGCGGCCGATGGAGCCGGCGCCGCCGGTGACCATCACCCGCTTGCCGGCGACGAAGGCGCCGATACGCGTCGTGTCGGTGGCAACCGCCGAACGGCGCATGATGGTTTCCATCTCGACGGTATCGAGAACCAGCCTGCCGCCCTGCCCCAGCTCCGACAGGCCGGAGAACTGAACGACAGCGATGCCGCTGTGACGGGCGACGCGCACCAGCTCGGCATAGTCCTCGATGTCGCGCTCGGCGCCATTGCCGAAGATCAGGAGATCGAGGTTTTCCGTGCCCTTGACATAGTCCTCCAGCACTTCGACCAGTCGCGGCCTGAGCGCCACGACCGGAACGCCCTGGATCCGCGTGCCGGGCGGCACGTCGGCCTCCGTCGCCATGATGCCGGCTATGGCGTATTCGGCCGGCACCGACGTGCGGGTGAAGCGCACGATCACGTCCGCCTCGCTCAGCCGGCCGATGAACAGCGCCTGCTTGACCGGCGCGTCGCCCGGAGCGCGGCGCAGGATGCGCCAGGACGCGCCGTCGCGCAGGAAGCGATAGTAGAGCCTGGGCGCCGAAATAATGGTGAAGGAGACCAGGAAAAAGACGATGAACTGGCGCTCGTTAAGGCCGGCGACCGGCTGGAAGAAGAAGCGGAAGCCAAGCGAGGCCAGGTAAAGGACCACCGTGAGGCTGCCGCAGCCCTTGAGGATGTTGAAGAAGTCGGGCGTGGAGGCAAAGCGCCAGACGGTATTGTAGAGACCGCAGGAGCGGAACAAAAGATGGGCGATGAGCACGATGAGCGCCCAGCAGACCAGCCCGGCAAAGGAGAACGCCTCGAACGACAGCCGCGACTGCGAAAGGGTGAGGCTGAGCGCCACCGCCACCAGGACCATGACGAGATCCTGGACCATGATGATGGCGCGCCGCATCCTTGGTCTGAGTTCCGACACGGCTTCTACATAGGCGGTCATTGGGCAGTACTGAACTCCAGGCGCGCAATACTATCAGAACGGCGCAGGACAAAACATCGCCCGCCGCCACTCTGGATTGCAAATCCCCAATCCCGTCACCCGGCTACCGCATTAGCGCGGAGCGGGCGCGAGAGCCAGAGGTTTTTTGGGGAAGCGCAGATTCGCCAAATGTCATGAATTCAGCGCGCAATAGCGCGACAGTAAAATGCCAGGCTCTTCATTGAACCGGGCAGACGGTGCTCGGCCTTGCCGTTCAACCTTTGCGGTTCTCGAGCTGGCGGTAGAGTTCTGAATAGGATTTCCCCATCCTGTCGGCGGTGAACAGGCGAACGTAGCGCTCGCGCGCGGCTCGTCCCCAACTCGCCGCCTCGGTCGGTCGCTCGACAAGCCGGTTGATTGCTTCGGCAAGCTGTGTCGGGTCCGATGGGGGCACGACCAGCCCGGTCCTGCCAGCCTTGTTGACATAGCTCGTGCCCGTGCCGATTTCGCATGAAATCATCGGCTTGCCGCACATGGCCGCCTCTGCGAGGGAAAGACCATAGGCCTCCGATCTCTGATTCGAAGGGAAGACAAAGCCCAGGCAGTTGCGGAGCAGCGCCATCTTGCGCGGCTCGGCTATCTCGCCAAGGAAAATCACGTTGTCGCGGCCCAGCGTCTTTGCCTGTTGTTTAAGTTCGCGCTCAACCGGGCCCGAGCCGGCGATGACGATCTTGCACCGCGTCTTGCCGGCGGCATGGATCAGGACATCCAGCCCCTTGTAGTAGCGAAGGACGCCGACGAACAGCACGAAGGGCTCTGTGACAACAGATCGGCACCAGGCATCGTCGGCCTCCCTTGGTGTAGGATAGGCGCCCTCGTCGATGCCGATGGGGATGACCTTCGATTTGGCCTTGAATGCCCTGAGAACAGGACTCGACTCGAGATAGTTCGGCGATGTCGCCACGATCGCGTCGACATCCGCAAGGAAGCGCATCATCAAGGGCCGGTAGAATGGCAGGATGAGCCGCTGTTTGACGATGTCGGAATGATAGGTGACGACCGCCGGTTTCCCGTGGCCAGACTGAAAATGCACGATATCCATGAACGGCCACGGAAAGTGGTAGTGGACCAAGTCGGCTTGTCTGGCGATCGCACTGAACTTTCGCAAGACCTCGCGCGAAAACCCCGTCGACGCCAGCTCGAAATCCAGCCTGGCTTTCTGGGCCATATGGCCGTCAAGCCGTTGCGTGTTTTCTTCCGGCGTGCGGCTCAACGAGAGCACCTGCGTTTCGATGCCGTGCCGGGCCGTGCTTTCGGCGATGGCATGGATCGTCCGTTCCACTCCGCCGAACGTATCGGGCCAGTACGTCTTGAAGAAATGCAGGACTTTCACGCGCCAGTCTTTCGTCTTTGCCGTATGGCCTCTTCGAAGATCTGCAGCATGCCCTTGGCGTGATTTTCCCAAGTGAAGCGCCCGGCATTGTCGCGCGCGCCGCCCGCGATCCGGTTGCGGAGATCGGCATCCATACAGAGCCGGCCAAATGCCGCTGCGATCGCCGCCGGGTCGTTCGGATCGACAAGGACGGCATTGTCTCCGGCGACTTCAGGCATCGATGACGTGTTCGACGTCAGCACCGGCTTGCCGAATGACTGCGCCTCGACGATCGGAAAGCCGAATCCCTCATAGAGCGACGGCATCGCCAGGAACAGGCAATTCGCGTAAAGCGCGGCGAGCACGCCATCGTCGACGAAGCCGGTAAACTTGATATTTGCCTCGAGCCCACCGGCGTGCACGAGATCGGCCAAGCCCGTCTGTTTCCACCCCTTGCCGCCGACGATGACAAGATCGCAGCCCGCGCGGGTCCCGGGCGGCAGCAGGCCATATGCCCTTATCAGATTGGCGAGATTCTTCCGCGGCTCGAGCGTGCCGACAAAAAGCGCGTAGGGCCTGGCGATGCCAAGCGGTTCGAGGGTTGAAACATCTCCCGGAGCCGGCAGCATAGCCGTACCTGGAAAGACCGTGCGGACCCGCGATTTCAGCCAAGGAAACTTGGCTGTCAACGCGCTTGCCGTGGCCGTCGAATCCGCGACCACGATGTCGGCCCTTCGCAAGGCGGGTTTCATCAGGAGGCGTTCGCCGATCAGGGTCCGGGCTCGCATGGTCTCAGGCGCGTGTAGCCAGACGAGATCGTGGATGGTGACTACGCGTGCAATATGGTCGTCCAGAAAGAGCGGCAGCCGGTGGGACGGCCCCCAAAGGGCTTCCACCCGGTCGCGCCGCGCTAGCGAGGGCAGCACCGACTGTCCCCAGAAGGTCCTGGCGAGGGGCCCCTTAAAGCCGGCAGACCGCACGGAAACGCCAGGCGGAATGTCATAGCTTTCGCTGACCACGTCCGGCGCGTAGACCGCCACATCGGCGCCCTGCGCCGCGAGAGCCCTGATCGCATTGTGGACGAACCGGCCGATGCCATCGGTGGGCGATGCGAGGTTCCTGCCGTCGATCGCGATTCTCAACCGTTTCTCCGGGACTCCGTCTTTCTTAGTGGGACTGACGGGCTGTCGTTGTTAGCTGGATATACCAAGGGTGGTCGTTCGCGAGAGGAAACTTGGCTAGCGCCTGAACAACTCGGACAATCCGTACTTGAAGTTATCATAGGCGAATTTCCTGGACGCAGTTTCCTGAGCGTCTTTCTGCCGTAGCACTGCCGCCGCACGATCTTCAAGGATCGACATCACCCGGTCCGCGAACCCCTCGCAGTCGCCGACATCAACCAGATCCAAGCAAGCAGATGCCTCTGCAAGCTCCAATGTAATGAGCGGGATATTCGTCGCCACCACCGGCACGCCCAGATGCAGCGCTTCGGTTATCTGGGTCGGGAAGTTCCCCTCCATTTCAGACGTGAACAGCAGGCAGAGCGCGTTCTTGTACAGATATCCGAGCTCCGCGTCCGTAAGCTCCGACAGCGAGACCAGATGCTCTTCCGCCCCGGCTGCCGACTTGCCCGTCAACGGGGTGGTCAGAAGACCAATGAGTTGGTCCTCGCTGCCGGTCGCCTTCAGTCGCTCGTTTACAATCGCCACAGTTCTTGCGAAGTCTGCGAGCCGCTTCGAGGGCCGTTCCCGCGTGGGATAAAATGCGTAATATCTTGGCAGTGCCCTTAGCCGGCCGGAGGCCTCTGCATTGCCTGGGCTGCCATTCAAATACGGCAGGGGAACATGCACGATATCTTCCGGGCGTGCGGCCAATGTGGTCTTCGGCAGATACGATGCCGTGAACGCGGAGTTCGTCAGAATGCGACGAGCCTTGGCGACCATCTTCCTGCCGATCATGGCCGCCTGCCGTGTAGCGCCCATCTCTACCGAGCCTTTATAGAAATGGGGCATGTAGTCAGGAAGATACAGAACGACGTTCTTACCCTCCAGGTGGGCAAGCTCGGGGAACATGTAGTAGTGTGATATCAGCACATGGCCGATGTTCGAGTCTGCATTTATCAGATCGACATATTCGGCACGTGGCGTGGCGCCATTCGCAAGTTTGAAGTTGTCGACCTGCTGCTCCACTCTGCGAAGTGCCTTGAAAATTGCCACTGCGGCCGTCGAAGCCAGCGCGCGGGGTATGTTCTTGATATCTCTTGCTCGCCAAAGCCCCTTGAGATGATCGATATTGGCTGAAAATGGTCGCGCCCGGGCAATCTGGCGAAGGCGTCCTATCGCCGTCATCGCCCGGCTTCCGACAGGAACTTCCTTGTCGATCACCATGATCTTCAGATTGCGGCCGGCAGCGGAATTGAGGAAACCGTGGATGCGACCGACGTCTTCTTTCCGGCTAGTGACGACGATCTTGAATCCAAGGTCGGCCAGCGCCCGGATGACTTGACGGATGACTCGCGCGATGCCCTCCGCACAGTGGTATTCGCCGTTTTGGTGAACGACGAGCGGACCAAAACCATGGAAGGCCACAAGAACGGTTTCGGCTGCCGGCGCCTCAATCTTTACCGTTGGCGTATAAATCAACTCAGGCGCCTGGTTCGTTCCCGCTTCGCCGAGCGCCCTCGTTATGGCTTCGTCGAATATGGGCCACACATATTCCGGCTGGTACAGTTTGCGGACCTCGGCCTGGCTTTCGATGAGTTCGTGCGAGAGAGCACGGTCGCCCTTGCGCAACTGCTCAGACCGCTTCACCAGCTCATCGATGCTATCGGCCCTGCCGGGTGCCCTGGCGGGGAAATACCGGCAAAGCAAAGACCCTTTTTGAAACAGCACAGGACCGCCAAGCGTCATGAACTCTATGGGCGGCAGATAACAAACGGTCGGCTCTTCATAGTGATACGCAAAGCCCCGCATCTGGGATAACCGTCTGATGAACTCGGACCGTTCGATCGTGCCTATCACCTGCGGATCGCGGACGGGCACGTTCTGCGCGCCGAAAATCCTGTACCCTTTCGCGGGAAAATAGCGCTTCAGGTGGCGGTAATTGGTGGTGTAGTAAGGAATGTCCGCAACTCGCGGGCAGAGCAATCCCAGTTCATCCCGCGACGCTTCGAGATCCCATGTGTCTCGCAGATCGACGACGTCCTGCGTGAGGCAGTAGGGAACGATCATCATGCGTGATCGCAGCCAATCGTCCTCTATGTCGGTCACCTTTTCGGTGTTCGGCATGAACCAGAAGTCGTTCCGCTCGGCGATGAGCGGCAGGGCTCCCAAATTGGCCAGTTCATCTGACAGACTGTGAGGCTGGCCATATGTGCGATAGATGACCCTGCCGTGATAGGCTTTGAGGAAATGGGTCAGCCATAGCGGGTTGATCGTTACGATCGCGGCGTCGAAATATGCATTCAGAACTTCCGCTGCGGCCGGCGGAATCTCATCATAAAAGAAATTGGTCCTTGCCAGGATATCCAGAGCCTCTTTCGGCAGGCTGGAGTCGGGCGCAACCCAATCGTAGACGGCGGACTGATCGTAGACGTCGCTCAGATAAGGTGGGTTGAATACTTCATAACCAAGGGCCCGCAGACGCGGGAGTTCAGTCTGCGACAGCACTTGATGCATGCCCAGCCAGAAAATTCGCTTCTTATTAATCATCCGCTCTCGGCTCTTCACGAGCGGTGTCTGGTATTGCAGTGCACCATTGGTTGTCAAATTCGTGGCCCGATGGTCGGAAGCGGTGCATGCACAGAAAATGCAGCAGGGAGATGGCAGATGGTCGATAAGCGGGGTGAAGCCGTTTGCTGAAGACTTGGGCAGATGCTATGATGTCCGATTGTTTGCGTGTGCCGTCAACCCCATTGGTAGCCAACCGCGGAGCGTTGCCGCAACGCTGTTCGGTTGGGCTTCGATCGAAAGCCTTCGACCCGGTCCATGTTGCAATGGAGTTCGACTCTGCTAATGCGGGAGGTGTCGATGGTTGCTAAAATCAGAAAAACTGCCGACCCCTCGGTTCAACGGAGAGCCGGGCGTTTCGGGTCTCGGTGGCACAGAAAGGTATAAGGGACATACGTGCTACGGGGTGTGCTGGATAAAATAGAACATAGCTACTCGATCGCTTTTACGCCACGATGTGGTAGCAACCATCTCTGTGATTTGTTGGCCCACGCTCGGATCGGTCAACCGACGGAATATTTCCAGTACGAGCTTCCACATTGGAAGGTGCCCGACCTCGCGGTGGCGGTATCGGAAGTTCTCCGGCAAAATACGGTCAATGGTATTTTTGGCTCGAAGATGGCCCATGATCATTGCGCATGGTTGCGCAGCGTGATCGCCAGAGCAACTGGACAAGAAAAGGCCCTGGACGAAGCGTTTCCGAACCATCGCTGGATAAGGTTGGTGCGAAGAGACAAGATCGCGCAGGCGGTGTCCCTTTACAGGGCACAGGTAACGCAGCAGTGGTTCATATGGCAGGATGATCGCAAATCAAACGTGGAAGTGCCCTATGATTTTTTGGCGATTATGGCCTCCTATCACGCAGTCGTCACCGCCGAACTAGCGTGGGATGTCTATTTCACCGAATATGGCGTTGAGCCATTGGTCATCGTGTATGAGGAATTTGCAGAGCGTCCACACCAGACCGTCGCAGCAATAGCGGCATATCTAGGTGTGAAGGATTGGCACTCAGCAGAAGGCGCCGAAGCGAACCTTCGGACCCAGCGCGACGAAAACACAGCTTCACTTATCTCGCAGTTCCGTCACAATCTGATCGATATCGGCAGTCTGCCGAGCTAGATTGGATGAGCGACCGCGCCACTCTGAAATCTCAGCCACCCCATTAGGACTCGCCCCGGCAAAAGGCAACTGCTAAAGGGCCTTTAGGGAGCATAACGTCGAGGTCGACGTTCGGACGGAAATGTCCATTAGAGCTAAATTATATTAGAGCAAGGGAAATTAATGCTTAGGCAGACATATAACGGTCTCAAACCGATCGCTACAGTTCTCTTTTCGATTCCGGTTGTAGGATACTTGCTCCGTATTGTTGTCGGCCTAGCCAAGCTGCCGCGTTTCAATTTGTATCTTCGACGATTCGAAGGCCGCCTCAATGAAATGAACGATCGCCTGAATGGGTTGGCGGCTGGCGAGCGCGTCAATCGCGTTAACGCTGTGGTCGAACAGTTCCCACGTGTCGTCGAGGCTGTCACGGCAACGCAGACCGCGCTTCGCGCTTACCACAGAATGCCGTCCAATACTGTCGCGCGCTCCAGCGACGCATCGTTCTTCGTCGACCCGCAAATTGAAGTTGTGCCGGAAGTGCAACTGAGGCGAACGTCTCCGCGCAGCATCAATCGACTGCCGCGCCTATCGGATTGGGCGATAGACAGCCCACTCGCACGTCGCTTCGCTGAGTTGAAAGAGCCATACACCGTTCATCGTAAGATGTGGGAGTACGCCATCTGCCTTGAGGGGCTGGAGGCTATGGGTGTCATTTCCCCGAGCGCAACCGGCGTCGCCGTGGGCGCGGGGAGTGAGAGGCCGTTGTTCTACTATGCCAATCAAATTGATCTCATGGTGGCCACGGATCTGTATGACAACCCCCAGCATGAGGGTACTCCGGCCATGCTCTTAGATCCAACTAGCTTTGCTCCCTTTCCGTACCGGCAGGAGGGACTAAAGGTATTTCGTATGCCCGGCGAGGCGCTGGATTTCCCTGACGAGCATTTCGACTTTGCGTTTTGTCTCTCCTCAATCGAACATTTCGGATCACGCGAGAATCAAGCCAGGGCGTTGAACGAAATGGCACGCGTCGTTCGTCCGGGGGGAGCTGTTTGCATCATTACTGAGCTTGTCATCAACGGCGAAAAGCACCACGAGTATTTTACCCCCCCCGAATTGCAGCAAATGTTCCTCGAACATCCTAGGCTTCGCCTTGAGGGAGGCTCGCCAGAGATGCGTATTTCCGATCTGTTGCTGGCGTGTCCCATTGATGTGCGGGAACCTGACGATCTGAAAAGCGCTCCTCATCTCGTTCTGACAGACGGTCGTGTCGTGTGGACATCGATGAGTATGTTCTTTCGCCGCGTTTAACGATGTCGAGGCCATCAAAGATACTGTTGCTGAATGGCGTCGTCGTAAGCGGCGATGCGATCAGCCGGAGCCTTGTCCTGAAGCGTGAGGCGCTGCTGGAAGCGTACGGCGACAGTATCAGCGTTTCAATTGCAACTTACAGATCGAACCTCAATCTGCCTGGTACGTATGAAGTATCCGGACTTGTAGACCTGTTGAGTCGTCGCGTCTTTTATGAAGCCGACCTCCTGATTTACGAATTTGGCATATATTACGATTTCTTCGATTCCGTTAGATTTACGCAGTCGAGTGTCAAGCGCCTCGGTGTTTGGCACAATATAACTCCTGCCGCACTGGCCACGTCGGTAACGGCGGCGGATTTGCTGGAGCGTTCACTCAATCAACGCTCAAATTTGCTATGTTGCGACCACGTTTTCTGCGACAGTGATTTCAACATGAGAGAATTGGAGACGCTGAAGCCATCGCCAACCCAAGTCTCGGTGCTCAAACTTCCGATAGGAATGGCATTCTCGGATGTAGGGGCAAAGCCACGAGGCAACAACGCCGAGATACGCCTGTTGTATGTCGGGCGCATCGTTCCTGCCAAAGGCGTCCTGGACCTGGTTCAGGCCTTCATTGCTGCCTCAACGGCGATTCCAAATGCCCGCCCGATTCTGGACATCATCGGGAACACGGCTTTTTCTGATCACCATTACGTCAATCAGATCCGTGAAAAAATAGCCGACGGTGCGGAGCAGATCAATCTCCTTGGCCACGTCGATGAAGCCACTCTTGTTGAGGCCTACCGAAGCGCGGACATCTTTGTGATGCCCTCCTATCATGAAGGGTACTGTGTCCCGGTTTTGGAGGCATTTGCCGCAGGTTGCCATGTCATAGCGTATGATGCCGGCAACCTTCCCTATATCGTCGGCACTCATGGCCTCGTCCTGAGAACCGGCGACGTCGATGCTTTGCGGGATGCGCTTATTGCGGAGTTTCGGGAGCGTGCTGCAGCGTCTGCCGAAGATCGAGAGCCTATCGTCGCAACAGCCGCAGGGCCGATTGAGGAGCGGAAGCGGCGCGATGCTGCCCGGCGTTACGTTGCGGACTACAGCGAAGGCGCATTTCGAGAGAGCTTCATTTCGACACTTGAATGGTTATACCGCTCGAATTTTGGGGTAGGGGCAAAATGAGCAGAGTGTCAATAGTAATAAATACTTACAATCGAGCAGAGTCTCTTTCCGACACGCTTTCATCGATTGCGGCGCTCGATCATGATGAAATTGAAGTTGTGGTCGTGAATGGCCCGTCAAACGATCGCACAGACGAGGTCCTACGTCGCTTTCGTCAAAAGATAAAAATTGGATACTGTCCAACCCGGAACCTTTCGCGCTCCAGGAATATCGGCATTCGCTTGGCTGCCGGCGACTTTATCGCGTTCATCGATGACGATTCCATTCCTGACCCCGCTTGGCTTTCGGAGTTAATTCCCTTGTTCGAAGACGAGGAAGTGGCTGGTGTGAGCGGACCTGTCTTTGACCACACAGGATGTCGCCTCCAGGCTCACTATATCGTTTGCGATCGCTTTGGCGGCGCCGAACTCTCGTTCGACAAGGATCCGAGTGACCTGCTCAATGTTCCGTACGGAACGCATTTTTGCTCGACATTGGGCACCAACTCGATATTCCGCCGGTCGGCACTTGTGGCAATTGGCGGCTTTGACGAGGAGTTCGACTACTTTCTCGACGAGACCGACGTCTGCATTCGCCTTGTCGATGCAGGCTGGACCATCCGTTACGGAATGGGAGGGCGAGTTTATCACCGCTATCTGCCAAGTGACGTTCGCAATGCGCGCCGGGCGGTCGCTGATTGGTATCCGGTCCTCAAGAACAAGGCCTACTTCTCGTTTCGCCACGGCGTACCGATTGTTGGCTTGGGAGAGTTTCAAAGGGCATTCGACGAATTCGTCGGCGCTGCCAGGCGCGACACGGATTGGCACATTGCTCAAGGCAACCTTCCAACGACCGCGGCTAGGAACTTAGAGGACACAGTGAAACCCGCTTTAGCTCGGGGTATGAGCCGCGCGATGCAGAGTCGCATCTCCAGCCTCACGGCATTCCGGCCAGGTCCCGATGCGGATTGGCGACGATATCCCGTTCAAAGGCCCAGCGCCGGTCGCATGCATATTTGTTTCGTTTCCCAGGATGCGCCCCCTGGGACGATTGCTGGAATTGCTCGGGTCTCTTGGGAACTCGCGAGCGGCCTAGCAGCTGACGGACATGTCACAAGGATAATAGCCCGCGCTAAGAACGGTCATCATTCCGTCGATTGGCTGGACGGCGTGTGGATTCACCGTGTGCCGGATGTGAAAGACAAAGACATCTTGCCCGGCAACCCTGGAATACCGGAAAATCTTTGGCGTCATTCCATAGCCATTCAGCGTGAACTCGAGCGCATACAGGCAATGCGCCAAATCGATTTGGTTCAATCACCCAATTGGGACTGCGAGGGCATTGCCTCGGTAGTGGATTCGCGCTGGCGAACAGTTTTGGGTGTATACACGCCGATGACCTGCGCCGTTGCATACAACCCCGTTTGGGCAAATGACGCGGCGTTTCGTCAAACGACATCCGACCCGATCATCGCCGGCGAGAAAATCTGCTATCAGCGAGCGGACGCTATCCTCGCCTGTGGCCCGTCGATTATTTCGCGAATTGAAGCAGATTATGGAATATCGCTAGCTGGCCGTCGCATCGGATACGTGCCGCATGGACTGCCGGACAAGGGAGCCGAACCGCCGCCCGCCCCGCGCGATGTCGTCGAGATTCTGTTCGTCGGGCGATTGGAGCATAGAAAGGGCATCGACATCCTGCTGGAAGCCGCAGGCGAGGTTTGCGGTTCCATGCCTGAAGCCCGCTTCCTTATTGCCGGAGACGCCTCAATGACGACAAGCACGGGTCAAACGTGGCCGCAACGTTTTTCATCGGATCCAGCGACCCTGGCGTGGCGAGACCGTGTCAGTTTTCTGGGAACGGTAAGCGATGACGAGCTCGACCAGCTGTATCGTCGATGCGATATAGTCGTCGTGCCTTCGCGTTTCGAGTCGTTCGGACTGCCTTTGATAGAAGCGATGATGCGTGGGCGCCCCGTCGTTGCCTCGGCGGTCGGCGGCATGGAGGAAATTGTCGAGGAAGGCGCAAATGGCCTGCTCGTCCCGGCCGAGGATGCCGATGCGCTGGCTCGGGCGTTACGGCGCCTCGTTGCGAGTGCCACCGAACGCCATAGGTTCGGGGAACATTCTCGCCGACTGTTTCTTGAACGCTATGAGCAAAGCCGCATGGTCGACGGCGCGCGGCGATTTTACGGCCAGCTTGTCGGAGACTTAGCGGAAGGCGTCAAATAGCTCGGCAGCAACTGGCGGCTGGCCGAGCGTCCAACACTACCTGCAGTCAAACGCATACGGATTTATCGAGCGTTGGGCCTTGACCGGGATTGTGAAGCGCCCGGTCAAGGCGCTATGGCTACAATCTCAAATTCAAAACACTTGCCATTTCGGCGCGCTGCGACCGGGACAGAGATTTCCTTGAAGCCCATCTCCTGAAGAAGCTCCTGCAGGCTACCAGGTGTGAACAGGCTGAAATGGTAGTCACCATCGTAGTCCTGCGCACCGTAGGTTACCTCACGGAAGTCTTCGAACGACATCGTGCCGGCCGCTGTTGCCTGCACCATGGCAGCGGCATCCGGTGTCACCGCCTTAAACGTCCCGCCGGGACGCAGTTTGCTGCACCAGTAAGGGAGTAGTCGGCGGCGCAGAGTCTCGAGGGGAAAGTGTTCGATAAGATGCGCGGAGAAGATTTCGTCCACGCTGTTCTCTTCGACGGGCAGGTTGCCGACGTCGGCAACGACGTCGACGCCCGGCAAATCGCGGGCGTCCACATTTATATAGTCGGCAAGTGCGATATGGCCGCAGCCCAGGTTGAGTCGGAGCCGTTTTTCGTCGCGCGCCGCTTCGAATTTGGCAGCAGAAATGATCCTCGGCTCGATCTTCTGGGTTTCAGTACCATTGGGCGTCGATTTCTTGCCGGCTCCATGATTGAACTCGAAGAGAATTTCCCGGCGAACGAATTCGACGCGCTCCCATAGTGAGCCGATGGCTGCTTCAGCGTTGTTGCCGTGCTCCTGTAGCGACCTGATGGCTGCATCAGCGTTATTGCCGCGCTCCTCAAGGGTTTCGGTTCGCTGCGACAGAGTCGCCGTGGTGGCATTCCACTGCGCTACAGCGGAAGAATTTTGCGAGTGCGACTCGGCCAACTTGTCTAGCTGTCTGCAGATCCCCGCGATCTCATTGGAGACGGCCGAAGCATGCGCCGTTGCACTCAGTAAGGAGGGAATATGCGTCTGCCAAGCTTGCTCGATTTGTGCCGCCCGAGCCTCAAGGGACACTAGACGGGCTTCAATCGGTTCTACACGGCCTTCCACGTGAGACCACGCCCTTTGCCACAAGGGCCGTATAATCGGAAGCAATATCGTTTTCATAGCCTGCTTCATAAGGCTCATCAATCTCCACACTTGCCGCCCGATTCAACGTCAATATCCGTTCTAGCGCCTTCCGAGCAGACAATTGTTCGCGCTCGTTTCCGTCCGCGCAGATATCCTTATCCTCCGGCCAGGCCGTGATATGGCATGCGACGTCCGCTGTCGCAACGATATTGGCCATGGCGATGCCCGGCGGGCTTCTATGCCGGACTTCGGAGGCGGCGCGAGATTAATTGGAAGCGGTGCGCTGGCTAACGAGCAGTATCCGGTCTTCGAACAAGGCAACATCCTTTCATTGCGGGACTTGCGAGCTATATGTTTCGCTCGGTGGATTGGATTGCGATGAACTGGCAACCGATTAGAGACGGCCCCTATAAACGAATTGATCATGCTGTGGTCCCCGCTTGGCCTCATGCTTTTCCGGGGCGACGAAACGGCTACGATGGCGCGGCATAGATCATCATGTGTGATCTAGTCGCTCGCGGCAAACAAGATTTGCCACGCGTTGGATGCCACGTCTCGCTTCGCCCGCTCAACCAGATCTGCGATAGGAACTGCCAGTGAACCGTCACCCAATAGCACTCAACGGAGCGCATCTGAACGCAGATGCCAGACTATTCGGCACTCGCGATGATTTGATGGCGTCGTTTCGATCTTTCGGTCCAAAGGTGATCGGGGAAATCGGAGTTGCCCTTGGGGATTTCTCGGAATTCATGGTCAGGACCTTTGATGCTGAGACATTTGTGGCTTTCGACACTTTCGAAATGCACAAATGGCCCAGCCACTGGGGGCGAAGCAGCGAGGAAATTTTTGGACGCCATACCCATCGACAACACTTTGAAAATAGAATTCGGCCCCTGTGTACAGATCTTCGAGTTGAAGTAGGGTTGAGTGGAAATACCGTACCCATTTATCCTGACGAGTATTTCGATCTTCTATATGTAGATGGTTCGCACCTATATGAGGACGTAATTGCTGATGCTCGCTCTGCTTCGAGGGTCGTCAAGAAAGATGGCACGATTATCTTCAACGACTATGTTCTCTTCGACCCGTTCCTCAAGGCAGAGTACGGCGTGGTGCAAGCCGTCAATGAGCTGGTCACGACGACCGACTGGCGGATCGTTGGGTTCGGGCTTCAACAGCATATGTTTTGCGACATAGCGCTGCGTCGGAAGGCTGCGAACTGACCAGTGTTCAAGGTGATTACAAACAGTATCTGACGAGGGCCGCCTGTCGAAGTCACAAGCTGCAATTCGCAGCATTCCGGCGGCCCATGTTGTCATGAGGCTCAATGCCCTCGATACCGATCGTCTTGCGCTTTCTCAGCCGAAATAAGCCGACAGGACCTCGCTGACGGGCCCGTCCATCCGCACACGACCGTGTTCCATCCACAGAACGCGATTGCAATTTTTTTGCAGCAACTCGCGCGAGTGGCTGGCAAGGACCAGTATCTTGGTCGTGTCGACGATCTCGCGCAGCCGCTTGTCGGCCTTGTGCTTGAAATCCTCGTCGCCGGTGGAGAGCCATTCGTCCATAACGAGTATTTCCGGCCGGATAGCCGTAGAGGTCGAGAAAGCCAGGCGAAGCTGCATGCCGGACGAATAGGTTCGGAACGGCATGTCGAGGAAGTCACCCAATCCGGTGAACTCGGCGATCTGGTCGAATTGTTCCCGCAATTGTTCCGGCCGCATGCCCATCATGGCCGCGCGGAGCTTTATGTTTTCGCGGCCTGTCGCTTCCGGATCGATGCCGAGCGAGATGTTTATGAGCGAGACGCACTCGCCGTGAATCACCGCGGATCCGTCTGTCGGCCTGTAGATGCCCGACAGGACGCGCAACAGCGTCGTCTTGCCGGCGCCGTTGTGGCCGACGAGGCCAATCCGGTCCCCCTCCTTCAAGGAAAGGCTGACATTCTCGAGCCCGCGCACGATGATATGCCCATCCCCTCGACGGTCGATCGCGCCTCCGGTCGCGACGCTAAGCACCCGGTTCTTGAGAGAGCGGCTTGCCGCATTGAACACCGGAAATTCGACCGAGACGCCGGTCAAAGTGATGGAGACCATAGGAATTCAAAGCCAATAAGGAATACGGTGACGGTAGCGGCCGAACAGGAGTAGTGCGACCGTCCAGCCGACGATCGCGAACACTATGCATGCCGCCCAACTGGTTGTGGACGGTAATTCACCCAGAAGCGGTTCTCGCACCACGCCGATGAGATGGTAGAAAGGGTTAAGATCCAGCAAGAGCCGCGAAATGCCTTCCGGAAGCGTGCGTGACATCCACATCACTGGGGTCAGGTACATAATGACCAGCAGGAGGTTCTGCATTACTTGCGTCATGTCGCGATATCGGGCGCACAGCACGCCGAGAGTGAGCATGATCCAAAGCAAATTAAGCGATAGAATGACAAAGCCGGGCAGAGCCAAGAGAACGTGCCATGACGGCATGCGCCCGACGGCCAGGAGGACGATTGGGTATATGACGATGTTGTGGCCAAGAATGATCGCGTTGCGGTAGAGCGTCCGCAACACGTGAGTGAACAGCGGCATGCGCACCTGGAGGATGATGCCCTCGGCGCCAATGAAGGCGGTGCACCCCTCGTTGATCGAGGTCGAAATGAAGCTCCAGAAAATCAAGCTGACGCAGATATAGGGCAGAAACTCCTGCATAGGAGAACGAAAAAGCGTGCCAAAGACGAACCCGAGCGCGCCGATCAGGACACCCATGTTGACGGTCAGCCAAAACGCTCCGACCCGAGAGCGCCGGTAACGCTGCGCCACGTCCTGCCAACTGAAAGTCGTCGCAAGATGATGCTTCTCCAGCGCGGCGCGTATGTCGGCGAATGCCTCTGCAAGGACGCCCGTCTTGGTTGGCGACATGTGTTGAGATGTCCCGATCGTGTGTTCCTGAGCCAAGCTCTAACTGCCGCTCTATATGATCTCTATCTCCGGGAACGGGAAGATGAACTTGCCTCCGTCCGCTAGGTATTCACGTTCCCGGCGCAGGATGCCGTCCTTGAAATGCCAGGGCAGGACCAGAAAATAATCCGGCTTCATCGCTCTCGCTTCCGCTTCGGAAATGATCGGTATGTGCGTCCCGGGGGTCATGCGACCGAACTTTTCCTGGTTGACTTCGGCAATCGCCGGAATTTCGGCCGCAGTGAAGTTGCAGAACTGCAGAACGACATTGCCCTTCGTCGAGGCACCGTAGCCCAGCACCTTCTTGCCGTCGGCGACGAGCGCCCGAATGAGGCGCGACAGGTCGTCCCGATGCCGGAACACGCGCTCCTCGAAGTCGCGGAACGGCCGCGGCGTGGACAACCCCATGCGGTCTTCCTGCTCCCGCAGCCAATCGATGACGGTTTGGTCCGCTTTGAGGCTCTTGTTGCCCTTGTGGGCGGCGGTGACCGCGAAACTGCCGCCATTGATGTTGTTCATGACGACATTGACTATCTTGAGACCGGCCGCCTCAAGGATCTTCGCGACGACTCCGAGAGAATAATATTCGATGTGCTCGTGGCAGATCGTGTCATAGGAGTTGAGGCGAAGCATGGACGGCATGTAACTCTGCTCGAAATGCCAGATACCATCCTCGGCGAGCACCTCGGCCACCTGGCGGGCAAACGCGATGGGATCTTCGAGATCATAGAACATGGCGATCGACGTGACGACTTTCGCGCGCTTCTGCGAGGCACCACGATATGCTTCGGCGGAAAAGAAATCCGGCACCAGCTTCACATCGTCCGGATAGTATTGCGCAAACCTCTTGCCGGTCGGATCGATGCCGACTCGGGTTAGTCCCGCGGTCGAGTAGGCCTTGAGGGTCGTGCAATCGTTGCTCCCGATATCGAGAACGACGTCACCACCACGCGGAGAGGCAAGCCTTTCCAGGAGCCGAACCTTGTGCGTCAGGTGATCGACCATCGACTGGTTCAGGCCTGAGCGATAGCCGTAATTGTCACCGTACATTTCGCTCGGCTCATAGGAATGCTTCAGCTGCAAAAGCCCGCTGGACGGGGACCAGACCAGTTCGAGCGGCCCTTTGGTAACGGGTTCGGAGGCCGATTTCGGAAACACGCCTGTCAGTGCCTGCTCACCGAGATTGAGCACTGAGACGAGATCCTTCTCCTTGCCGACACGGCAGCCCTCGATAGCGTGATAACTTACCTCGTTCATGATTTCTGCACTCTCAAGTTGTTGATCGGGAGGGCGGGTTGCCTAGTTCGTGCAAGCCAATTCAACGCCGTTTACGCTTGGGTTACGCGTGCGCGGCAGTCGTTCAGAACCGCATCGAGCGTCGCCTCGAAGCGGTGTATGGGCGCCCAGCCAAGTTGCTCACGTGCGCTGGTTGCGTCTCCGACAATGCGCGGCAGGTCGCTCGGCCGCAGCCGCAGGAGGTCTTGCTCCGTGGTGATCTTGACGCTGCTTTGCGCCAAGAGCCGCTCCAAGATATCTCCCATCCGCCACGATATGCCGGATGCTACGTTGAAAATCGTATTCGGCGCGAGATCGGAGCTGCTCAGCACCACGCGCGCGTAGGCGTTGGCGACGTCGCGCGCGTCCAGAAAGTCCCGCTCCGCGTCCAGGTTGCCGACGCGAATGACCGGAGGGGCGAGGCCTGCTTCAATCCGCGCGATCTGCATGGCGAAGGCCGGCACGGCGAACGCTTCCGTTTGCCCTGGCCCTGTGTGATTGAAGGGGCGCAGGCGAATGCATTTGAGGCCGTGACGTGAGAGCGCCCCCAACGCGAGATCGGCCGCCGCCTTGGTCACGGCGTAGTCGTCGATTGGCGCAAGCAGCGTGCTCTCGTCGAGCGGCAGGCCCGTCTTTGCGCTCTCGCCGTAAACCAGGCCTGATCCGACGTGGATCAACCAGCACTCCGGCGCCTTCTCAAGGATGGCATGGGCCACGTTGAGCGCACCCTGCACATGGATGCGCCAAGTGTTTTCGGGATCGGCGCGCGCGGCTCCAAGCGCCGCGACGGCAGCCAAGTGGACGACATGCGTGGGCCGATGACGAACGACGGCACCTTGGACGGCTGCTTTGTCCGTCACATCCAGCTCTTCGATTTGGCCGAAAACGGGATGCGGTCCGCCGTCCTTGGAGGACGCAACGACGGCAATGTCGCGGCCGCAGACACTGTACAGCGCCTCGGAGACATAGGGCCCGACAAAGCCCTTCGCACCTGTGATCAGAACCCGCATGCCAACCTCGCTAGCGCCGACAGCATCACCGCCCGACGGGCATTGAATGCCGTTCGAGATCCGCATCCACCATCTCACGGATCATCTCTTCCAGCGAAATTTTGGCTTCCCAGCCCAGCTTCGCTTTTGCCTTGGCCGGGTTGCCGAGCAACACTTCGACTTCCGCTGGCCTGAACAAATCCGGATCGATGACAAGGTGGTCATCCATCCTCAGGCCCACGTGCTCAAACGCGATCCGGCACATGTCACGCACGGTCGTCGTCCTGCCTGTAGCGACGACGTAATCGTCGGGTTTGTCCTGTTGCAGCATCAGCCACATGGCGCGGACGTAGTCCTTCGAATGGCCCCAGTCGCGCTTGGCGTCGATGTTGCCGAGCCGCAATTCCTTGGCCATGCCTTTCTTGATGCGCGCCACCGCGTCCGTCACCTTGCGGGTCACGAACTCGATGCCGCGAAGGGGCGATTCGTGGTTGAACAGGATGCCGCTCGAGGCGTGGATACCAAAGCTCTCACGATAGTTGACGGTGATCCAGTGGCCATAGAGCTTGGCGACCGCGTAAGGGGAGCGGGGGTAGAATGGCGTGGCCTCCGACTGCATCGGCTCCTGGATAAGACCGTACATCTCTGACGACGAGGCTTGGTAGAAACGCGCTTCGGGAATTTCGAGGCGTAGCGCTTCAAGCACATTGGTGACGCCCATGCCGGTGACGTTGCCGGTCAGAATCGGCTGCTGCCAGGACGATTTGACGAAGGATTGAGCGGCAAGATTGTAGACTTCGTCCGGCCTCACGTCACGCATGGTTCGTGCCAGACCGGACAGATCCGTCAGGTTGCCATCGACAATTCTGACGTCCTTGTCGATGCCGAGCCATTTCAGGCGCGTCGTGTTGACGTCGGCCGTGCTCGAGCGCCGCGCAAGTCCGTGGACCTCATAGCCCTTGGCGAGCAAAAGCTCCGCCAGATAGGCGCCGTCTTGCCCGGTAATGCCGGTTATCAATGCTGTCTTGGTCATCAATGCTCTCGATACTATTGTTCCGCTCCGGCCCTGCGAGCCGATGAACTGTCAGGCCCGGCCATAAACGTCGTCGAACCGGACGATGTCGTCTTCGCCGAGATATTCCCCGCTTTGCACCTCGATCATGACGAGAGGAAGGATGCCCGGGTTTTCCAGGCGATGCTTGTGGCCGCAGGGGATGTAGGTGGACTGGTTGGTCGTCAGCAGCATTTCGCTCTCGCCGTTGACGACCTTGGCGGTTCCGCTCACCACCACCCAGTGCTCGGAGCGGTGGTGATGCGCCTGCAGGCTCAGGCGGGCATTTGGCTTCACTTCAATCCGCTTGATCTTGAAGCGGTGTCCTTCCTCCAACACGGTATAGGTGCCCCAGGGGCGATGCACGGTGCGATGCAGCGTCGCCGTCTCGTGCCCCTCCGCCTTGAGGCGGCTATAGAGGTCCTTCACCTCCTGTGCCTTGTCCTTGTGCGCGACCAGAAGCGCGTCCGGCGTGTCCACGATCAAAAGATCCGAGACGCCGACAAGACCGACCAGCCGGTCTTCGCCGTGCACATAGCAATTCGCTGCATCGTGCAGGATTGCCTCGCCCGTGGCGCGGTTGCCCTTGTCATCGGCCGGAACAAGCTCCGACAGCACGGACCAAGAGCCGATGTCCGACCAATCGAAACCGCAGGGCACGAAACCCACGTTGCTTGCCTTCTCCATCACCGCATAGTCGATGGAAACGGCGGGAACGGCCGCGAAGCTGTCCCTATCCACCTCAACCGTAAGTCTGTCGGTGCTGTCCGCCGTCCTGCCTTTCTCGAGAGCCCTGCGCGCATTGGACAAGATGTCCGGGCACAGGTCCTGCATGGCTTCGAGCATCGCGCGGGCGGTGAAACAGAACATCCCCGAGTTCCAGAAGAAACGGCCGCTGGCGATGAATTGGGCCGCCGTGGCCGCATTCGGCTTTTCCACGAACCGAAGAACTCTGTCCCCCTCGGCCTCGATGTAGCCAAAGCCCGTTTCCGGGCGGTCAGGCTTCACGCCAAAGGTGACGATTTGGCCGGCGGCCGCAAGCGCCGCCGCTCTCGCGACGCTCGCGCGGAAGCCGGCCTGATCAACGATCAGGTGATCCGCAGGGAGCACGACCAGAATGGCGTCCGGGTTCTCATGCGCGACGTGCAATGCCGCGAGCGCAACTGCGGCCGCGGTGTCGCGGCCGAACGGCTCCAGCAGGAACGTGCACTTCACGCCCGGAGCCGCGGCTTCCGCATATTCATCGGCGGTGAGAAACAGCAGGTCACGATTGGTGACCGTCACAACCTGGTCCACGCCTTCGAGCTGCACGGCGCGCGCGTAGGTCTTTTGTATGAGCGTCCCACCCTCCGGCAGCGGTATGAAAGGCTTCGGATGCAATGCGCGGGAAATCGGCCATAGCCGGGAGCCGACGCCGCCACTGATGATGACAGGAACGATATTGGTCAAACTTCAACTTTCCAAGATTTGAGCCCGGCCGAGAGCGAGGCCCCAACCGAGCAATTCGTCTGCGCGCGATTCCGCTTTTGCCTCGACATAGCAACGCAATTCAGGCGCATTACCCGACGCACGGAAGTGTACAACTTCTCCGTTACGGGCGGTGATACGCACACCGTCACGGTTGTCAATATTCGCGATGCCACCGAGAACCGAGAAGATCTTGTCGGCGTAAGCTGCGTCAGCCGCCAGCTTGCCGAGAAAGGACGCGCTGCTCTCGGTCGGCACGCCTTCAAGCCGGCCGCTTGCGCCAGCGAGAAAGCGAAAGTCGGCCGCTATCTCCGCGAGCGGACGGCCGGTCTTCGCGATCGCCGAAAGCATGCAAAGGATTGGCAACACCGAATCCCGCGTCCGCAAAGCCGGAAGGGTGCGCCCGCCTTTCTCGACATGCGAGCCGAGCAGAACGCCGCCATTCGCCTCGAACCCGACCACACATTTTCCGCCCGCGGCGAGAGCGGCCGCGATACCTTCAATGACGTAGGGCGAACCCACGCGCGTGCGGACCACCTTTGCAAAATAACCGCAACGTTCCAGACCTGAGTTGGAGCTGACCGGCGTGACGACGCAATCGGCACCCAAGAAGTGCGCGGTGATGGCACCTGCAAGATCGCCGCGCACGAACATGCCGCCAGCGTCCGCCACGAGCGGCCTGTCGCCGTCGCCATCGGTGGACACGATCGCATCGAACGGTTCCGCCGCCGCCCAGTGCTTGAGAAGCGCCACATCTTCCTGTCTGAGTGCTTCGGTATCGACCGGAATGAAATGTTCGGCTCTGCCCAGAGCTATTGTCTCAGCGCCCAGTTCGCGAAGAATATCGACAATGATGTCTCTCGCCACCGAGGAATGCTGGTAGACGCCGACACGCAGGCTGGAAAGGCTGCCTTTTTCAAAGAAGCTCAAGAAGCGGTCTATGTAGCTTCGAGACGGCTCGGGGCCTAGCCGCACGGGATCAACTGGCGACGGCAACGAAACGGCATCCCCCATGGCCGCGTGGATCTCGACGATGTCGCTTTCATCGCGCTTGTCGATCTCGCCGTCCGCCCGGTAAAATTTAAGGCCATTTCTGTCGTCGGGAATGTGACTGCCCGTGACCATTATTGCTGGAGCATTTTCGCTGCTGGCGTGAAGCGCGAGCGCTGGCGTCGGTAGCGCTCCACAATCGACCGGTATCTGCCCGGCTTTGACGATCGCCGCGTGAACAAACTGTGCGATGTCTGGACTGGATGCGCGAAGGTCACGTCCGACATAGACCTTCGAGCCTTGATTCAATGCGCCCCGATCCTGGAGCATGCGCAGGAAGGCGACTGTATAGGTGTTCGCTGGCAGCCCTCGAAGCTCGCTGACGAGACCGCGCAGTCCGCTGGTACCGAACTTCAAAGTCACCGTTTGCCATCCTTTCCCAAGACATTTGGCCCGGTGCAAGTTAGGCAAACTGACATCGATCTCGCGAAGTCTGCGATAGCATTGCGGCGAATGCGGAGCATCGGACAACGCATCGCTATAGGTCAAAGCCACCCGAGCGGCTTGCCGTATATTTCGATATAATATTAGATATTTCTAACACTAATGAACAGAGAAATGTTCCTCTGCTTTCAGCAAGGATAGTGCCTTTCAAGAAGGTCTCCTTGAGTTGCCGAGCCCCCCGGCCCCGCAAGCTGCTTGTGCTTAGGTTTCGCGACGTGGCTTGTCAATCTCTGCCTGAACCTACGCACAGCTGGCCCCTGGCTAAACAACGCGGGTCAAGACAGCGATACACGGCCTCGTCCGCTAGTTGACAGGGATACAGGTCCTTCCAATCGGAAGATGTCCTATGGCGACATCGACCGACGCCCGCCACTGCGGCGCCTGCCACCCCAACACGCGCGCAAACTTCGCGCTCGACAGCCGCGAATTTTGCGGGCGCCTGGCCTTGGTCGGATAGTCCGCCGTGGCGATATCGCGCACTTTCGCATACGGGCCACCCAACGCCCGGCTTGTGTCGAGGATGTGGCGGGCAAAGCCGCTCCAGTTTGTGTCGCCCTCGCCCGCCAGGTGGTAGACACCGAAGGCGACGAAATTCCTGTCGTCCCGCACCTTCGCCGCCGCATGGAGGATGGCGTCGGTGATGTCGAGCGCCGAGGTCGGATTGCCCCATTGATCGGCGACGACAGCGATCTCGTCGCGGTCGGCCGCCAGCCGCAGCATCGTCTTGACGAAGTTCCTGCCGAAAGGACTGTAGACCCAGGCCGTGCGCAGGATGATGTGGCGCGGATTGGCGGCGGCCACCGCCTCTTCGCCGGCGAGCTTGGAAGCGCCGTAGACGCCGAGCGGGGCGGTGGCGTCGGTCTCGACATAGGCGCCGTCCTTGGCGCCGTCGAAGACATAGTCGGTCGACAGATGGATGACGGGGACGCCGAGCCTTTCCGCGGCCTCGGCCACCTTGCCGGCGCCGGTGGCGTTCACCGTGAAGGCCAGATCCTTCTCGTCCTCGGCCTGGTCGACGGCGGTGTAGGCGGCGGCGGAAACGACGATGTCCGGCCTTGCCGCCTCGAGCGCTGCGAACACCGTATCTGGCCGCGCAAGGTCGAGCGCCGGGCGGCCGACGGCGACGACTTCCACGTCGTCGCGGCCGCGCGCCGCCTCGACCAGGCTGGCGGCGACCTGGCCTTCGCGTCCGGTGACGGCAAGCCTCACGTCGGCACCTTCCTGCTCTCGGCCGCGGTCCCGGCCGGGTTGCCTGCAACCGGACCGTTTTGGCTGTTTGTCGCCGAAGCGTGGCCCAGCCGCTCGCCGGCGTAGCGCTGCTCGCGGATCGGGCCCCACCACCATTTGTTGTCGAGATACCAGTCGACGGTCCTGGCCAGGCCGCTTTCGAAATTCTCGCGCGGCGTCCAGCCGAGATCGCGCGCGATCTTGGAGGCGTCGATCGCATAGCGGCGGTCATGGCCAGGACGGTCGGTGACGAAGGTGATCAGGTCGCGATAGCGCTTGCCGGCGGCACGCGGCCGCCTCGCGTCGAGCAGATCGCAGATCGTCTCGACGACGGTCAGATTGGTGCGCTCGGAATTGCCGCCGACATTGTAGCTCTCGCCCGGCCGCCCCTTGGTGGCCACCAGCTCCAGCGCCCGCGCGTGATCCTCCACGAACAGCCAGTCGCGAACATTGGCGCCGGCGCCGTAGACCGGCAGCGGCTTCTCGTCGAGCGCGCTGAGGATGACCAGCGGGATCAGCTTCTCGGGGAAATGGTAGGGGCCGTAATTGTTCGAGCAGTTGGACAGCACCACCGGCAGGCCGTAGGTCTCGTGCCAGGCCCGCACCAGGTGATCCGACGCCGCCTTCGAGGCCGAATAGGGGGAGGACGGCGCATAAGGCGTCTCCTCGACGAACATGCCGCCGTCAAAAGGCAGATCGCCGAAGACCTCGTCCGTCGAGACATGGTGGAAGCGGAAGCCCGCTTTGCGTTCCTCGGACAGCCCGCGCCAGTATTCCAGCGCCGCATTGAGGATGCGGTAGGTGCCGACGATGTTGGTCTCGATGAAGGCGCCGGGGCCGTCGATCGAGCGGTCGACATGACTTTCGGCGGCAAGGTTCATGACGATGTCGATGTCGTCGCGGCGCAGGATCTCGAGCACCGTGCGCTCGTCGCAGATGTCGCCCTGCTCGAAACGGTAATTGTGCGCGTTCTCGATCGGCCTCAGCGACGCGAGGTTGCCGGCATAGGTGAGCTTGTCGAGATTGGTGACGCGGTAGGCCGGGTTGGCGCACAGATGCCGGCATACGGCCGAGCCGATGAAGCCGGCGCCGCCGGTGACCAGAAAATTCAGCCTGCCGTCTTCCCTCACGCGAAAACCTCTGCCTCGCTCAGCGGTGGCGCCTTTCGATCCTTGTCCGAGAGCTGGAAGTCACCGGCAAGCGACGGCCACGCAATGCCGATGGCGGGGTCATCGAAACGGATCGACCGGTCATGCTCAGGCGAATAAGCATCGGTGACCTTATACAGAATCTCGGTGTCCGGGACGAGCGTGACGAAGCCGTGCGCGTATCCCTTCGGCACCAGGATCTGGTTTCCCTTCTCGGCCGACACCTCCAAAGCCGACCATTTTCCGAAAGTCGGCGAGGAACGGCGGATGTCGACGACGACATCGAAGACGCTGCCCCGCAAGACCCGCAGCAGCTTGTCCTGGGCGCGGGGCGGTAACTGATAGTGCAGGCCGCGCAGGACGCCGGCAGCCGCGGAGTAGGAATGGTTGTCCTGCACGAAGGTCAGGTCGATACCGGCCTGGGCAAAGCGCTCCGCATTCCAGGTCTCGCAGAAATAGCCGCGCGCGTCGCCATGCCGCTTCGGCACGATCTCCAGCACGCCTTCCAGGCCGAGCGTCCTGACCTCAAGCACCCTGTTCCTCCATCAGATCGGCGACCCGCCGCCGCAGATAGGCCGCATATTCATTGTTGCCGAGCCGCGCCGCGCGATCGAGGACCTTGTCGGCGTCGAGCCAGCCCTGCTCGAAGGCAATCTCCTCGGGGCAAGCGACCTTGATCCCCTGGCGATGCTCGATGGTGCGCACGAAAAACGACGCTTCGTGCAGACTGTCATGCGTGCCGGTATCAAGCCAGGCATAGCCGCGGCCGAGCCGGTGGACCTGTAGTTCCCCGCGCTCAAGATAAGCATTGTTGACCGCCGTGATCTCAAGCTCACCGCGTGCCGAGGGCCGGATGGTGGAGGCGATGTCGACAACCCTGTTGTCGTAGAAATAAAGACCGGTGACGGCCCAATTGGATTTCGGCTTGAGCGGCTTTTCTTCAATCGTCAACGCCTTGCCGGTGGCCTTGTCGAACGAGACCACGCCGTAGCGCTCAGGATCCTCGACATGATAGGCGAAGACCGAAGCCCCGCTTTCGCGTGCGGCCGCTGTCCTGCAGAGCTTGGACAGGCCGTCGCCGAAATAGATGTTGTCGCCGAGGATCATCGAAACATTGTCCTTGGCGATGAAATCGCGACCGATGATGAAAGCTTCGGCAAGGCCGTTGGGCTGCGGTTGCTCGGCATAGGATAGCTCAAGGCCGAATTCCGAGCCGTCCCCTAGCAGAGCCTGGAAAATCGGCAGGTCACGCGGCGTCGAGATCACCATGATCTGGCGTATCCCCGCGAGCATCAGCACGCTCAGGGGGTAATAGATCATCGGTTTGTCGTAAATCGGCAGGATTTGCTTGGAAACCGCTATCGTGAGCGGATAGAGGCGTGTTCCACTCCCCCCGGCCAGGATTATTCCCTTCAACATGCTCTCCGTCGAGCTGCCGCGGCGTGCCCGGATATCGAGCGCCCACGGTCGAGTTTCGTATATCAACTCGTCCGTTTATGCCCCTGCATGTACTAATATCGGATTTAATGCCGTCACTTGCAGTCCTATCGACAAGGGGCCCATTGGCCAGGTAGCACGCGGACAAGCCGGACACGAAAAGGCCGGCGGGCGCCTGTCGCCCGCCGGCCCTTCTTTCGTCGATCGCGATCAGCCGCGCTTGAGCAGCGCCCACACGGCCGGCACAAGGCTGGCCGCCAAAGCCACCTTGATCAGGTCGCCGGCGATGAAGGGCAGGACGCCGAACTGCCAGGACTTTTCCGGCCCAATGAGCATCGCCAGCCAGGCAAAGCCCATGGCCATCATGACGACTTCCGCCGTCAGCATGGCGCCGAACAGCTTGAACGGGCTGCGGTCCCAGCCGCGGTCGGCGGCCCAGCCGGCGATTGCCGCCATGACCACGAAGCCGGCGAGATAGCCGCCCGTCGAGCCCATCATATAGGCGATGCCGATGCCCTTTTCCGGCGTGCCCTGGAAGACCGGCAAGCCAAACGCGCCTTCGGCGAGGTAGAGAAGCAGCGTCGCGACGGCCAGGCGCAGGCCGAAAGCCGAGGCGATCAGCAGCACGGCCAGCGTCTGCAGCGACATGTCGACCGGGCCGAGCACCACTTTGGTCTTGGCCGAAAGCGTGAGCAGCAGGGTTCCGGCAAGCGCCAGGAAGAGCTGGGTCGCGAGCCGCGCGGCGCCCCGCTCCGGCAGACTGAGAGAAACGAGCGGACGCATCGTGGTTGCAATTGCCATGGTCTTCCTCATTCTGGCTGATTCATCGGGTGGCTGATTTGCTGGCTTCAAAAACTTTCTTGATGCATGTCGTTGTCCCAAAACCGCTGCGCACTTTTGGGCGACATGCTCAAAAACTTTCTTGATGCATGTCGTTGTCCCAAAACCGCTGCGCACTTTTGGGCGACATGCATTGAATTTCCTATATTGGCTTCCGTATCGGGCGGCAATCATTTTGCCGCATTGCAAAGGAATCCGGCATGGCGCTTCAATTCGATACCAGCTTCGACCCGGCCTACGGCCGGGCGGTCACGGTCGCGCCGGATGTGCTGCGCATCACCGCCGGAAATTCGAGCCCGTTCACCTTCCACGGCACCAACAGCTATCTCGTCGGCCGCGACACGCTGGCGGTGATCGATCCGGGCCCGGAAGACGACGCGCATCTCGAAACGCTGCTCACGGCGATCGCTGGCCGGCCGGTCAGCCACATCTTCGTCAGCCACACGCATCGCGACCATTCGCCGCTGGCGGCACGGCTGAAGGAGCGCACCGGCGCGCCGACGCTTGCCGAAGGCCAGCATCGGCCGGCGCGGCCCTTGCGCATCGGCGAGGTCAATCCGCTCGACGCCAGCGCCGACCTGGCCTTCGTTCCCGATATCGCGCTGGCCGACAATGCGCTCACCGAGGGCGACGGCTGGGCGATCCGCACCGTGCTGACGCCCGGCCACACCGCCAACCATGCCGTGTTTGCCCTCGAGGGCACCGGCACCCTGTTTTCGGCCGACCATGTCATGGCTTGGTCGACCTCGATCGTCGCGCCGCCCGACGGCGCCATGGCCGATTACATGGACTCCCTCGACAGGCTGCTGGCGCGCGAGGATCGCTTGCTGCTGCCGGGCCATGGCGGGCCCGTGACCGCGCCGCAAAGGTTCATGCGCGGCCTGAAGACGCATCGCAAGATGCGTGAAAGGGCGATCCTGGAACGCATCCGCGCCGGCGACCGGACGATCAGGGAGATGGTCGCAGCGATCTATCGCGACACCGACCCCCGGCTGCACGGCGCAGCAGGCCTGTCGGTGCTCGCCCATCTCGAGGATCTGGTCGCGCGCGGCCTAATCGCCACCGAAGGCGACCCGGCGATCGACGGCATTTTCAGTCCCGCCGGCTGATCACTCGGCCGGCGCCGCGCCGACCTGCCCGGCGACTTCCTGGTCGAGCTCGCCGAGGAAATCCGTGATGCGGGCGGCGTTGTCGCCGAGGTCGTAGCGGCCGTAGCGCGAGGCCGAGCGCATGTCGACGATGACCTGCTCGCCATCATCGGTGATGCGGATGGCGACGTCGGCCGGCAATCCCAGCACGAAGCCCTTGGCCAGCGCATTGATCGTCGCCTCGCTCTGCCCGTTGATATCGGGATAAGGCGCCGTCAGCTGCCAGTCGCGGCGGTCGAGCACGGTTTCGACAGCGTCGACGACGGTTTCGAAAGGCAGATTGTAGCTGTGGCCGGTGACCAGCGGATAGGCATCGGCCTGCAGGCTCTGTTCGCCAGGGGTCGGCGGCGACAGCTCGTTCATGTCGCTTGTACGGTCGCTGGTGTCCAGGACCGGCGGGTCGTCGAGATTGGTAGAGATGTCGCGCAGCGGGGGGTAGATCGTGGCCCAGTAGACGGCGACGCCATAGGGCGCCAGGACCAGCAGCGCCAGCAGCGCGCCGACGCTTAGATCGCGGCCACCGCGATCGCCGAAGCTCCAGACCCTCGACAGGCCGAGACCCGCCAGCAACAGGGCGAGCGCCGCCAGCAGCGCGACGACCGCAAGCACCCACAGGAAAGGCGGCGTCTCGACGAATCCGAGCCGGTAACCGGCAACGGCGGTGAGCAAAAGGACGAGGGAAAATGCCCCGATCCGCCGCGACCAGCCGGCCGCCCTCGACGTCTGCCGTTCAGGAATAGATGCCATTCTTTGCCGTGTCGTCCCAACCCGCGCCGAGAGTTAGCGGTTTTTGGCGCGGGCTTGAAGCCGGAAGATCGAACATTTTCGTCAATCCGTCGGCAGGCGGTAATCCTTGAACTGGGCGCGCAGGCTGGTCTTCTGGATCTTGCCGGTAGCGGTGTGCGGAATTTCGCCGACGAAGGCGACGTCGTCGGGCATCCACCATTTGGCCACCTTGCCGCTCATGAAGGTGAGGATGTCGCCCTTGCTCGGCTCCCGACCGGGCTTGCTAACGACGACCAGCAAAGGCCGCTCGCCCCATTTGGAATGCGGGATGCCGATCGCCGCCGCCTCCGCCACGTCCGGGTGGCCGACGGCGAGATTCTCCAGGTCGATGGTCGATATCCACTCGCCGCCGGACTTGATGACATCCTTGGCCCGGTCGGTGATCTGCATGTAGCCGCTGGCGTCGATATGGGCGACATCGCCCGTGTCGAACCAGCCGTCGGCATCGAACTGCTCGGCGCCGGCGCCGCCATAATAGGCGCGGGCCACTGCGGGACCGCGCACCTTGAGATGCCCGAAGGTCTTGCCGTCCCAGGGCAGCGCGTTGTTATCGTCGTCGGTCACTTTCATCTCGACGCCGAAGGGCGGAAAACCCTGCTTGGCCTGGACATCCAGACGCGCCTCGCCGGTCAGCGTCTGATTTTGCGGCTTCAGCGTGCAGAGCGTGCCCAGCGGCGACATCTCGGTCATGCCCCAGGCATGCACCACCTGCACCTCGTAGTCATCCTGGAACTTTGCGGTGATGGCGCGCGGACAGGACGCCCCGCCGATCACGACCTTGTTCAGATAGGGCAGCTTCTTGCCGGTCTCTTCCAGATATTGCAGCAGCATCATCCAGACGGTGGGCACCGCGGCGCTGAACGTCACCTTTTCGGTGTCGAGCAGTTCGTAGATGGAGGCGCCATCCATCTTGCAGCCCGGCATCACCAGCTTGGCGCCGATCATCGGTCCGCTCTGGCCGAGGCCCCAGGCGTTGGCGTGGAACATCGGCACCACAGGCAGGACGACATCGCGCGTCGACAGGCCCATCGCGTCGGGCATGGCGGCGATCATGGCGTGAAGGACATTGGAGCGGTGGCTGTAAAGCACACCTTTCGGGTCGCCCGTCGTTCCGGAGGTGTAGCACATGCCGGCGGCGGTGTTCTCATCGAACGTCTTCCAGGCGAAATCGCCGTCGGCCTCGGCCAGCCATTCCTCATAGGCGACGGCATTGGCCAGGGAGGTTTGCGGCATATACGCCTGGTCGGTCAGCACGATCACCCGGCGCAGCGATTTCACCGCGCCGGCGATCTTTTCCAGGAGCGGCACGAAGGTGAGGTCGACGAAGATCGCCTTGTCCTCGGCATTGTTCATGATCCAGGCGATCTGCTCGGGAAATAGCCTCGGATTGAGCGTGTGGTAGATCGCGCCGATGCCCATGATGCCATACCAGGCTTCGATATGGCGGGCCGTGTTCCAGGCAAGTGTCGCGATGCGGTCGCCGAGCACGAAGCCGTCACGCTCAAGCCGTTGCGCCACCTTGAGCGACCGATGATGGATTTCGGCGAAGGTCGTGCGCACGATCGGGCCTTCGATCGAACGCGACACGACCTCCCGGCTGCCATGCTGGCGTTCGGCGTGGTCGATCAGCTTATGGCAAAGCAGCGGCCATTCCTGCATCAATCCGAGCATCTATTCCTCCCCTTTGCGCATTCGCGTCGTTTGTTCCGCACATTGTGGAACGAACCGGCGGATTGTCCAGCCGCCATAAGTCGAAGCCCGTGGATGGATCGAAGAACCGGGAAAACCGCCATAATCCGGCCATCCTCGCCGTTAAGTTTCGTTAACGGGCTGGGTGAGATTGGCGAATGGAGTGGTTCGCATGGATGCGCAGCTCGACGAAAAAGCCCTCGAAAGCACGCTTGCCGAAAGTCTGGACGATCTGGCGCCGGACAACAAAACCGTTTCCGAAGATGAATTTGCCGAGGTCGTCGGCGGCGCGCTGGAGGCCGTTGGCGGAACGCTGCTGTTCAAGATGCGCGTCGAAAACGGCGAGAATGGCGAGCATGTCGCCGCCGCCTGCATTGGCGACGCGGGCAATCGCCAGTTCCTGCTGCTGACGCTGCCGACCAGCGGCGGCGCGCTCAAGGTCGAAACCGCGGCAAGAAGCACCAATCCGGTGGCCGGCATTGCCGCCGCCTATGCCGGCCTCATGGATGCCTTCAAGACAGCCGCCTGACGGCTGGCCAACAGACGTTCAATGAATGGTGATGGAGCCTCGCGCCGCGCGGGCTTGCGCGACGCACTCACCCGACACATGTAAGTCTGCCGCGAGAACGTTTCACCGTTTCATGAAAACGGCAAACCGTTCTCTTTGTTTTGACGCAATTCCGGACGGAACCCGCTTCGCACTTTTGCTGGAATTGCTCCAGGAGGTCATTCATGGACAAGCCCGCCAACCCTGCCCCCGGCTTCCAGCGCAATCCCGACAAGGTGATCACCGTCGAACCGTATCGCGGCAGCGTCACCGTGCGCGCCGGCGATACCGTCATCGCAAGATCCACCCGGGCCAAGGTGCTTTCAGAACCACCCTACCCGGCGGCCTTCTACATCCCGTTCGACGATATCGACTTCAGCAAGCTCGCCGGCACCGAGCACTCGACGCATTGCCCCTACAAGGGCGATGCCAGCTACTGGAGCGTCCAGGCGGCCGGCGAAGCCGGCACGAACGCCATGTGGGCTTATGAACATCCGTTCGACGAAATGACCGAGATCCGTAACCACGGCGCGTTCTACACGAGCAAGGTAACGGTCGAAGCCGAACCGGGCTGAGTTTTCGATTGGGCTGGGCCGTCGCTGCGATCCGAGACAGGCGAAGCCCAAGCGTCGTCATCCCAGGGCGGAGGGATGGGCGTTCACGTCAATCTCGGAAGGATGTGGCTGCCAAAATTCAGCCGCCGCACCGCACGCTCAATCGGTGGTGCCGTCGTTGCCTATACCGTCGGCATCGTCCAGGCGCACGAAGGTCATGCCTTTCTGCTTCAAGGCAAGCAGCCCCTGAACCACGCCCTCGCCGGCCGCATGCGTCGGCTGGTTGATGTGGGCGATGATGACGTCGCCGTCCTTGGCGGCGCCGATGCGGCGTGCCGTTTCCTTGGCGCCGAGCAGCGAGCCGCCGTCGCCATTGATCGAGAAGCCGGCGATCTTGAAGCCCAGCTTGCGGATCATGGCGATCGCCGATGGGCTGTATTCCGCGGTGGCGCCGCGAAACCATTTGGGCGCCGGTCCGCCCGCGCTGGCGAGCGCCGCAGCGCCGGATTCAACCTCGGTCTGCACGGCGTCCGGGCTGCCGGCGCTGCTTATGCCGTAAATCTTCCGCGGCGTATCGACCGCGGGAATGTGTCGGCCGCCATGGTTTTCCAGCTCGAACAGATCAGGATGGGCTCGCATGATCTCGACGGCCGCGGCATTGCGCTTGAGCCAGATGCCGGTAACGAAGATGGTCGCCGGTATGCGATTGTCGACAAGAGCCGAAAGTATTCTTGTGTCGGTCTTTCCTCCGCAAGCGTCCAGCGTCAGGGCGATTCGCCCACCCCCTTCCGGGGCTTGGGGCTTCAGATGCAGCGTCGGCTCGAGAAGCGTCGCGGCATTGCCGGCCGACGCCGCCAAGAACGACAGCGCGAGCACGCAAAGAGAATTTCGAAGCAGACCCATCATCCATTCCGACCCGGCACGCACGGTCAGTTGCCGCATCGCGCCAAAGAAAACTTGCCTCCGCTCGTCCCATCAGACCGGCATCTAGGCGAAAATGGGGACGTCCAACAGCGCAAAAGGAGCAATCGCGAAAAATTGCTTTCGTCTACACCGCGGTTTCAATGGGTCTCTCCGTCCGCGCCAGCAGTTCGCGCACTGCTTCGGCGACCGTGTCCACTTCCAGGCGCCAGACGCAAAACGCCTTGGCTGGATTGGTCCGGTGGCACATGTCGGCGGCCACACACTCGCAAGGCATTGGGGGCCGCAGCGAGATGCTGGGTGCGCCGACCGGACCCCATGCAACCGGGTTGGTGAGGCCGTACAGGCCGACGACCGGCGTGCCTGCTGCGGCGGCCATATGCATTGGGCCGCTTTCGTTGCCGAGGAAGAGCCGCGCCTCCTTGAGCAGCGCCATCAACGTTTCGAGCGATAGCTTACCTACCAGATTGACGACCGGCGCCTTGACCGCAGCCATGATGTGGTCGTTCGCCTCGGCCTCGTCGGGTCCGCCGACCAGGACGACGGGGAGACCGGTTTCGCTCGATATCGTGTCGATGACCGCGGCGAAACGCTCGGGCTGCCACCGGCGGCCCGGAAAGCTTGCTCCGGCATGCACCACCAGGAAGGCTTTGCGGCGAAGACCGCAGCTGTCCAGCAATGTCAGGACCCGCGCGGTTTCCGATGGCAGCGGCTCGATCGAGGGAACCCGCACGCGCAGATCTACCCCTAGCGCCTCCAGCGGAGAAAGATAGCGATAAAGGAAATGCCTCTCGCCATAGCCGAAGGGCTTGGCCCTGACGTTTGCGGATTGGCGCTCGAACCGGCCCAATCGCCTCTCGGTCGGGAAATAGCCAACGCGGATCCTGGCGTTGAGCGCCATCGCGACGAAGTGCGTCGTTTTTGAATCGGTCAAGTCGATGGTCATATCGCAAGCCAAGCGACGCAGCTTTCGCAATACGTGGTAGAGTTCCAGGCCGCGCTGCATTACCGTGCCACGAGCGCTCGTGCGCTTGAAAGCTACGGTCTCATCGGCGATCCCGTGAGCAGTCAGGAAGCCTGCGAAGCGAGCCTCGCACAGGAAGACAATTCTGGCCTCCGGATAGGCGATCCTCAGATTCTTCGCCAGCGTCGAGGCAAGAACCAGATCGCCGATATATTTCGTTTGCAGAATCAGGATCGACCGGACGCCCGCGAAGGGTCCCTGCAACATCCGTGTCCGGGCACCAGAACTGGGTTGAGACGTCGACATCCGGGGCCGCCACGCGCATGTTTCACGTGGCCCTCATATACAAGACGACAAGGTCGTGGGCCAGAGTGAGTTGCACGTGCCAGCAGAGCGTTTCACGGTAATGGAAACAGCGAAATTAAGGATTTCGCTGTTTTGCAACGCGGCCGGCAGACCGCACCAAATCTCCCCCCGGAAGTCAGACCGCGGCTTCCAGGACCGCCTCGGTACGCGCCAGGAGCTCCAGCACCGCCTCGACCACCGGATCGACCTCCAGGCGCCAGACACAGCAGGCCTTGCTCGGATCGGTCCGGCGGCACAGCTCGCCGCCGACGCAATCGCAGGGCATGGAAGGCCGCAACGAGATGCTGGGCACGCCGACCGGCGCCCAGCGGACCGGATTGGTCAGGCCGAACAGGCCGACAACCGGCGTGCCGGCCGCGGCCGCCATATGCATCGGCCCGCTTTCGTTGCCGAGAAACAGCCGCGCCTGCCTGAGCAGCGCAAGCAGGGTTTCCAGCCGCAGCGCGCCCGCCAGATTGACGACAGGCGTCTTGGCCGCGGCCACAATCCTGTCGGTCGCCTCGTTTTCGTCCGGGCCGCCGACCAGGACGACGCGCAAGCCTGTCTCGCCGGCAATCCTGTCGATTGCCTCGGCAAAGCGCTCCGGCTGCCAGCGGCGCCCGGCGAAACTTGCTCCGGCGTGAACCGCGACAAAGGCGTTTGGGAGGATGTGGCGCCGGGCCAGCAAAGCCAGGACGCGGGTCGTCTCAAAGGGCAGCGGTCGAATGGCCGGGGCCTTGGCGCGCAGGTCTACGCCGAGCGCCTCCAACGGAGACAGATAGCGGTAGAGAACGTGCTTCTTGCCAAATCCGAAGGGCTTCATCCTGACAGTGGCGGGCTGGCGTTCATGCCAGCGCAGAGGCCGCTCCGTCGGAGAATAGCCGACCCGGACCGGAGCATTGACCAGCCCGGAAATAAGACGCGAGGTTTTCGAGTCGGTGATATCGATGGTCATGTCGAAGCGATGCCGCCGCAATTCCCGCACCACGCGGAAGAGCTCGCGTCCCCGCTCGAACGGCGAGCCACGCATCCTGGCGCGGCTGAGGGGGATAGCCTCGGCGGCAATGCCTTGAGCCGTCAGGAAGCCGGCCAAATGCGTTTCGCAGAGAAACACGATCCTGACGCCCGGATATGCGAGCTGCAGATTGTTCGCCAGCGCCGAGGCAAGCACGATGTCGCCGATGAATTTGGTCTGCAGGACAAGGATCGACCGGAAAGCAGTGGGGGCAATCTGCAACATGGGTTTCTGACACCAAAAAGATCGGTGTTGGAAACTCCCTCGAAACGGTGTCGGGATTCAGGGCCGTCACGCGCACGTTCGCGTGACATTCCATACAAAACCGTAAGGTCCCTTGGGGTGCCGCTCCCCGGAACGCCCGCCTCAGGCGCGTTTGGCGGCGTCTTTCGCCGCCGCCACGGCCGACTGCGCGGCCGCCAGCCTGGCGATCGGCACACGGTAGGGCGAGCACGATACATAATCGAGCCCGACCTCCTCGCAGAAGCGGATCGAAGCCGGATCGCCGCCATGCTCGCCGCAGATGCCGAGCTTGATGCCGGGCCGGGTCGCCTTGCCCTTTTCAGCCGCGACCCGCACCAGTTCGCCGACGCCATCGACATCGAGCGACACGAACGGATCCTGCTCGATGATGCCCTTTTGCCGGTAGGTTTCAAGGAAGGACGCCGCGTCGTCACGCGAGATGCCGAAGGTCGTCTGGGTGAGGTCATTGGTGCCGAAGGAGAAGAATTCGGCGGCTTCGGCAATGACATGGGCGCGAATCGCCGCGCGCGGCAGCTCGATCATCGTGCCGGTGAGATAGTCGATCTTGGTGCCGGTCTCCTGCATGACGCTTTGCGCCACCGCGTCGATGCGCGCCTTGACGTATTCCAGCTCCTTCACCAGTCCCACCAGCGGCACCATGATTTCCGGCACCACCAGCGCGCCGGCCTTGCGTCCGGCCTCGACCGCTGCCTCGAAGATGGCGCGCGCCTGCATCTCGGCGATCTCCGGATAGGAGACGGCGAGCCGGCAGCCGCGATGGCCGAGCATCGGATTGAACTCGTGCAACGCCTCGGTGCGTTGCCGCAGCTTGTCGGCCGAGACATTCATGGCGCTCGCCACCTCGGCGAGCTCGGCCTCGGTCTTGGGCAGGAATTCATGCAGCGGCGGGTCGAGCAGGCGGATCGTCACCGGCAGGCCGGCCATGATCTCGAACAGCTCGAGGAAGTCCGAGCGCTGCATCGGCAGCAGCTTATCGAGTGCTGAGCGCCTGTCCTTCTCGGTATCGGCCAGGATCATCTCGCGCATGGCGACGATGCGGTCGCCGTCGAAGAACATGTGCTCGGTGCGGCAAAGCCCGATGCCCTCGGCGCCGAAGGAGCGCGCCATGCGCGCGTCGAGCGGCGTTTCGGCATTGGTGCGCACCTTCATGCGGCGCACGGCGTCAGCCCATTCCATGATCGCGGCGAAATCGCCGGAAAGCTCCGGCTGCAGCATGGCGACCGCGCCCTTCAGCACCTGTCCGTTGCCGCCGTCGATGGTGATGATGTCTCCCTTGCGGAAGGTCTGGCCCATCGAGACCAGCGTGCCGGCCTTGTAGTCGACGCGCAGCGAACCGGCGCCCGACACGCAGGGCTTGCCCATGCCGCGCGCCACCACCGCGGCGTGGCTGGTCATGCCGCCACGCGTGGTGAGGATGCCTTCGGCGGCATGCATGCCGTGAATGTCCTCCGGACTGGTCTCGATGCGCACCAGGATCGCCTTGCGTCCCTGAGCCCTGGCGTCCTCGGCGTCGGCGGACGAAAAGACGATCTCGCCCGTGGCGGCGCCGGGCGAGGCCGGCAGGCCCATGCCGATCACATCACGCGCCGCCTTCGGATCGATGGTCGGGTGCAGCAGCTGGTCGAGCGATGCCGGATCGATGCGGGCGACCGCCTCCTCTTTGGTGATCAGGCCGTCCCTCGCCATCTCGACGGCGATCTTCAGCGCCGCCTTGGCGGTGCGCTTGCCGGAGCGGGTCTGCAGCATCCACAACTTGCCGCGCTCGATGGTGAATTCGAGGTCCTGCATGTCGCGGTAATGCTTTTCAAGCCGGTCGGAAATGTCGACGAAGGCCTGGAAGGCGTCGGGCATCAGCTTCTGAAGCGACGGCTTGTCGGAGCCAGCGGCAATACGCGCCGCCTCGGTGATGTTCTGCGGCGTGCGGATGCCGGCCACCACGTCCTCGCCCTGGGCATTGACCAGGAACTCGCCATAAAGCTGCCTGTCGCCGGTCGAGGGATTGCGGGTGAAGGCGACGCCGGTCGCGGAGGTGTCGCCCATATTGCCGAACACCATGGCCTGGACGTTGACCGCCGTGCCCCAGCTTTCCGGGATGTCGTGCAGGCGGCGATAGGTGATGGCGCGGCTGTTCATCCAACTCGAGAACACGGCGCCGATCGCGCCCCAGAGCTGCTCGTGCGGGTCCTGCGGGAACGGCTTGCCAAGCTCTTCCTCGACCTTGGCCTTGTAGAGCGAAATGACGCCCTGCCATTCCGCGGCCGTCAGCTCGGTGTCGAGCTCGTGGCCGAGGCTCGCCTTCTGGTCCTCGAGGATTTCCTCGAACACTTCGTGGTCGAGACCCATGACGACGTCCGAATACATCTGGATGAAACGGCGGTAGCTGTCATAGGCGAAGCGGGCATCGCCGGAATCGGCGGCCAGGGCCTCGACCGTCTCGTCGTTGAGGCCGAGATTGAGCACCGTGTCCATCATGCCGGGCATCGACGCTCGGGCGCCGGAGCGGACGGAGACCAGTAGCAGCTTCGACGGATCGCCGAACCGGCGGCCGGTGATGCGGCCGATATGGTCGAGAGCGGCGACGACATCCGCCTCGAGCCGATCGGGATAGGCCCGGCCGTTGGCGTAATAGGCGTTGCAGACTTCCGTGGTGATGGTGAAACCGGGCGGCACCGGCAGGCCGAGGCTGCACATCTCGGCCAGATTGGCACCCTTGCCACCGAGAAGATTGCGGTCGCCGGCACGGCCTTCGGCGGCGCCGTCGCCGAAGGTGTAAACCCACTTGGTCATGCTTGCCCTCCAGTTCGTGGAAGATAGAAACAGCCAGACCATGGCCCGGTTCCCCGCCTCCCCGATCCGAGCGATAGGATGCTGCAGTGCGAAAGGCAAGGCACCGGCCAGCGCTCCCAGGCACTACAATCGATTAAGCAAAAGCTGCGGCAAAAAGACTTGCCGGAGGGTTTGGCGCGTTATAGAACATAACGGGAACATCGTGGAGTAGCGTGATGAAACTCAACGGAAAACTCGACTATCTGGAGCTGCCGGCAACGGGCGGCACGCTGGACAGCGTCAAATCCTTCTACAGCGCCGCCTTTTCATGGTCGTTCACCGATTACGGGCCGACCTATTCCGCTTTCGCCGAAGGGCTCGACGGCGGTTTCCAGGCCGATGCCGGGGAAGCGCCGGCCAAACCGCTGCCCGTGCTCTACTCCGAGAACCTCGAGGAAACGCTGGACGCAGTCGAGAGCGCCGGGGGGACCATCGTCAAGCCGATCTTTTCCTTCCCCGGCGGCAGACGGTTCCACTTCACCGATCCGGCCGGCAACGAACTGGCGGTGTGGGGACATTAGAAAGGACGCGGGTTTCGAGGTTTTTTGCTGTTGACAGCCGGGCCCGGCTCACTCCAACAAATAGCGGCGATCTTCCAACAGCAAAAGCGGGCTGATGAAATTCGGGTCAAGCGGCGTTCGGGGTTTGGCTTCCGAATTGGTCGGAAGGCCAAGCGGACTTTACACTGAGGGTTTCGCCCGGCGCCTGCGGTCGACTGGATTTCAGCAAGGCAAGGTCTTCGTGGGGCGGGACTTGCGCGACAGCAGCCCGGCAATCGCGCAGGACTGCATGGCGGCGCTGGCCGCGGCCGGCTTCCAGCCGGTCGATTGCGGTCCGATCCCCACACCGGCGCTTGCCTTTTATGCCCGCCGGCAGGGCGCCGCGGCGCTGATGGTGACCGGCTCGCATATCCCCGCCGACCGCAACGGCATCAAGTTCTATGGACCGAAGGGGGAGATCGACAAGGCGGACGAGGCCGCGATCACCGCTCATGTCGCAGAGCTGTCGGATCAATATCCTTGGCCGCCGACCTATGCGGACTGGCAAGCCGGCCATGAACAGGCGCTCGCGGCCTTTCGAGACCGTATTGGCGGCATCCTGCCCCCTGGCGCCCTTTCCGGAATGAGGCTCGGCGCCTACCAGCACAGCACCGTTGCGGCGGAGCTGCTGGTAGAGGTCCTGCGATCCTTCGGCGCCGATGTGATCGTCGTGGGCAAAACAGATACGTTCGTGCCTGTCGATACCGAGGCCGTCAGCCAGGAAACGCTGGCGATGTTGCGGGACTGGGTGCGCGAGTTCAAATTCGACGCGGTGGTCTCGGCCGATGCCGATGCCGACCGCCCTCTTGTCATCGACGAAAACGGCGAATTGTTCCGCGGTGACCTGATCGGGCTGGCCACGGCGCTCTTCCTCAAGGCCGATGTCGTGGTGACGCCGGTCACCTCCAATTCGGGCATAGCCGAGCCGTTCGGGTTCAGCGTCAGGAGAACGAAGGTCGGGTCGCCTTTCGTCATCGAGGGAATGGACGCCGCGCGGCAGGCAGGCGGCATCGTCGTCGGCTTCGAAGCCAATGGCGGAGTTCTGCTGGGATCCGACTGCCTGGTGAATGGCAAAATATTGTCGGCGCTGCCGACACGGGATTCATTCTTGCCCATCCTGGCGGTGCTGGGCACGGTGGCATCGACGGGGAAGTCGCTGTCCAACCTGCGTGAAACCTGGAATCTTCCGGTCTGCGCCAGCGAGCGGCTCGAGAACTTCCCGGTCGAGGCATCGCGCGGCTTGATGCGCAAGCTCGCCGACCGCGACGCTTTGCAGCGGTTCCTGGCGCCCTTCGGCATGGTGGCGGAAGTGGACGAGACCGACGGTCTGAGAGCGCGAATGACCAGCGGCGAGATCATCCATCTGCGACCCTCCGGCAACGCTCCCGAATTTCGCTGCTATGCCGAGGCCGCCAGCCATGAAAGGGCGAGCGAAATCGTGGCAATGGCGCTGGAACGGGCGCGGGTCGCCACACTGGCGGATAAGACCGAGGCCGTATAATGACAGCGGTGCCGGCGGTTGCCGCTGGTTTGGAGCGCGGGCAATTCAGCAATGATGGGGACTTCCGCCCCGCATCTCGCTCGATCACCGAGACCATTGATGACGAAGACAGCATTGATAACCGGGATCACCGGGCAGGACGGCGCCTATCTGGCGCAACTCCTGCTTTCGAAGGGTTACGAGGTCCACGGATTGGCGCGACGGTCGAGCACGGCCGATGTCAACACGATGCGGCTGAAATGGCTGGGCATCGAGGACGACGTGCGGATCGTGGATGGCGACATCACGGACCTGTCGGGCCTGACCCGAACCATGCGCGACGTAAGGCCTGACGAGGTCTACAACCTTGCCGCGCAGTCTTTCGTCAAGTCGTCATGGCAGCAGCCTATCCTGACGAGCAACGTCACCGGCATCGGCGTCACCAATGTGCTGGAGGCGCTGCGTCTTGAAGTGCCCGGGGCGCGTTTCTATCAGGCTTCGTCGTCGGAGATGTACGGCCTTATCCAGGAGCCGATGCAGTCGGAGACCACGCCTTTCCATCCCCGCTCGCCCTATGCGGTGGCCAAGGCCTACGGGCACTGGATCACCGTTAATTATCGCGAGAGCTTCGGCCTGCACGCCTCGAGCGGCATCCTGTTCAATCACGAATCTCCGCTTCGGGGCATCGAATTCGTGACGCGCAAAGTCACGGACTCCGTCGCGCGCATCAAGATGGGGCTGGCGAGGGAGCTGCGCCTGGGCAACATCGACGCCAGGCGCGACTGGGGCCATTCCAGGGATTATGTCCGCGCCATGTGGCTGATGCTGCAGCAGGGAGAGCCTGACGACTATGTGGTCGCCACCGGCAGGACGACGACGGTGCGCGACATGTGCAGGATCGCCTTCGAGCATGTCGGGTTGAAGATGGACGACCATCTTGTCATCGATCCTGACCTGTTCAGGCCGGCGGAAGTCGAAATCCTGCTCGGCAATCCGGCCAAGGCAAAGGCGAAGCTCGGATGGGAAGCGACGATCTCCCTGGAAGAGATGATCCGCGAGATGGTGGACGCCGATCTCGCGCGCCACGCAGCCGCCGGGCGTTGAAAGGGAAGTCGTTGTGACGCCGCGTTCCGCCACGGATCAGCATCCGGACAACGTGTCATGGTTCGTGAGGCCGGCATGCGCGTTTTGATGACCGGCGCCAACGGTTTCGTCGGCCCCTATGTCGGCGACGCATTGCGCAAGATCTGCGGCCCTGAGGTCGTCATTGCCGCGACCTCCAAGGATGGGGGCCCGCACCCCGCTTTCGGCGAGGTCCAGGAACTGGATGTGACGGACACGGCCGCCGTCCAGGACGCCATTGCCCGCCACCGGCCAACGCATGTCATCCACATGGCGGCGCTCGCAGCCCTCGATGCCGCCCGGGCGGATCCGCGGAACACCTGGCGCATCCATGTGGACGGCGCGCTCAACGTGGCCAATGCCATCCTCGACAAGGCGCCGGACTGCTGGCTTCTCCATGTCGGATCCGGCCTGGTCTATGGCGAAAGCGCGAAGACCGGGCGACCGCTCGATGAAAGCACGCTGCTTGCCCCGGTCGACGACTACGCCGCGACCAAGGCCGCGGCCGACCTCGCGCTCGGCGCGCTGTCATACCGGGGGTTGAAATGCGTTCGGATGCGTCCCTTCAATCATACGGGACCGGGCCAGACCGAGGCATTCGCGGTGCCGGCCTTCGCCATGCAGATCGCGCGGATCGAAGCAGGCCTGGCCCCGCCGGTCATCCGCGTCGGCAATCTCGACGCCAGGCGCGACTTCCTGGATGCGCGCGACATCGCCAATGCCTATGCGCGCGCCGTCTTGAACAGCAGCAAGCTTGCGCCGAACACCATCTTCAACCTTGCGTCCGGCCTCTCCTGGCGCATGGCAGACATTCTGGATCTGCTGCTGGCGCAAAGCCGCGTCGAGATCGTCGTGGAGCAGGATCCCTTGCGGATGCGGCCAAGCGACCTGCCATGCATCGTCGGCGATGCGACCCGCGCCCGCACCCTGCTTGGCTGGGCGCCCGAGCATCCCTTCGAGGAGACGCTTGCGGCGGTCCTCGAGGATTGCCGCGCGCGTGTGGCCCAGGCGTGAGCAAAGCCACACATCGTCGGCTTCGCAGAAGCAGGATTGCTCCGATGTCGGCCAGGCGGGCAAAGCAGGTGCGCGGCCGCGCGCGGCCCGGGACAGGCCGCTGGCGATCAGCGACGAACTGCCAGCAAATGGCGACCTGCATCGCAGCCGCTTTTAGTTGATGTTGCGGCATTGAGCTTTGCGCCGCCCCGTCCTATAAGGCCGCGCGCAAGCGGGCATGCCCCGCCTGCTGGGGCGTCGCCAAGCGGTAAGGCATCGGTTTTTGGTACCGACATTCCCAGGTTCGAATCCTGGCGCCCCAGCCATCCTTCACATTGCCGACCAGCTCCGCCCCGGGCATCGCCCAGCGCAGGATCAGCACTGTTTCAACTGCGCTGCGTGGCGATCTGATTCGGAACCAGGAACCTGGCCGCAAGGGCGCAGAGCAAGACGGTGAACATCAGGCTCAGCGCCACCAACGCGTTCGATGAGAGTCAGCCGCTGGAGAGAGGGTGGGCGGAAATCTTGAGACAAGGGGCGCGGACGGCCTGGTCACGATCACCGACGGTGTGGCGACGGTCGAGATCGTCCCGGCCGCCGGCGGCGCGCTGGTCGTATCGCCGGCGGAAAAATGGGCATGCCGTCGACTGGCTACGCGATGCCCTGCCCGCCGCGCTCGACAGCAACGACGCGGGCGCGATGGCCTGCTTTCCGCTCGTCCCCTACTCCAATCGTGTAAGGGGCGGCCGCTTCAGCTTCGCCGGCCGGACCATCGAGCTGCCGACGCGACCAGACGACCCGCACTATGAGCACGGCCATGGCTGCCGGCGGCCGTGGATGCTGGCCGGACACCAGCAAGCCAGGGCGATCCTGCGCTATCGCCACGATGCCGATTCCTGGCCTTGGAGCTACGAGGCCGAGCAGAGGATGGGGCTCGTACGGGGCTGCCTGAGCATCCGGATCTCATTGCGCAACCTCTCGGATACGCCCATGCATGGTGCTCGCGCCCGGTGAGAGCCGCTCGGCAAGCGTCCGCTTCATGCCGTCACAGACAATCTGATGCATGCCGCCCGCAGCTGTGCCGGTTGACGCACCTTGGGCCGTGCGCTCCTCAGCCGACGAAAACCGGTTTCGGAAGCCATCGCTTTTCGACAAGGCAGACCATCGTGTAGGCAGGATCAAAGACGTTTCCGACGTGATACCGGACAACCTGTCCCATCAGATGCGATGCGGCGGCAGCGGACAATCCATAATCGCTGGTCAGCCAGTTGAGCATGTCCGTGGTCGCATGCTGAAGGGCCTGATCCAGCGGCCGAGCGTTGCCAACCGAGAAAATGTGCGTTTCGTTTTCACCGCGAGGCCATGTCAATTGCCTGTTCTTTTCCACGCTCAAGCGTAACTGCACTTCAAAACAGGTCTCGATCCCGGTTCCGACGATCTCCCCATCGCCCTGCGTTGCATGGCAATCGCCCGCAAAGAAGAGCGCACCCTCCACGGCAACGGGAAACCAAACGGTCGCGCCAGGCCGAAAGCCGCGATAATCCATGTTCCCGCCATTCTCCGCGCTTGTCGCGGTGGAGAAAGCCTGGCCCATCGCGGGCGCCACGCCAAAGCAACCGATCATCGGTTCGAGCGGCAGCACGAAGTTCTCAAGGCCTGGCGGCGGCTCCTGCAACTTCACCGTTCGCGATTCCAGATCGATCAGCCAGTCGGCTCTGTCGCGCGCCGGCAATTGGCGAGCAGCCTCGGGATCGACAACATTCGCGGCCAGCGACGAGATCGTCCAGCCGGAGGGGCGGATAGGATCCATGCGCAGGATGTCCACGCGGAGCGCATCGCCCGGTTCGGCTCCCGCTACGAAGACCGGGCCGTTCATCGGATTTGGACCATGAGCCGGTCTCGCACCGTTTTTGTCGAAGCCCCTGGCGTCCAGCGTCTCCGTGATCACGACATCGCCGGATGCAATTGTGAGCGCCGGCGCGACCGTCCCGAGGACATTGTGCCACGTGGTGTTGATGAGCTTGTGCGTTGCCATGGAATGGCAGTAGCGAAGGCGTTGCCGCGCGGCAAGTGGGCGGATCGAGATCCTGGCGCCCGATCGTTCCATTGGTATCGGCGAGTTGACCGCCACAATGCGGGACGGACCTGGCGCCAGCCCGACAAATCCCGTGCCCGGCCTAAACCTTTTCTACCAACAGGCGTTGTTGTCCACCCGGCCGGTTTTCCAGGCGACCGGCAAACGGACGATGGAGAGGCTCAACCGATGTATTTCATGGCATTGGCCACCGACTATGACGGCACGCTGGCGCATGACGGGCTCGTCACCGCGAGCACGATCTCGGCGCTGGAGAAGCTGAAGAAATCGGGGCGCAAGCTGATCCTGGTCACCGGGCGCGAACTGCCCGATCTCAAGGAGGTGTTTCCCGAACTTTCCCTGTTCGACAAGGTGGTCGCCGAGAACGGTGCGCTGATCTACACGCCGGCCAGCGAGGAAGAACGCACGATCTCGCCCTCGCCTTCCGCCGATCTCGTCGACAGGCTGAAGAGGCGTGGGGTCAAGCCGCTCTCGGTCGGCCGCTCGATCGTCGCCACCTGGGAGCCGCACCAGGCCACCGTGCTCGACGTCATCAAGAAGCTCGGGCTGGAACTGGAGATCATCTTCAACAAGGGCGCGGTGATGATCCTGCCCTCGGGCGTCAACAAGGCGACCGGGCTGGCGGCGGCGCTCGAAGACCTGAAGCTGTCGCCGCACAATGTCGTGGCCGTCGGCGACGCCGAGAACGACCACGCCTTCCTCAGGGCTTCCGGCTGCAGCGTCGCGGTGGCCAACGCGCTGCCCGCCGTCAAGGAGACCGCGGATCTCGTCACCAAGGAGGCGCGCGGCAAGGGCGTCGAGGAACTGATCCGCAAGCTGATCAAGCACGACCACCTCATTGCCAAGAAGCGCTTGGGCGGCGTGCTGCTCGGAACGTCGCGCGGCAAGGACATCTACCTGTCGCCGATGGAAACAGTGCTGATCGCCGGCAGCTCTGGCATCGGCAAATCGACCCTGGCCACGGCGCTCACCGAGCGGCTGGTCGAGAAGGGTCTGCAGTTCTGCATCTTCGACCCCGAGGGCGACTATGACGGGCTGAAGGGCGCGGTGCCACTCGGAAACGCCTCGATCGCACCGAACAAGGAGCAGTTGCTGGAATTGATCGAGAAGCCGCAGAACAATGTGGTGGTGAACGGGCTGGCGCTGAAGGTCGATGAGCGGCCCGACTTCTTCGCCGAATTGCTGCCTGGCCTCGGCAATGTCCGCTACCGAACGGCAAGGCCGCACTGGCTGATCATCGACGAGGCGCATCATTTGATGCCCAAGCGGCGCGGCGATACACGATCCGTGCTTTCGATCGAGCTGCCCGGCACCGTGCTGATCACCGTCCATCCCGAAGCGATTTCCACCGACGCGCTGCGCCTGGTGACGGCGGTGATCGCGCTTGGCCCCAAGGCCAAGGGGGTGATCAAGACCTTCTGCAAGGAAACGGGGCTCCAGGCGCCGAAGGACATTCCATCGCCCAAGGGCGACCGCGTGCTTTTCTGGCGACCGCATGACGGCAAGACGCCGTTCTCGGTCAAGGCCATCGAACCCGCCCAGTCGCTGAAGCGGCATAGCCGCAAATATGCCGAGGGCGAGCTCGACGAGGCGGGCAGCTTCTATTTCACCGGACCGAAGAAGGCGATGAACCTCAGGGCCCACAACCTCATCATCTTCGCGCAGATGGCGGAAGGCATCGACGACAAGACATGGGAACACCATTTGCGCGCCGGCGATTATTCGAAATGGTTCCGCCAGCAGATCAGGGACAAGGACCTGGCCCGGGAAACGGCGGAGGCGGAGAAGAACAAGGCGCTGTCGGCCGACGAAAGCCGCAAGCTGGTGATCGACGCCGTGCGGAGGCGCTACACGGCGCCGGCGACTGCTCCAGAGAAATAAGATTGGCGTCGAACCTGAGAAAGGCGGAGCTCAGCTCGCCTCGCGCATCGCTTCGGCCGCTTGCAGGTCGACCGAGACCAGTTGGCTGACGCCCTGCTCGGCCATGGTGACGCCGAACAGCCGGTCCATGCGCGCCATGGTGATCGGGTTGTGGGTGATGATGACGAAGCGCGTCTCCGTCGTCTTCGCCATCTCTTCCATCAGATTGCAGAAGCGCTCGACATTGTGGTCGTCTAGCGGCGCGTCGACCTCGTCGAGCACGCAGATCGGCGCCGGATTGGTGAGGAAGACGGCGAAGATCAGCGACATCGCCGTAAGCGCCTGCTCGCCGCCGGAAAGCAGCGTCATGGTCTGCGGCTTCTTGCCTGGCGGACGGGCGAGGATTTCCAGGCCCGCTTCCAGCGGGTCTTCCGACTCGATCAGCTGCAATTCGGCCGTGCCGCCGCCGAACAGATGCGAGAACAGCCGCTGGAAATGGCCGTTGACCACCTCGAAGGCCGACAGCAGCCGTTCGCGGCCCTCGCGGTTGAGGCCCTGGATCGCCTGGCGCAGTTTCCTGATCGCCTCGATGATGTCCTCGCGCTCGGAAACGATGGTCTCCAGCCGCTCCGACAGCTCCCGCTGCTCTTCCTCGGCGCGCAGATTGACGGCGCCGAGACGCTCGCGCTCGATCTTCAGCCGGTCGAGCTGGCGCTCGATCTCGGCCATGTCGGGCATCGGATCGTCGGCTTTGAGCCCGGTATGCTGGATCACCAGATGCGGCGGCGTGTTCAGCGCTTCCTGGATGCGCGCCTCGACCTCGGCGCGGCGCTCGTCGGCAGCGGTGAGCCGCTCCTCGGCCCGCACGCGGGTCTCGCGCGCCTCGGCAAGCGACTGGATCGCGGCGGTGGCCGCCTTGTCGAGCTCGGCCTGCTTGTTTTCCGCCTCCTGCAGGCGGTCGCTCGCCGTCTGGCGCAGCGCCTCCGCCTCGGAAAGCTGCGTCAGCAAGGCGCGGCGCTTGGCGTCGATCTCGTCCGGCGCATCCGCCAGCCGCTCGCGCTCGGCTTCGGCCTCCGCCTTGCGCTCGCCAAGCGCGGCGATCTGCGTCGAGGCGTTTTCGGCGCGCTCCACCCAGTTCCTGCGCTCGGCGCCGATGGCGTCGAGCCGGCGCATGCGCGCCTCGGCCTCGCGGCGAAGCCCCTCATGCACGGCGCGCGCGTCGGCAAGCGTGGCGCGGTCGCGCGAGACATTGGCCGAAGCCTGTTCGAGCTGCAGCTGAAGATCGCCGAGATCGGGCGCGTCCTTGAGCATCTCCTCGGCTTCGAGGAAGGCAGCCTGCGTCTCCTCGTGGCTTTCGACGATGCGCGCACGGGCATCGTCCAAGGCAGCGCGGCGGCTCACCAGCTCGCCGCCGGCCTTCTCGGCCTCGGCCAGCGCGTTGCGGGCCGCATCCAGCGCGTGCTGGGCGTCGCGGCCGGCCTGGCGGGCATTGCGCTCGGCCTCGCTTGCCTGGCGCATCGCCTGCTCTGCGCGCGCCAGAGCTTCCTCCGCCTCGCGCACGACGCGCGTCGCCTGGACGGCTTCGGCATCGAGCTCGGCCAGGCGGTTCTTCTGCGCCAGCCTGAGCGCGGCGGCGGTCGGCGCGTCGGCGCTGGCCGTCAGGCCGTCCCAACGCCAGAGCGCGCCATCGCGGCTGACCAGCCGCTGGCCAGGAGCCAGAAGCGCTTGCAGCCGGCGGCCGTCGGCGGCCTCGACAATGCCGATCTGCGCCAATCGGCGGGCGAGTTGCGCCGGCGCATGCACTACGCTTGCCAGGCTCTTTACACCCTCGGGCAATACGGCATCGCCCGGCTGCACCGCGCTTTCGCCCCAATGCACCGGGGCGCTGCGGTCGAGTGGTACGTCGAGGTCCTCGCCGAGTGCCGCGCCAAGCGCTGTCTCATAGCCGCGCTCGACGCTGATCTGCTCCAGCACCGACGGGAAAAGATCGCCGCCGATGGTGGCGTTGAGGATCTTCGCCAAGGTACGCGCTTCGGTCTCGATGCGCGCCAGTTCCGCCCTGGCATCCTGCAGCGGCGGCCTTGCGGCGCTTTCGGCCGCGCGCGCTTCGGCGACGGCCTGCTCGGCGGCAATGGCCCCGGCCTCCCTCTCTTCCAGTCTGGCCAGCGCATCCTCGACCAGCAGCCGCTTTTCAGCGGGATCGGGCAGACCGGAAATGCGCGCGACGATATCGGAAAGCTCGCGGTCGACGTCGGCGAGCTGACGGGCGAAACGGTCGCGACGCTCGGCGGTTTCGCGCAACGAGCGCTCGATCTGGTGGCGCGAGGCCGCCGCCTCGGCGCGCTCGGCGGTCAGCGCGGCAAGTTTTGCCTCGCTTTGCGACAGCGTAGCACCCGCCTGTTCGAAAGCGGCGCGCGTGGTCGCCTCGCGCTCGGCAGCGCCAGCATTTTCCGAATTGAGCTCGGCTTCCTCGGCGCGCAGGCGCTCGAGGATATCGGCATTGTCGCGCACCATCCGCTCCTCGCGGGCGATGTCGGTGTCGAGCTGCTGCAGACGGCGTTCGAGCTCGGTCTGGCGGGCGCGGATGCGGCCGGCCTCCTCCTCGATCTGCGTCTTGGCGATCGACAGGCGCTGGAAGGCGGCGGCCGCGGCGGCTTCAGCATCGCGCAGGTCCGGCAGCCGGTGGGCGGCGATGCCCTGCTCCCTGGCCGCGGCCATCTGGGCGGCGGCGCGGTCGCCGACCAGCGTGGTGGCGACGGCAAGCGCGGAGCGCGCCTCGCCTTCCTGGGTTTTCGCCAGCGTCCACCGCAGGTGCAACAGCGTCGCTTCGGCCTTGCGGATATCGGCCGAAAGGTTCTTGAAGCGCGAGGCCTGGCGCGCCTGGCGCTTGAGGCTTTCGATCTGGCCTTCCAGCTCGCCTACGACGTCGTCCAGCCGTTCCAGATTCTGCTCGGCGGCCTTCAGCCGAAGCTCGGCTTCATGTCGGCGCGTGTGCAGGCCGGAAATGCCGGCCGCTTCTTCGAGCAGCGCGCGGCGGGCTTGCGGCTTTGCCTGGATCAGCTCGCCGATACGGCCCTGGCCGACCATGGAGGGCGAGCGGGCGCCGGTGGACTGATCGGCGAAGAGCAATTGCACGTCCTTGGCGCGCGCTTCCTTGCCGTTGATACGGTAGAGCGAGCCGGCCTCGCGCTCGATGCGGCGCGACACCTGCAATTCATCGGCGTCGTTGAAGGCGGCCGGCGCGGTGCGGTCCGTGTTGTCGAGGAAAAGCGTGACTTCGGCGGTGTTGCGCGCCGGGCGCGCGCCGGAGCCGGAAAAGATCACGTCGTCCATGCCGGACGCGCGCATGTTCTTGTAGGAGCTTTCGCCCATCACCCAGCGCAAGGCTTCGACGAGGTTCGACTTGCCGCAGCCGTTCGGCCCGACAATGCCGGTCAGCCCGCGTTCGATGACGAACTCGCCGGGCTCGACGAAGGACTTGAAACCGAGGAGGCGAAGGCGCGAAAATTTCATTCGCGCCGCCCAACACTACAGGCCTGCGCGCCGAAGCCTGACCGCTTCGGCGCGGCCTGGATGTCAGAGCAGAGGGTCGATGATGGCCGACATTTCCTCAATCGACATCGCCCCTTTGTAGGTCTTTCCGTTGATGAAGAAGGTCGGCGTCGAGTCGACCTTGAACTCGTCCGCTCCGCGTTTCTGGACTGCTCTCACATCGTCCAGAAGTTTCTGGTCCGTCAAGCAGGACTCAAAGGACTCCTGTGTAAAACCGGCGAGCTTGGAGATCTGCAGCAGCGCTTCCTTGGTGTTGTTGACGCCGACCCAGCTCGGCTGCTGCTTGAACAGCACGTCGACCATCGCGAAGTAATTGTCCTTGGAGCAGCGCGCCAGCATGAAGCCGGCTTCGGCGCTCGGATCGAAGGGGAATTCGCGCAGGATGTAACGCGCCTTGCCGGTGTCGATATACTTGGTCTTCAACTCGGGGAAGGTGGTCATGGCGAAATGCGCGCAATGCGGGCAAGTCATCGAGGCGTACTCTACGATGGTGACCTTGGCGTCATCCTTGCCGAGCTGCTTTTCGGGCAGTGCGCCAGGCTTGAGCAGTTCCGCCATGTCGACCGTGCCTTGTGCCTCCGGCACCTGGGCGGCCGCCGGAGTGGCGGCGGGCTTGGCAGGCGTCGACGGGTCGGCGGGCTTCACGTCGGCGGCCTTGGCCTCCTCGCCGGAGTCGCTGCATGCGGCAAGCAGCGCCACCGCAGGAACAGCGGCCAGCGCTGTCAGAAGGTTTCTGCGGGACAAGCTATTGCCAAACGGGGCACGGTTCATGCGAATCACCTGATATCGGTTGGATTTTGCAATGCAAGGGCTAGAAAAGGCGAGAGTTGGCGCGAATTAAGGCATCGCGATCCCCAATCCAATCGCGAAACTTGATCACGAGCATCACGAATGCGCGAGATTGGTGACGCATTCATGACGCTTCTTACGACCCTTTGGGCTTCCTTTCACCCAAAATTGTGGCGCCGAGCCGCTCCAGCGAAGCGCGCAGGCCGTCATCCTCGATCTTGCCGACCAGATGCGAGAGTTTCGCCTTCTCGGCCTCGGTCAAGGGTCGCGGCGCAGGCTTCGGCCGCGCCTTTTGCGAAAGCACCGATTTCTGCAGGATCTTGATGCGGCCGATGGCGTTGAAGCCCAGGAAGGCGTTGACGCGGTTGATGACCTCGCCGGCCTCGTGCTGCAGGTGCAGCGCCGCCATGCCTTCGCAGGCGATGATCAGCGTCGCCGGCTCGAACGGGTCGTCCTCATGCAGCCGGCGCGGCCATTGGATCTTTTCCGGCCGGGAATGAATGGCAAGGCGCGGCCCGGCGATCTCCTCCCAGGACTGCACCAGCCCGATCGAGATGCCGGCGCGCTTCTTCAGCACCGGGTCGAGGATCTCGGTGGCGAGATCGCTCACCGGAACGGGATTGCCGAACGCCCTTTTCCCTGCCATGTGCGTTCTCCAGTTCCCAGTTCATCCGATCAATGGCACCGCTCGACCAGACCCGCAAGGCATCACAGAAAGCCGCGTCCGAAGACATGGGCATCGCGTCCCGCCTGCTTGCCTGGTACGACGCGCATCACCGCGACCTGCCCTGGCGCGTCACGCCGGTTGCGTTTGCGCGCGGCGTGAGGGCCGATCCCTATCGCGTGTGGATGTCCGAGGTGATGCTGCAGCAGACCACGGTCGAGGCGGTAAAGGCCTATTTCCGCAATTTCGTCGAGAAATGGCCGACGGTCGAGGCGCTGGCGGCGGCGCCTGCCGACGACGTGATGAAAGCCTGGGCCGGGCTCGGCTACTATTCCAGGGCGCGCAATTTGAAGGCCTGCGCCGACCTTGTCGCGCTGCGGGGCGGCCGCTTTCCCGACACCGAGGCCGGTTTGCGCGAGTTGCCCGGCATCGGCGCCTATACGGCGGCGGCCATCGCGGCGATCGCCTTCGACCGGCCGGCGGCAGTCGTCGACGGCAATGTCGAGCGGGTCATGACCCGGCTCTATTCGATCGAGGCCCCGCTCAGCGAAGCGAAACCGCAAATCCGCGCGCTGGTCGAAAAGCTGGTGCCGCAGAAGCGGCCTGGCGATTTTGCCCAGGCGATGATGGATCTCGGCGCGACGATCTGCACGCCGAAGCGGCCGCGCTGCATGCTCTGCCCGGTCCGCGAGGATTGCAGCGCCATTCTTAGCGGCGATCCCGAGCGTTTCCCGGTCCGCCTGCCGAAGTACGACAAGCCGCTGCGCAGGGGTGCTGCCTTCGTCGCCGAGCGTGACGACGGCGCCATCCTCATGCGCAAGCGGCCGGAGAAGGCCCTGCTCGGCGGCATGACCGAGGTGCCGACCACGGGCTGGACGGCGCGGATCGACGGCGCCACGACAGCTAACGCCGCGCCCTTTCCCGCCGATTGGCGGCGCGCCGGGCAGATCGGCCATGTCTTCACCCATTTCGCGCTCGAGCTCGAAATCTTCCACGCCCGCGTCGACGGCGACGCGCCGTCCGGACATTTCTGGTCGCTGGCCCACGAGATTTCCGGGGAGGCGCTGCCGACTGTCATGAAAAAGGCAATCGAAGCGGCCATACCGGGCGCGACGAAAAAAACATCGTCGCACAGTGCAAAGAGGCCCGCATGACCGAAATCCGCCATATCGTATTCGACATCGGCAAGGTGCTGGTCCATTACGATCCGGACATCCCGTTCAGCCGCCTGATCCCCGATGCCGGGGAGCGGAAATGGTTCTTCGATAATGTCTGCACCAGCGCCTGGAATCTCGAGCAGGATCGCGGCCGGACCTGGGAAGAAGCCGAAGCGCTGCTGATCGCCGAGCATCCCGGCCATGCCGAGAACATCCGCAATTTCCGCCGCTACTGGCACGAGATGGCGCCGCACGCCTATGAAGACAGCGTCGCCCTGCTCGAAGGCCTGATCGATGACGGCCGCGACGTTACGCTGCTCACCAACTGGGCCTCGGACACGTTCCGCGAGGCCCGCGCCCGTTTTCCGTTCCTGGAAAAGCCGCGCGGCGTCACCGTCTCCGGCGACATCGGCCTGATCAAGCCGGACCGCGCCATCTACGACCACCACGTCGCGTCGTTCGAACTCGATCCGGCGGCATCGCTGTTCATCGACGACAGCCAGAAGAATGTCGACGGCGCGAAGGCCGCCGGCTGGCAGGCGGTGCTGTTCACCGACGCCCCCACGCTTAAAGCGGATCTTGAACGGCTGGGGATTACGGCCTGAACTGAATCGCTTGCGGCGATCCGTTGAGGCGTCGATTCAAGAGCGGACCGGCGGCTCAGGCCCCTGCCCGCTCCATGCCGAGGCGGGCGATGCGGCGCAGCTCGTCGATCGGGGTCAGGCCGCCGCTTCGCTCATAGTGCCAGAAGGTCCAGCCATTGCAGGCGTCGAGCCCCTGCACCTCGGCGCCGATCTTGTGGATCGAGCCGGCACTGTCACCGATCGCTAGCGTGCCGTCGGCGCGCACTTTCGCCGCCCAGCGCTTCTTGGCGTCGTAGAGCGTGGCGCCGGGCGCGACAAGGCCGTTGTCGATCAGGCTGATGAAGGCGACGCGCGGTTCGGCGCGCTTGCCCGAAAGCACTGTCAAATCGGCGCTTTCCAGCGGGCGCACCGCGGCGATGCGCTCATTGGCGGCGTCAATATAGGCCTGCTCGCGCTCGATGCCGACGAAATGGCGGCCGAGGCGCTTGGCGACGGCGCCGGTGGTGCCGGAACCGAAGAAGGGATCGAGCACGACGTCGCCCGGCTTGGTCGAGGCCATCATGATGCGGGCAAGCAGCGCCTCCGGCTTCTGTGTCGGATGCAGCTTGTTGCCGTTCTCGTCCTTCAGGCGCTCGCCGCCGGTGCAGATCGGGAACAGCCAGTCGGAACGCATCTGCAGATCGTCGTTCGAGGCCTTCAGCGCTTCGTAATTGAAGGTGTAGCCCTTGGCCTTCTGGTCGCGCGAGGCCCAGATCATCGTCTCATGCGCGTTCTGGAAGCGGCGGCCGCGGAAATTCGGCATCGGGTTGGTCTTGCGCCAGACGATGTCGTTGAGGATCCAGAAGCCGAGGTCCTGCATGCGGGCGCCGACGCGAAAAATGTTGTGGTAGGAGCCGATGACCCAGATGGTGCCGCTGGGCTTCAGCACGCGGCGCGCCGCGAGCAGCCAGGCGCGGGTGAAGGCGTCATAGGCTTCAAAACTCTCGAACTGATCCCAGTCGTCGTCGACGGCGTCAACCTTGGACTGGTCTGGACGGTGCAGGTCGCCGTCGAGCTGCAGATTGTAGGGCGGGTCGGCAAAGATGATGTCGACCGACTTTTCCGGCAGGCGGTCGAGGGCGGCGACACAATCGCCCTTGAGGATGGTGTCCAGCCATTCGGACTTGAGAGGGGCGTGGGAAAGCTCGTCGAGAAGACGCACGGCAGACATCAAAACACCCAAACAAACGCGTTACGGTTTACTGGCTGTTATGGTTACCGATCAGCGTAAACATTCGGTGAAGGCCCGACGCCTGACCCTCGGCGGTTTGCGCAGGCCGGGCCGTTGGTGTATGCCGCGCCGCTTGAGCCAGTCAGGCTCCTCCCCCAACGACCCGGATTGCCATGCCCCAGCCAGATCTTGTCATTTTCGATTGCGACGGCGTGCTCGTCGATTCCGAAATCATCGCCGCGCGCGTCGAGGCCGAGCTTCTGACATCGGCCGGCTTCGAGATCTCGGCGGAGGAGATTTCCGAGACCTATGCCGGGCTGACCTTCAAGGACATAATGCTGCGGCTTGAGGAGAAGTCGCACATTCCGTTCCAGGCCTCGCTGATCGACCGCGCCGAGGAGCTGGTCGACCGCAAGCTGCGCAGCGACGTGCGCATCATCGACGGCGCCCGCGAGGCGGTCGCGGCTGTCACCGCGCCACGCGCCGTCTGCTCCAACTCACGCACCGAGCGGGTCGAGTTCATGCTGGAGAAGGTGCGACTGCTGCCGTTCTTCACTGGCCGTATCTTTTCGGGGCTGGACATTCCCAGCAAGAAGACCAAGCCGGCGCCCGACGTGTTCCTCTACGCCGCCGAAAAGCTTGGCGCCAACCCGAAGAACACGTTCGTCATCGAGGATTCCGTGCACGGCATCGCCGGCGCCAGGGCGGCCGGCATGCGCGTGATCGGCTTCACCGGCGCCGGGCACAGCTATCCGGGCCACGCCGACGCGCTGACCGAGGCGGGCGCCGAGACGGTCATCCGGCGCTGGGCGGAGCTGAGCGGTACGCTCGCCGCGCTCTCTGAGTGGTCGGAAGACGCTTAAATCCGTTCCGATCCCGGCCCTGCTTAGTTCGTCGCCGGAGCGCGTTTCTTCCGCTTGCCTTTCGACTTGTCCGCTGGGGCGGCCGGCGTGTTCTCGTCAAAGCCCGCATAGGCCTGGTAATCCTTTGCGGAAGGCTCCGGCACCACGACATTGCTATCGGTGAAGACGAACTGGGTTGCGGCAGACGGGTCGGTGACCTGCACCTGGTACTGATGGAGCTGCGAATAAAGCACCTCGTCGCCATGCTGGACGGCGATGCGGATCGGCATCGTGACGGTTCCGGGCGCGAACATCGGACCCGGCACGACTTTGCCCGCGACCGCGATCTTCATAGACAGCTGGCCGTTGGCATGGGTGCAGTCGCGCGTCATATCAGAAATGGAGGCCTGGTAGATGATTTTCGACGGATCGTGATCAGGATCGACCGGCTGGCCGTTGGGTCCGGTCTGGGCGGCAGCGGCGGCCGCGTCGGCCTCGGCTTGCACCGCTGGATCGAGCTTCTTTTTCTTCGCCTTCGCCGTCCCGCCCTTGGCGTAGGTGTTAAAATAGGCAGTGCCGTCGCGCAGCGTCACTTTCGGGCAATAGGCCTGCAGCTGGCTGGCGAGTATCTTGGGGTCCTGCGGCGGTATCGGAGCTGTCGGATCGGGTTTCTTGCCGATGCCGAGGTTCAATATGCCATTGTCGCTCGATTGGCAGCCGGCGGCGGCAAGCATAAAGCCGGTAAGCGCCAGACCCGCGACAAAGCGACGGTTGACTGAAAAAAATGCCATGAAACTGCACTTCCCTCTCACAAAGCCGGTGACGTATAGCAACGGCGCGGCAAAAATGCGACTGAGCCGGCTCGGAAAATTAACCAATTGCCGTGGATGACGCGACCGGCAGCAATGGGCTTTTTACGATGCAATATGTGAGTACCCGCGGCGATGCGCCCGCGCTTGGATTTTCAGACGCGGTGCTGGCGGGTCTGGCGCGCGACGGCGGGCTTTACGTGCCCAGCGAATGGCCACAGTTTTCGCCCGCCGACATCCGCGCCATGCGCGGGCTTGCCTATCCCGACCTTGCCATCCGTGTGCTGACGCCCTTCCTCGGCGGCGAGATCGCGGCGCCCGTCTTCGAACGGCTGGTGCGCGAGGCCTACGCGACTTTCCGGCATGAAGCCGTCTGCCCGCTGGTTCAGACCGGCAAGAACACCTTCATCCTCGAGCTATTCCACGGCCCGACGCTGGCCTTCAAGGACGTGGCGATGCAGTTGCTGGCGCGGCTGATGGATCACGTGCTTTCCGAGCGGGGCCAGCGCGCCACCATCGTCGGCGCGACCTCCGGCGACACCGGGGGCGCCGCGATCGACGCCTTCGCCGGCCGCGACCGTACCGACATCTTCATTCTTTTCCCGCATGGGAAGGTCTCGCCGGTGCAGCAGCGGCAGATGACGACGTCGAGCGCTGCCAACGTCCATGCGCTGTCGGTCGAAGGCAATTTCGACGACTGCCAGGGCTTGGTGAAGGACATGTTCAACGACCACGCTTTCCGCGACAGGGTGTCGCTGTCGGGCGTCAATTCGATCAACTGGGCCCGCATCATGGCCCAGATCGTCTATTATTTCTCGTCGGCCCTGTCGCTCGGCGCGCCGGACCGGCCGGTTTCCTTCACCGTGCCTACCGGCAATTTCGGTGATATTTTCGCGGGTTACGCCGCAAAGCGCATGGGCCTGCCGATAGAGCGGCTGATCATCGCCACCAACGACAACGACATCCTGGCACGCACGCTTGTGAGCGGCGAATACCGCACCAAGGGCGTGTTCGCCACGACCTCGCCCTCGATGGACATCCAGGTGTCGTCGAATTTCGAGCGGCTGCTGTTCGAGGCCGCCGGCGGCGATGCCGAGACGGTCAGGCGCTACATGAACGGGCTGAAGCAGTCGGGCGCCTTCACCATCGAGGAAGGCCAACTCAAGCGCATCCGCGCCGAGTTCGACGCCGGCCGCGCCAGTGTCGACGAGGTCGCGGCCACCATCCGCGCGACGCTCGAGAAAAGCAACTACCTGCTCGATCCGCACACGGCCGCCGCCGTTCATGTCGCCGCTTCCCACGCTTCCGGTCCGGTGCCCATGGTGGTGCTCGGCACCGCGCATCCGGCGAAATTCCCGGCCGCGGTCGAGTCCGCGAGCGGCGTCACCCCTGCCCTGCCCGCATGGCTAGGCGGCTTGATGACAGCCGACGAAAAATACACGATACTTCCATCCGACTTGAAAATGGTGGAAGATTACGTGAACCGCCACTCGCGGGCGGCGCGTTAGGGAGTACTTGCCATATGGGTGTTGAGGTAAGCCGTCTGTCGAACGGCCTGACAGTCGCCACCGAAACCCTTCCAAGCATCGAATCGGTTGCCCTAGGGGCCTGGGTGAAGTCCGGCGCGCGCAACGAGCGCGACGAAGAGCATGGCATGGCCCATCTGCTCGAGCACATGGCGTTCAAGGGCACGAAGCGCCGCAGCGCATTCGAGATCGCCTCGGAGATCGAGAATGTCGGCGGCGAGATCAACGCCGCCACCAGCGTCGAGACGACCTCCTATTATGCCAGGGTGCTTTCCGACGACGTGCCGCTGGCGGTCGATATCCTGGCCGACATCCTGCAGGAATCCGAATTCGATCCCGACGAGCTGGAGCGCGAGCAGCATGTGATCCTGCAGGAGATCGGCGCCGCGCACGACACGCCCGACGATATCGTCTTCGACCGCTTCACCGAAACCGCCTTCCGCCATCAGACCATCGGCCGCTCGATCCTGGGCACGCCGGAGACGGTCAAGTCCTTCACTTCCGGACAGTTGCACGACTTCATCGAGCGGCAATACGACGCCGAGCGCATGGTCCTCGTGGCGGCCGGCGACATCAAGCACGACAATTTCGTGCGCGAGGTCGAGAACAAGCTCGGTGGCTTCCGTGCCAAGGCGGCGGGCAATATCCCGCAATACGCGCAATATGTCGGCGGCGACTTCCGCGAGGACCGCGACCTGATGGATGCGCAGATCGTGCTCGGCTTCGAGGGCCGCGCTTATCATGTGCGCGACTTCTACGCCTCGCAGGTGCTGTCGATGATCCTGGGCGGCGGCATGTCGTCCAGGCTATTCCAGGAAGTGCGTGAGAAGCGCGGCCTCTGCTACTCGGTCTATGCCTTCCACTGGGGTTTTTCCGACACCGGCATCTTCGGCGTGCACGCCGCCACCGGGCAGAGCGACATCGCCAAGCTGGTGCCGGTGATCATCGACGAATTGCAGAAGGCCGGCCAGAGCATCCAGCAGGAAGAGCTCGACCGGGCGCGCGCGCAATATCGCGCCGGCCTCATCATGTCGGCCGAAAGCCCGGCCAGCCGCGCCTCGCAGATCGCCAGGCAGATGCTCCTGTTCGGACGGCCGATCGCCAAGGAGGAGTTGATGGAGCGGCTTTCGGCGCTGACCGTCGAGCGGCTGACCGATCTGTCCTCGCGGCTGTTCTCGACCAAGCCGACGCTCACCGCGGTGGGCCCCGTGGGCACGCTCGCGCCCTACGAGGCGATCCTCGAATCGCTTGCGGGTCCGCAGACGACGGCCCGCCGGCTCGCCGTCTAGCCTCCGTTCCAGAGCCGTGTTCGCGCTCCCTTTCTTTCGCCGCGACCTGCCGGCATTGAAGGGCGAAAAGGTCACGCTGCGCGTGCCTCTGACCAACGACTATCGCGAATGGTCGACGGTGCGCGGCGAAAGCCGCGCCTTCCTCGAACCCTGGGAGCCGCGCTGGCAGCCGGACGAGCTCGACCGCACCGCCTGGCGGCTGCGCATCAGCCGCTACCGCGAGGATTACGCGCAAGGCACGGCCATCGCCTTCTTCATCTTCGAGAAATCGAGCGGCAAGCTTGCCGGCGGCATCACGCTCGGCAACATCCGCCACGGCGTCGCGCAGAGCGGCCATATCGGCTACTGGATCGGCGAACGCTTCGGCAGCCGCGGCCTGATGACCGAGGCGGTCAAGCTGGTGTCGCGCTTCGCCTTCGATACGCTGAGGTTGCACCGGATCGAGGCTGCCTGTATTCCCGAAAACGCCCGGTCGATCCGCGTGCTTGAAAAAGCCGGATTCCGGCGCGAAGGACTTCTCCGATCCTATCTCAGGATCAACGGCATCTGGCAGGATCACTACCTCTACGCCCGGATCGCGGACGATCCGCCGGGTGATGGAACGAAGGGCTGAATGTGACGAATTTTTCGCGATTAGCGTCGCTGTTCGCCCTTATCCTGGCGGTCGTCGTCACGTTTTTTGCGGCCATGCCGGCTTTCGCCGTCGAGCCCATCAAGATCGCGCGCGACGACAAGGCGCTCGACCTTTCCGGCGCCGTGCAAATCTACCGGAACCAGGGCGAGAACTTCCAGGTGTCGACCGCGCCAGGCCCCGACGGCATCGTGCGGCGCATCGAGGTGGAGGCCAATGACGCCCGTTCGAGCGGCGACTGGGCCGTCTTCGCGCTGGCCAACACCACCGACCAGCAGCTCGACCGGCTGATCGTCGCGCCGCATTTCCGCCTGGTGAACTCCGGCATCTTCTGGCCCGATCTCGGCTCGACGCGCATCGCCGCGATCACGCCCAGCGAGGGCTTCGCGCTCGACCGCCAGACAAGCCCCGACGCCGACGTGTTCCGCGTGACGCTGAACCCCGGAACGGTGGTGACCTTCATCGCCGAGCTCGCCTCGCCGAAACTGCCGCAGGTCTATCTCTGGGAGCCGGATTCCTACAAGGACTCGGTCAATTCCTACACGCTGTTCCGCGGCATCGTCATCGGCATCTCAGGCCTTCTGGCGCTGTTCCTGACGATCCTGTTCGTGGTCAAGGGAACCTCGATGTTTCCGGCAACGGCGGCGCTCGCCTGGGCGGTGCTCGCCTATATCTGCGTCGACTTCGGCTTCCTCAACAAGATCATCGAGATATCGCCCGGCAACGAGCAGATCTGGCGGGCTGGCACGGAGGTGGCGCTTGCCGGAACCTTCGTGGTGTTCCTGTTCGCCTATCTCAACCTCAACCGGTGGCATGGCCATTTCAGTTACGGCGCGCTGGTCTGGATCCTCGGGCTGCTCTTGATCGCGGGCGTCGCCATCGTCGATCCCGCGGTCGCCGCCGGCATCGCCCGCATCTCCTTCGCCGCCACCGCGCTCACCGGCCTGGGCCTCATCATCTTCCTGGGCATCCGCGGCTATGACCGCGCCATCATGCTGGTGCCGAGCTGGGTGATGGTGCTGCTCTGGCTATGCGGGTCGTGGATGGCGATCACCGGCATGCTGGACAACGACATCGCGCAGCCGGCGCTGGGCGGCGGGCTGATCCTGATCATCCTCTTGATCGGCTTCACCGTCATGCAGCATGCCTTTGCCGGCGGCGCGCTGCACCAGGGCCTGTTCTCCGACCTCGAGCGGCAGGCGCTGGCCGTCGCCGGCTCGGGCGACATCGTCTGGGACTGGGACGTGCTGCGCGACCGCGTGGTGACCAAGCCGGACATCAGCCTGCAGCTCGGCCTTGCCCCCAACAGCCTTGGCGGTGCCGCCCGCAACTGGCTGCCGGTGCTGCATGCCGACGATCGCGACACGTTCCGCACCACGCTCGACGTGGTGCTGGAGCACCGCCGCGGCAAGGTGGCGCAGAACTTCCGGCTGCGCGGCGCCGACGGCCACTATCACTGGTTCTCGCTGCGCGCCCGCCCGGTGATCGGCTCCGACGGCGAGGTGATCCGCTGCGTCGGCACCATGGTCGACGTCACCGAGCAAAAGAAATCCGAGGAAAGGCTGCTGCACGACGCGGTGCACGACAACCTCACCGGCCTGCCGAACCGCGAATTGTTCATGAACCGGCTGGAGGCAATCATCTCGATCGCCCGCACCGAGGACAAGGTGCGCCCGACGGTCTTCATCATCGACATCGACCGCTTCAAGCAGGTGAATGACGGTCTGGGCATTTCCGCCGGCGACACCATTCTGCTCACGGTCGCGCGGCGGCTGCACCGGCTGTTGAAGCCGAAGGATTCGCTGTCGCGCTTTGCCGGCGACCAGTTCGCGCTGATGCTGCTTTCCGAGCAGGACCCTGCCCGCATCGCGGCCATGGCCGATGCCATCAAGCACGCGATCAACAATCCGATCACCTTCGCCAAGCGCGAGATCGTGCTCACCGCCTCGATCGGGCTGATCACCTGGACGACGGCGCAGACTTCCGCCGAGGACATGGTCAAGGATGCCGAGCTTGCCATGCACCAGGCCAAGCGCTTCGGTGGCGACAGGATCGAGCCGTTCCGGCCTGCCTTCCGCACCGTCGGCACTGATCGCCTGCAGTTCGAATCCGACCTTCGCCGCGCCATCGAGCGGCGCGAGTTCACGCTTGCCTACCAGCCGATCGTGCGGCTGGAGGACGGCAGCGTCGCCGGCTTCGAGGCGCTGCTGCGGTGGGACCACCCGCGCCGCGGCATGATCCCGCCGGGGGATTTCATCCCGGTGGCGGAGAATTGCGGGCTGATCGTGCAGCTCGGCCTGTTCGCCATGCAGCAGGCGGCCGAGGACCTCGCGGGCTGGCAGAAGCAGATCGGCGACGCGCCGCTGTCGGTTTCGGTCAACCTCTCCAGCCGCCAGCTCATCCGCCGCGACCTGGTGAGCGACGTCCGCTCCGTCATCGCGCGGGCCAATCTGAAGCCGCGCTGCTTCCGGCTCGAGCTCACCGAATCCCTTGTGATGGACAATCCGGAACAGACCGCGCATGTGCTGACCAAGCTGAAGCAGCTCGGCATCGGGCTGTCGCTCGACGATTTCGGCACCGGCTATTCCTCGCTCTCCTATCTCACGCGCTTCCCCTTCGACACGATCAAGATCGACAAGAGCTTTGTTGACGACGCGACGCCGAAGCGGGCCGTGCTGCTCAAATCCATGGTCAACATGGCGCATGAGCTCGGGCTGTCTGTGGTCGCCGAAGGCATCTCGGACGAAAGCGATGCGCTGGAGCTCCGCCAGATGGGCTGCGAATATGTGCAGAGCTTCATGTTCGGCGCGCCGATGCCCGGCGACCAGGTGCTGAAGACGCTGAGGGAGCAGTATCCGCTGACCCAGGCTTAGAGGCCGTTTGGAAACTCTACTCCTGCGGCCATCTGGTGGCGCTTTCTGCGCTTCCGGTGCTCACGTACTTCAAGTACGCTCCGCTCCGGTTCTCGAAATCACCACCATATGACTCGCATGAGCGAGTTTCGAAACGGCCTCTGCGTCGGCGATGGATCAAGCGTGGCCGGCGGCGGCGCTCAGATGGGCGAGGTCGATGCCGATCGAGGCCAGGATACGGTCGTATTTGCGCTCGATATCGGCGTCGAACAGAAGTTCCTGTGTCGCGGGGCAAGTCAGCCAGCCATTCTCGGCGATCTCGGTTTCGAGCTGGCCGGCGCCCCAGCCGGAATAGCCGAGCGCCATCAGCGCATGGCGGGGCCCGCGCCCCGTGGAGATGGCGCGCAGGATGTCGACGGTAGCGGTCAGGCAGATGTCGTCGGAGACGTTGAGCGAGGATTCCACGCGGTAGTCGCCGGAATGCAGCACGAAGCCGCGGCTGCGGTCCACCGGCCCGCCATTGCGCACGACGAAATCGCGCGTATGCGCCGGCAGTCGGATCGCTTCCTGCTCGTTCATGATGCCGAGCTGCACCAGCAGATCCGGAAACAGCATCTGCTGCGTCTGGTTGATGATCAGCCCCATCGCGCCCTCGTCGCTATGGGCGCAGATGTAGATAACGGAGCGAGCGAAGCGATCGTCCTTCATGCCAGGCATGGCAATCAGGAACTGGTCGTCGAGGAAGCCGCGTCCGGCGGCCGCCTTCTTGTGGCGCAGCAAGTCCATGGCTTGAGCGTAACGCGTTTCGGCAGCGCCGAAAAGATGGTGTCAGTCCCCGATGTAACGCAAATATGATACCGGGAGAGCGACGAGGCCATTGCGCGGCCAAGAACGGACGGTCAAATCACCGCCATGCGATACAAGAAGATACTGGTTGTCGGGGTCGTTTTCGGATGGGCTACGGGCCTCCCGGCCGAGGCCTCTTCCTCGATCTGGTACAATTCGGAGGGCGGCAAGGTCCGGCTGGTGACCACCGGCAAGCCCGACGAGGCCGGCAAGATCCGCGGCGTGCTCGACATCGCGCTGAAGCCGGGATGGAAGACCTATTGGCGCGATCCGGGCGATGCCGGCGTGCCGCCGCAGCTGGACATATCGGGCAGCACCAACATCGCCGACGCGCAATTGTCGTTCCCGCCGCCGCAGCGTCATGATGACGGCTACGGCAAATGGGCCGGCTATGACCGTCCGGTGTCGCTGCCGGTGACCTTCACGGTGTCTTCGCCCGGCCAACCGGCGACAATTGACGCCCATGTCTTCCTCGGCATCTGCGAGACGATCTGCATTCCGGTGCAGACCCGGCTCAGCGTCGATCCCGGTTCCGATCCCGACAACGCGACCGACGCCGCATTGGTCAAAACCGCACTTGCGACGCTGCCCTCCCCTGCGCGGTCCGATTTCGGCATCAATGTGCTGCCCGGCGATCACGAGACCCTTGTCGTCCAGGCACAGTCGCCCGGGGATCCGGAATCCGTAGACTTCTTCATCGCCGGCGAGCGCGACTACATGTTCGGCGCACCGGTGCGCAGCGAGAAGGACGGCAAGCTCGTCTTCACCGTGCCGATCCTCGACCGGCCATCGGCCACGCCGAGCGATGGCGGGCTGTATTACACGCTGACCAGCGCCGAAGGTTCGGTCGACGGGCTGCTGCCTTTCCCTTGATCCAGCACTGGGGCAATGGTTGCGGGAAGCCGTCCGGTCCGATATCGAAGGCATCTGTCCCTTCCCCATCTCCCCAAGCGAGGAACCCATGACCATTTCGGTTGGCGAAAAACTGCCCGCATCGACCTTCAAGATGATGACCGCCGATGGCGCGAAGCCGATCACCGGCGATGAGATCTTCGCCGGCAAGAAGGTCGTGCTGTTCGGCGTTCCCGGCGCTTTCACGCCGACCTGCAGCAACAACCATTTGCCCGGCTATCTCGAGAACCATGACGCCATCCTGGCGCGCGGCGTCGACACGATCGCCGTGGTTTCGGTCAACGACGTGCATGTCATGGGCGCCTGGGCGCACTTCACTGGCGGCGAAGGCAAGATCCTCTACCTCGCCGACGGAAGCGGCGATTTCGCCAAGTCGGTCGGGCTGGACAACGATCTTTCCGCGGCCGGCATGGGCCTGCGCTCGAAGCGCTTCTCGATGATCGTTGACGACGGCAAGGTCACCGCGCTCAATGTCGAGACGAAGCCTGGCGTCAATGAGAGCGGCGCTGCCAAGATCCTCGAGCAGCTCTGATGCTGGACACCATCTGGCGCGCGGTGGCGATCGGCATCGGCGCCACGGTGTTCATGGATATCTGGGCGATCATCCTCAACAAGGCGATCGGCCAGCCCTTGCCCAATTGGGGCATGGTCGGACGCTGGGTTTGGCACCTGCCCGAGAGGGTCTTCCACGACGATATCGGCAAGGCCGCGCCTTATGCGCATGAAAAGGCGCTGGGCTGGGCGTTCCACTACCTCGTCGGCATCCTCTACGGCGTGATCCTGGTCGTGCTCGCCGGCGCGGGCTGGCTGGCCTCGCCGACCTTCCTGCCCGCCTTCATCCTCGGGATCGTCACTGTCGGCGCCGGCTGGTTCCTGCTGGCGCCGGGCATGGGTGCCGGCTGGGCGGCATCAAAACTTCCCAATCCGACGAAGGTACGCGCGCTCAATCTCGTGGCGCACACGGTGTTCGCGCTCGGCATGTTCTCGACGGCGCTGCTGATCCGTTAGCTATATAAGTCTCGCGTCAATAGCTCTGGGTCGAACGCCGGGGCGCGGGTTTCCTGATCGGAGCGCCTTCCGGCTTCGGCGCTGCCGCAACCGGCGCAGGCCTTGCCAGTTTCGGCTTGAACGGCGCCATGCCTTGCCGGGCCAGTTCGTCGGCGCGTTCGTTTTCCGGATGGCCGGCATGGCCTTTTACCCAGTTCCAGGTGACCTTGTGGCGCCGGTTGGCCTCGTCCAGCGCCTGCCAGAGCTCGCCATTCTTGACCGGCTTCCTGTCGCCGGTCTTCCAGCCGTTCTTCTTCCAGCCATGGATCCACTTGGAGATGCCGTCCATGACGTATTTGCTGTCGGTGTAGAGGTCGACCGTGCAAGGTTCCTTCAGCGCATTGAGCGCGGTGATGGCGGCCAGCAGCTCCATGCGGTTGTTGGTGGTCTCGGCCTCGCCACCGGACAGTTCCTTGGTGACGCCGTTGTAGCGCAGTACGGCGCCCCAGCCGCCCGGCCCGGGATTGCCCGAGCAGGCGCCGTCGGTGAAGATCTCGATCTTTTTGTTCATGTCAGCCCGTATTCGGATGGCGACCTGATCGCGCGGTGGAAGCGCATGCGGCGGATATATTCGGTCGGGTCGCGCTTCATCACCAGTCCGCCATCCGGGATGGTCAGCCAGTCATAGAGGCGGGTCAGCATGAAGCGCAGCGCCGAGCCGCGCGCCAGCATCGGCATGGCCGCCTTCTCGTCGTTTCCAAGCGGCCGCACCGACTGATAGCCGGCGAGCAGCGCCGTCCCCTTGGTCAGGTTGAAGGAAAAATCCTTCTCGAAGCACCAGGCGTTGAGGCAGGTGGCGACGTCGTAGGCGTAGAGATCGTCGCAGGCGAAATAGAAGTCGATCAGCCCGGACAGCTTCTCGCCGAGGAAGAAGACATTGTCCGGGAACAGGTCGGCGTGGATGATGCCTTGCGGCAGGCCGGTCGGCCAGTTGCACTCGAAATCGGCGAAATCGGCATCGACCTCGGCCGCCAAGCCCGGCTCGACCTCGTCGGCGCGGCCGCGCGAGGCCGCCCAGAGCTTGCGCCAGCCGTCGATCGCCAGCGCGTTCGGCCTTCTCATCTGAAAATCCTGGCCGGCAATATGGAGGCTGGCGAGCGCCTTGCCCACTTCCGCGCAATGCGCGGCGGTCGGGCGCCTGAGCGACAGGCCTTCGAGGAAGGTGATGATGACGGCCGGACGGCCGGCGAGCGTGCCGATGACGGTGCCGTCATGCGCCGTGACCGGCAGCGGGCAGGAAATGCCCTTCCTGGCGAGGTGACCCATCAGGCCGAGAAAGAACGGCAGGTCGGCCTTGTCGACGCGCTTCTCATAGAGCGTCAGGATGTAGGAGCCGGTCGAGGCGTGGACCAGGAAATTGGAATTCTCGGTGCCCTCGGCGATGCCCTTGTAGGAGAGCAATTCCCCCACCGGATAGGCTTTGAGGAATGCGGTCAGTTCGCCTTCGTTGACGTCGGTGTAGACGGCCATCCTGTTTCACGCCGCTCCATTGACGAAGGCCATATCGGCCGCCGTCAGTTCGACATCGCGCAGCACCCGCATCACCGGAAAATCCTCCGTTTCCGTGGCCGTTATCGCCAGGTCGATGGTGACGTCGAAGCGCTGCCGGAACGCGTCGATGATCTCGTCGACGATGATCTCCGGCGCCGAGGCGCCGGCCGACAGGCCAAGTGTCCTGATCCCGGCGATCTCATCCCATGGAATCTCGGCGGCGCGCTGCACGAGAAGCGACATGGTGGCGCCGGCGCGCTCCGCCACTTCGACAAGACGACGCGAATTGGACGAATTGGGCGCGCCGACGATGAGGAAAAGATCGGCGCCGGCGGCCGTCTCCTTCACCGCTTCCTGGCGGTTGGTGGTGGCATAGCAGATCGATTCGGCCGCGGCCGCGTGCAGTTCGGGAAACCGCTCCTGCAGAGCCCGGATGATGCCGGCGGTGTCCTCGACCGACAAGGTCGTCTGGGTGACGAAGCCCAGCGCCGAGGCGTCGACGGGCACGAAGCGCGCGGCGTCGGCCTCGGTCTCGATCAGCGTCACGGCGCCTTCCGGCAACTGGCCCATCGTGCCGATCACCTCCGGGTGCCCGGCGTGGCCGATCAGAAGCACATGGCGACCGAGCCGCTGGTGGCGCATCGCTTGCTTGTGCACCTTGGAGACGAGCGGGCAGGTGGCGTCGAGGTAAAAAAGATTGCGCGCCTCGGCATCGGCCGGCACCGATTTCGGCACGCCATGCGCGGAAAAGACCACCGGCGACTGGCGATGCTCTGGTGGGATCTCCGACAGTTCCTCGATGAAGACGGCGCCGAGGCTCTGCAGCCCTTCGACGACGTAGCGGTTGTGCACGATCTCGTGGCGGACATAGACCGGCGCGCCGTATTTCTTCAGCGCCAGCACGACAATCTGGATGGCGCGGTCGACGCCGGCGCAGAAGCCGCGCGGCTGGCAGAGCCTGATCGTGAGCGGTGGCTTTTTCTCAATCATGAATTCTGGCCGGTTAAGTCGTAGCGCTGGACGCGAAATGAGGTGCGCAGCCCTGCCCTGTCAAGAGCGTGGGGGTTCACGCTTCCTTCGCCGGGCGGCGCAGCCTCAGGATCAGCACGGCCGCAAGGGCAGCGGCCAGCCCATACCAGGTGACCGCATATTGCAGGTGATTGTTGGGCAGGTCGATGATGGTGACGCCTCCGACCGGCAGGCCGCCGGGATTCGGCGTCTTGTCGGCGTCGATGAAGAACGGCACCAGCACGAGCTCCGCCGGCAGGCCGGCGGTGGCCGCCATGACATCGCGGTCCTTCCAGTAGAAGATGTTCTTGGCGACATCATTGTCGGGAAGCATCATCGACGGCTTGCTGGGCAGAGGGTTGCGCGCAAGTCCAGTCACCGTCACCTTGCCGGCAATTTCGCCCTGTCGGCGCCTGGCCGGATCCTTGAGGTCGTAGGGAACGAAGCCGCGGTTGACGAGCACGAAGCGGCCGTCCTCGAGCTGCAGGGGCGTGTAGACGTTGAAGCCGCTGTCGCCTTGCCAGGTCGAAAAGAAATGCCGCTCGCCCTGGTGCAGGAAAGTGCCCGTCACCGTCACCGGGGTATAATCGACATCGTGGGAAGCGGCGAACTCTCTCTCGACGTCCGCCAGCGGCAACGGAGCGGAATGGGTACGCTTGTCGATGGTCGCGAGCAGGTCTTCCTTCCAGTGCAGGCGTTGGACCTGCCAGGTGCCGAGCCCGATCAGGATGGCGAACAGGACAAGGCCGAGGCCGATGAGCAACGCCGAACGCGGCCGCGAACGGCCGGTCGCCAAACCGGTCGCCTCGGTCATTCCGGGGATTCCAGCCTGCCCTCGGAGGCTTTCTTCGAGTACTGCAAGGTGATCAGCACGCCTTTGATCAGGCGCAGCGCCGTCAGGCAGAGCACCAGCGCCAGCGGTATCCATAAGATAAAGTGCAGCCAGAGCGGCGGGCTGAGCGTCACCTCCATCCACAATGCGAGGCCGACGACGAGGAAGCCGATGATCAAAATGACGAACACCGCCGGCCCATCGCCGGCGTCGGCGAAGGAATAGTCGAGCCCGCAATTGTAGCAGCGCTTGCCGACGGTGAGGAAACCCGAGAACAGCTTGCCCTCGCCGCAGCGCGGGCAGCGGCCATGCAGGCCCGCCGAGATCGGGTCGATGGGGGGCCAGATCGCCTTGTCTTCGCTCATACCGGCACCGTAGACCCTTTCGCTTGAAAAGATAAGGCGGCCACGTCGCCGCGGCCGCCCGTCGCTCCAAGCAATTCCAGAAAACCGCTACGCGCTTTTCCCTGAATTGCCCTCTATCAGTGGCCTTCGATCAGCGCGCCGTTCGACGCCCAGACATAGATCGCGCTGAACAGGAACAGCCAGACCACGTCGACGAAGTGCCAATACCAGGCGGCCGCCTCGAAGCCGAAATGCTGCTTCGGCGTGAAGTCGCCGCGCATGGCGCGCACCAGACAGACAGCCAAGAAGATGGTGCCGATGATGACATGGAAGCCGTGGAAGCCGGTCGCCATGAAGAAGGTGGCGCCATAGATCGATTCCTTGAACGCGAAGGGCGCGTGCATGTACTCGTAGGCCTGGACCATGGTGAACAGCATGCCGAGGCCGACGGTCAGCACCAGACCGTTGACCAGGCCCTTGCGGTCACCATGCAGCAGCGCGTGGTGCGCCCAGGTCACCGTCGTGCCCGACAGGAGCAGGATGATGGTGTTGTAAAGCGGCAGGTGGAAGGGGTCGAGGACTTCCATGCCCTTCGGCGGCCAAACGCCGCCGGTGAAGGCGGTGCGGGCATATTGATTAGCCTCGCCGGGGAAGAGACTGGCGTCGAAGAAGGCCCAGAACCAGGCGACGAAGAACATCACCTCGGAGGCGATGAACATGATCATGCCGTAGCGGAGATGCAGCGACACGACGCGCGTGTGGTAGCCCTCATGCGCTTCCTTGATGGTGTCCGACCACCAGGCGAACATCGTGTAGAGCACGATGATCATGCCGATGAAGAACAGCCACGGATTGGCGATGTTGTGGCCGAAGACCGGGAAGTTGCCGCCCTTCAGATACTGCATCAGGCAGACGCCGCCGATGGCGGTGACCAGCGCGCCGACCGAACCCAGGAAGGGCCAGGGGCTCGGGTTGACGAGATGGTAGTCGTGGTGTGGTTTTGCGTGCGCGTCTGCCATATCAACCCCCGAGGCTTGCTTCGGAATCTGGAACTTTTTTGCTGCTGCCAGCGGCCGGCGCCGACGAGGCGACCGGTTGTTTCTTTTCGACCGGGAACATCGTGTAGGACAAGGTGATCGTCTTCAGGTCCTTGAGTTCCGGCACGTTGACGATGTCTGGATCGACATAGAACACGACCGGCATGTCCAGCGTCTCGCCGGGCTTCAGCGTCGTGTCGGTGAAGCAGAAGCACTCCACCTTGTTGAAATAGGCGCCGGCCATTTCCGGCTGCACGTTGAACGAGGCGCGGCCGGTGATAGGACGGTCGAACTTGTTGGTGGCGCTGTAATGCGCCTGCGTCGTCTCGCCGATCTTGATCGTCACCGAGCGGGCGACGGGCTCGAACTGCCACGGAATGCCGTTGGTGTTGGCATCGAAGCGGATGGTGATGTCACGGTCGAGCACACGGCCGGCATACTGCTTCTCGGCGCGCTGCGTGGTGCCGCCATAGCCCGTGACCTGGCAGAACATCTTGTAGAGCGGCACCGCCGCGTACGCCATGCCGACCATGCCGGTGAAGAAGGCGAGACAGACGGCGGCGACGATGCCGTTGTTCACCTTGCGGGGCTTGCTCACGTCGCCGCTCATCAGCCGCCTCCAAACAGACCCGAGCCGATGAGGCTGGCGCCATGGTGGCCGAAACGCACGATTGTGACGACGTAGAAGACGATGACCAAAGCGGCCAGCGCCAGGCCGATGGCCGCGGAACGATTGCGGCGCGCCTTCAGCTGGCGCTCGGTGAGCGTGACCACTTCAAGCTTCTTGTCGGCCACGATCATATCCCCCCCATCATGAGGGCGCGCCCGACCACGCAGTCCACGAGATAGGCGGCGAAAATGGCGAAGAGATAGAGCAGCGAATAGCCGAAAAGCGCCTTGGCCGGTTTCATCGCGCGATCGCCGTCGGCCATGCCAAGCACCTTCCAGGCATACCAGACGAAGCCTAGGCCCAGCACCGCGGAAACCACGCCGTAGCCGGCGGTGGTATAGCCGAGCGCCCAGGGCAGCACGCCGATCGGCGCCAGGATCAAGGCATAGGCAAAGATCTGCCGGCGAGTCGAGGCCTGGCCGGCCACATTCGGCATCATCGGGATGCCGGCGCGGGCGTAGTCATCGGACTTGAACAGCGCCAGCGCCCAGAAATGCGGCGGCGTCCACAGGAAGATGATCAGGAACAGGATAACGCTTTCGAGGCTGACCGAGCCGGTCACTGCGGCCCAGCCGATCACCGGCGGGAAGGCGCCTGCGGCGCCACCGATGACGATGTTCTGCGGCGTCCAGCGCTTCAGCCACATCGTGTAGATGACGGCGTAGAAGAAGATGGTGAAGGCGAGCAGCGATGCCGACAGCCAGTTGACCAGCACGCCGAGCGTCATCACCGACAGCACCGACAGGACCAGGCCGAAGGTCAACGCCTCGCCTGGCGTGACGCGGCCCGCCGGCACCGGACGGGATGCCGTCCTGGTCATCACCGCATCGATATCGGCGTCGTACCACATGTTGAGCGCGCCGGAGGCGCCGGCGCCTATGGCGATTGCCAGGATGGCGACCATCGCGATCAGCGGATTAATGGCCACGGGCGCGGCGACAAGGCCGACAAAGGCGGTGAAGACGACCAGCGACATGACGCGCGGCTTCAGCAGGGCGAAGTAATCGCCCGCAGTCGCTTCCGATATGCGAAAGCCCGCGTCCTTCATCAATCTGTGGTCGGCAAGGGCCATGCGTACTTAAAGTCCATTATTCCGTTGGCCAAGACCGCCGGCTGTCCGGCGGTCTCGTGATAGGGCTGCCTTACTTGATCTTCGGCAGCTGTTCCCACTGGTGGAACGGCGGCGGTGAAGGCAGCTGCCATTCGAGCGTGGTGGCACCCTCGCCCCACGGATTGGCGCCCGCGACGCGCTTCTTCTGGAAGGCCTCGAACACGCCGTAGAGGAAGATCGCGACACCGACGGCCGCGATATAAGAGCCGTAGGACGAGATCATGTTCCAGCCGGCGAACGCGTCAGGATAGTCGACCGTGCGGCGCGGCATGCCGGCGAGGCCGAGGAAATGCTGCGGGAAGAAGATCAGGTTGACGCCGACAAAGGTGACCCAGAAGTGGGTGTTGGCGATCACCGGCGAGTACATGTAGCCAGTCATCTTCGGGAACCAGTAGTACCAGCCAGCGAAGATCGCGAACACGGCGCCCAGCGACAGCACGTAGTGGAAGTGGGCGATCACAAAATAGGTGTCATGCAGCGAGCGGTCGAGGCCGGCATTGGCCAGCTGGACGCCGGTGACGCCACCGATGGTGAACAGGAAGATGAAGCCCAGCGCCCACAGCATCGGCGGCTTGAAGGAGATCGAGCCGCCCCACATGGTGGCGATCCAGGAGAAGATCTTCACGCCGGTAGGCACCGCGATGACCATGGTGGCGAACACGAAATAGCGCTGCGTGTCGAGCGACAGGCCGGTCGTGTACATGTGGTGCGCCCAGACGATGAAGCCGACGGCGCCGATCGCGACCATGGCGTAGGCCATGCCGAGATAACCGAAGACGGGCTTCTTCGAGAAGGTCGAGACGATGTGGCTGATGATGCCGAAGCCCGGCAGGATCAGGATGTACACTTCGGGGTGGCCGAAGAACCAGAACAGGTGCTGGAAGAGCAGCGGGTCACCGCCCTGGTCCGGCACGAAGAAGGCGGTGCCGAAATTGCGGTCGGTGAGCAGCATGGTGATGGCGCCCGCCAGGACCGGCAGCGACAAGAGCAGCAGGAAGGCGGTGATCAGCACGGCCCAGGCAAACAGCGGCATCTTGTGCAGCGTCATGCCGGGAGCGCGCATGTTGAAGATGGTGGTGATGAAGTTGATGGCGCCAAGGATCGACGACGCGCCGGCGATGTGGATCGACAGGATCGCGAGATCCATCGCAGGCCCGGGCTGACCGGAGGTCGAGAGCGGCGGGTAGATCGTCCAACCGCCGCCCACACCGAAGGCACCTGGCGCGCTCGGCACGAACATCGAGGAGAGCAGCAGGATGAAGGCCGGAGGCAGCAGCCAGAAGGAGATGTTGTTCATGCGCGGGAAGGCCATGTCCGGCGCGCCGATCATGATCGGCACCATCCAGTTGGCGAAGCCGCCGATGAGAGCCGGCATGACCATGAAGAAGATCATGATCAGGCCGTGCGCGGCGCCGAAGGCATTGTACATGCTCTTGCCGCCGTCGATGGCGGCGTCGCCCTGCATGCCGTAGACCATCTGGGCCAGACCGCTGAAGATCTGGATGCCTGGCTCCTGCAGCTCCATGCGGATGGCGACCGAAAGCGCGCCGCCGATGATGCCGGCCATGATCGCGAAAATCAGGTAGAGCGTGCCGATGTCCTTGTGGTTGGTCGAGTAGACCCAGCGGACCCAGCCATGCGGCCTGTGGTCGTCGTGATCGTGAGCTGCAGCCTCTGCCATGTTCCGCTCCGTTCCCTAAATCTTGCTAACCCGCGGCATCAGTTGCCGGCGGCCGCTACCTTGTTGGTACCATCGATCTCGGCCATCAGCGCCTTGTTGGCGGCGGGCACGTCGGTCTTGGCCGTCTCCAGCCAGGTCTTGAACTGCGCATCGGAAACGACGCGAACCGCGATCGGCATGAAAGCGTGGTCCTTGCCGCAGAGCTGCGAGCACTGGCCGTAATAGAGGCCCTCCTTCTCCGCCTTGAACCAGGTCTCGTTGGTGCGGCCTGGAACGGCGTCCATCTTGATGCCGAAGGACGGCACGGCGAAGGAGTGGATGACGTCGGTCGCGGTGATCAGCACGCGGGTCGTGGTGTTGACCGGGACAACCAGCTCGTTGTCGACCGCGAGCAGGCGCGGATAGAGGGCGCGATCCTCCTTGCCGGCCCTGGCGCGGTCGCCATCCTGCAGAACCGCCGAGTTGAAGGAGAAGGTCTTGTCGACCTGGTACTCGTAATCCCAGTTCCACTGGTTGCCGGTCGCCTTCACGGTGAGCTTGGCTTCTTCCGGCGGTGTGTATTGCGCGGTGAGCAGCTGGAAGGAGGGAATGGCGATGAGCAAGAGCACGATCACCGGCCCGACCGTCCAGATCACCTCGATCAGCGTGTTGTGGCTGGTCTTTGACGGCACCGGATTGGCGCTGGCGCGGAATTTGACGATACAGACCAGCAAGAGCACCAGCACCAGAACGGTGATCGGGACGATGAACCACATCGTGTAGTTCCCGAACCGCTCGATCTGCCGCATCATATCGGTGGCCGGAGCCTGGAAGGTCACCTCCCATTCCCGCGGCTGGTCGGCACGGGCCGCGCCGGAGAAGAGCACGGCCGAAGCTGCCGTACCTGCCAAGAATTTAGCGCTTGCCAGGAATTTCCTCATCGCCCTCTCGTCTCCCACTTCCCGCGATCTTGTCGCACCAATAACGAACGATGCCGGGATTGGGAATCCCGGTCTGTCCCTGGGTGGTTCAAACCATACTCTATTTCCCTCCGCAAGAAAGGAGCGGAGGAAACCGTGCGGCATTTTTGCGCGCAGCCCGAAGGCCGTGTTCGGCGCTCGCCATGCTATATGTCGGGCGGCCCCAATTCGGGCGAATTTGCTTTGGAAAAGCACGCAATTGCCGGTATCGGGGCGCACCGGCGACGGTCTCGTCCTTTACTTGGCCCGGGCGCAGCTTAAAGTGCCGTGATTCGCAATGGAGCCGTCATGACTTCCTGGCTTTCGAGAACCTTGGCGAAGGTCGTTCTTGCCGTCGCCTTGCTCGGCGTCGGCATAGCCGTCGGCGCCAGCGCCGCGCCGAACAACGCCACGCCGCCCAGCGGCACGGTGAAGTCGACGCATGGCGCATGGTCGATCATCTGCGATACGCCGGCGGGAGCGACATCCGAGCAATGCGTGATGATGCAGAATGTCGTCGCCGAGGATCGTCCTGAAATGGGCCTTTCGGTCGTGGTGCTGCGCACCGCCGACAACAAGGCCGAGATCCTGCGCGTGCTGGCGCCGCTCGGCGTTCTCCTGCCCAACGGCCTCGGTCTCAATGTCGACGGCAAGGATATCGGCCGCGCCTATTTCGTGCGCTGCTTTCAGGACGGCTGCTATGCCGAGGTGATCCTTGAAAAGCCGCTGCTCGACACGCTGAAGAGCGGCACCTCGGCCACCTTCATCGTCTTCCAGACGCCGGAAGAGGGCATCGGCATTCCCGTCGACCTCAAGGGCTTTGCGGAAGGCTTCGCTGCCCTACCTTGATCTTGCCGTCCATGTGCAGCGGCCGTCCCTCATGCCGAGGTGCGGTGATGTGCTTTACGGCCAGGAGGGCGTCAGGAGGCGTGATGCGCGCGACGTTGTCCATTTCCATTGCAGGTCTGGCGCTTGCCTGCGCGGCCTCGGCAGTCCGGGCCAAGGATGCCGAAATCCTCCAGACGCCGGACCCTGCGACGGTTCTCGATATCGCCAAGGGCTTCGGCTCGGCCAGGATGGACAAGGACGACAATGGCGACCCGATGATTTCCGGCCGCGTCGAGGGCGTCAAATACGTGATCTATTTCTTCGGCTGCGAAGACCACGAGAATTGCAAGTCGCTGCAGTTCTCGACCGGCTACACCGATCCGCTGACCGCTGACCAGGCCAATGCCTGGAACGCGAAATACCGCTGGGTGAAGGCCTATTCGGGCGGCGGCTCGAATTTCAAGATGGATGTCAGCTTCGCCGGCGGCATCACCAGGGCCAATCTCGAGGAGCAGTTCTCCAACTGGAACGCGATGGCCGGCAACATCAAGGACTTCGTCAACGGCAGGTGACGGCGTCGCAATCGCCGACTTCATCTCTTGGCGATTGTGCGACGGCAGCTTCGCGCCTACATCCGGTGCAAGATTTGTTTCCACGAATGGATTTGCCATGAACAGCCTGATCGGCCAATTCGATATTTCCGATGATCGCGTCAAGGAGATCGTCACCGAGACCATCAAGGGCGCCGATGACGGCGAGCTGTTCCTCGAATACAGCGAGAGCGAGGCGCTGATGTTCGACAATGGCCGGCTGAAGACGGCCAATTTCAACACCGATCAGGGGTTCGGCCTGCGCGCCGTGGCCGGCGAGGCCAGCGGCTATGCGCATTCGAGCGATCTTTCCGAAGCTTCGCTCAAGCGCGCCGCCGATGCCGTCTCGGCGGTCAAGGGCGGCTATTCCGGCACGCTTGCCGGCGCGCCGGCCCGTACCAACCGCCACCTCTATGGCGACGAGAACCCCATTCCCTCGCCGTCCTTCGAGGCCAAGGCCAAGCTGCTGCAGGAGATCGACGGCTGGCTGCGCGCGAAGGATCCGCGCGTGCGCCAGGTGACGGCCTCGCTGGCCGCATCCTGGCAGCATGTCGAGATCGTGCGTGGCGACGGCCAGATTGTGCGCGACATCCGCCCGCTGGTCAGGATCAACGTCTCGGTCGTGGTCGGCAGCGGCGACCGGCAGGAGAGCGGCTCCTACGGCATGGGCGGCCGCAAGAGCTTCGGCGAGTTCGTCAGCCAGGAAAGCTGGAAACATGCGGCAGGCGAGGCGCTGCGGCAGGCGCTGGTCAATCTCGAGGCGGTTCCAGCGCCGGCCGGCACGTTCGACATCGTGCTCTCCAGCGGCTGGCCGGGCGTGATGCTGCACGAAGCGGTCGGCCACGGGCTCGAGGGCGATTTCAACCGCAAGAAGACATCTGCCTTCGCCGGCCTGATGGGGCAGCAGGTGGCGGCGAAGGGCGTCACGGTTGTCGACGACGGCACCATTCCCGAACGGCGCGGCTCGCTCACCGTCGACGACGAAGGAACGCCTTCGGCGCGCAACGTGCTGATCGAGGACGGCAAGCTTGTCGGCTATATGCAGGACCGCCAGAACGCCCGGCTGATGGGTATGAAGGCGACGGGCAACGGAAGGCGCGAGGGCTATGCGCACCAGCCGATGCCGCGCATGACCAACACCTACATGACCGCGGGCGACATGCAGCCGGAAGAGATCATCGCATCGGTCAAGAACGGCATCTACGCCGTCTCCTTCGGCGGCGGCCAGGTCGACATCACGTCCGGCAAATTCGTGTTCGGCTGCACCGAAGCCTATATGATCGAGAACGGCAAGGTGACGCAGCCGATCAAGGGCGCGATGCTGATCGGCAACGGTCCGGACGCCATGCACCGCGTCAGCATGGTCGGCAACGACATGAAGCTCGACACCGGCATCGGCATGTGCGGCAAGGCCGGACAGGGCGTGCCGGTGGGCGTCGGCCAGCCGCATCTGCGGATGAACCAGATGACGGTGGGCGGCACCAGGGTTTGAGACCTGACCCGACAAGCTTGAATTCTACCTTGGCATTATCTTACCTTTGTCTTACACAGGTAAGGTGCCATGTCCGCATCTGAAAAGCTCACGACCACTGTCTCCACCAAGGGGCAGGTGATTCTCCCCAGCGCCATCCGGAAACGAAGAGAATGGAGCGCTGGAACGAGGCTTGAAGTTCAGGAGACGCCGGAAGGCGTGCTTTTGAAGCTGGCGCCCGCATTCGCGGCGACGCAGCCGAAAGATGTGTTCGGCTCCCTGCAATCCCGCGGCGCGCCGAAGACACTGGAAGAAATGGACGCGGGCGTCCTCGCCGAAGCACGGCGGCGCCATGCTCGCGATTGATACGAATGTTGTTGTTCGCTACCTGACGAACGACCACCCCGAACAATCGGAACGCCCGGCGGTTGATCGACGGTCAACGGGTCTTTGCCGCCGTCACGGTGATCCTGGAAACCGCGTGGGTGCTGCGCAGCGCCTATGGCTACGACCGGGCTGATATCGTCAGAGCACTGCGGAAGTTCGGCGGGCTTCCTACAGTCGAGATCGAAGATGCCCCTGTTGTCGCTTCAGCACTGGATCTGGTCGAGGCGGGCGTTGATTTCGCGGCCGCGCTGCATCTGGGTAAATCAACCCACTGTACCGGCTTTGCAACCTTTGACCGCAATTTCGTAAAAGCTGCAAAGGCGGCTGGGTCTAAAGGTGTGTGGGAAGCATGAAGCAAGCGCGGTCGGGAGTCCGCCGCAGTGTCCGGCCAGGTTGATGCTCGCATTCCGACTTGAAGGCATCCTCCACCTTGAAGTGAACACAATCGTGTTAGGACATTATTAATTGTTTAATTGGCCGGGCTGACGTTTGCGCGTTAGCCTGCCGCCAGTCTCCTCGTTGCGGTGGTGTTGGCAGTGAAGCGATCCCCTTGCGTCCCGACCTCTTCCTTCCTGTTTGGCCTTGTTTCGTTGGTTGGTGTTTCATCCTTCTGTGTCAGCCCTGCAGCGGCGCAGTCGTCGCTGTTCAAGCTAGCGTCGACACGACCTGCCGCCAGTTCCGCCACGGTCGGCGCAAGCACCAGCGTTCCTTATGGCTGGCTCGACTTCTGTCGTCGCCGGCCGAAAGAATGCAAGGTGCCTGCCTTGCCTGCCGCGAGCGTCAAGCTGACCGCGCAGAACATGAGCATCCTCAAGCGGATAAACCAAAAGGCGAACCGCTCCATCAAGCCCGTGAGCAACTACGATCACTGGGGCACGATGATGGACCACTGGGACTATCCCGTGGACGGCAAGGGCGATTGCAAGATCTACGCGCTCTACAAGCGCAAGCTTCTCCAGGAAGCAGGATTTCCCCGGCAGGCATTGCTGATGACCGTGGTTCGCGACCTGCACAACGAGGGCCACACCATCCTGACGGTGAAGACCGACAAGGGCGATCTCGTGCTGGACAATCTGGTCGACGAGGTTAGGCCGTGGAACGCGACCGGCTATTATTTCCTGAAGCGGCAGTCGCAGCAGAACCCGAACACCTGGGTTTCGATCAACCAGCGCGGCGGCACGGCGAAGCGGCTCACTCCGAGCTCGTAGGCCGAAATTATCCGCCTGTCCCGTGCAGCCAGCATCGGCTGAAGCGCCGCGAGCCAGCGATCTCTTGATTGCAGGCGATGAGCCAGCAAACCCCGGCCCAGCCGGATTGGCGATCTGGGCATCGACCGGCAAGAAGTAGTTCTCACCTTCGAACTGCACGCCACGGCCGGCGAGGTACACGAAAACGGTAGCGTCCGGACCGGCGGCGGAAACTTTCGCAAGGAAATCACGCAGCGCGCCGCGCAGCGATTCCTGGTCGACATCGCGCGCGCCGACCACATCGAACCCGGCTGCTTGCAGGGTCTGCGCGATCAGACCCGCGTCGTTCGCGGAGGTGACCAGCGCATCGGACGGATAGGCGGCGTTGCCGATAACGAAAGCGAGACGTTTCTGCTGTTGCGCGAGCACACCGGTCGCGGAGGCGACGGTGAACGCGATGAGAAGAACGAGAAGACCGATGACTTTCCGAAGCGAGAGCATAGCAATTCGCCGTCCTTGTTCGCCATCCATCCCACGCGATAACGCCGGGGGGCAGGAATGTTTCCCTAACAGCGAAATTAAGGTCCGGCAAAAAGGCGGCTTTAGGGCGCGATTTCACCGAAAGAACAGAGACTTCACAATTTTTCCAGCGAACCTCCGGCAGTCGACTAGCGCCGCCGTCTCGGCTTCTCCAAAAGCGCGACGGCCTCGACATGGGACGACCACAGGAACTGGTCGATCGGGGTGACACTTTTCAGCGTGTAGCCGCCGTCGAGAAGGATGCGCAAATCCCGCGCCAGCGTCACCGGATTGCAGGAGACGGCCGCAACCAGCGGCGCGTCGGAGCGGGCGATCTGTTTCGACTGATCCTCGGCGCCGGCGCGGGGCGGATCGAAGACCAGGCCGTCGAAGGTGTTCAACTCCTTGAAGGTCAGCGGCCTGCGGAACAGGTCGCGGCGTTCGCTGGTCACCCGCTTGAGGCCGGTGGCGAAGCGGTAGGCACGGTCGAGCGCGGCAAGAGCCGCGGCTTCGCCTTCGACGGCATGGACCTCGGACTTCGCCGCCAGCCGAAGCGCGAAGCTGCCGCAGCCGGCAAACAGATCCGCGACCCTCTTCGCGCGCGACAGATGCTGGCCGACGAGGCCGGCCATCGCCTGCTCGGCGGCTTCCGTCGCCTGCAGGAAGGCGCCGGGCGGCACGGCGACCGCGACCGGTCCGAACTGCACCACCGGCTTCTTCGGCTCGACAACGATCTCGCCGTCGACGGACAGCCTGGCCAGGCCTTCGGCCATGACGAAATTGGAGGCGATGCGGCGCTGGTGGTCGCCAAGCTTGCCGGCATCATGGACGGCAATGTCGAGGCCAGAGGCGGTGACGGTCACCGTCATATGGAACGCCTTCGGCGTGGCGCAGACCAGACCGGCCAGGGCGCGCAACTTATCGAGCGCCGAGACGATCGCCGGCAGCGAGATCGGGCATTCCTCGATCGGGATGATCTCCGACGACAGCGCGCGCACGAAGCCGAGCAGCATGCCGGCCTCGGTGCGCCTGGCGCTGAAGGTGACGCGGCGGCGGCTGTGCGGCGCGCAAGGCACCAGCGCGTCGACCTCGCAAGCGACGCCCTTTGCCTTCAGCGCCTGCACGACCTTCTCGCGCTTCCATTCCTGATAGGCTGCGGCCTCAAAATGCTGCAGCGCGCAGCCGCCGCATTCGGTGAAATGGCGGCAGGCAGGATCGACCCTGAGCGGCGAGGCTTCCAGCACCGACATCAGCGTGGCGCGGTCCTTCTGGCGCGCGGCGGTGACCGTCTCGCCCGGCAGCGTGAACGGGACAAAAACCTCCCCGCCCTCGGCGTTGGCAATTCCGTCGCCCTGCGAGCCCAGCCTGGCGATGGTGAAGCGTGTGCTCATCGGGATTTGGCATCCTTGATCGCGGCAAGCAGGAACTCACGGTTGCCGTCGCCGCCTTCGATGGGCGACGGGTGGAGTCCCAGCACGCGCCAGCCGGAAATGCCGGCGAGCCAATCACGAAGGGTTCCGGCAATGCGCTCGGCATCGCCTGGATCCTTGAGCAGGCCGCCCTTGCCGATCGCCTCGCGTCCGGCCTCGAATTGCGGCTTGACCAGAAGAACTGCCCTGGCGCCCTCGCCCGCCAGTTCAAGCGCCGATGGCAGCGCCAGCTTCAGCGAGATGAAGGAGACATCGCAGACAAGGAAATCCGGAACGCGGCCGCCGAGATCGGCTGCCGTCAGATCGCGGGCGTTCAGCCCTTCGATCACCGTCACGCGCGGGTCCCCGGCAATATCGGGATGGATCTGGCCGTGGCCGACATCGATCGCCGTGACATGCGCCGCGCCTCGCTCCAGCATCACCTGGGTGAAGCCGCCGGTCGAGGCGCCGATATCGAGCGCCTCGCTGCCTGCAGGGTCCAGGCCGAAATGGTCGAGGCCGGCGATCAGCTTCAATGCCGCGCGCGACACATAGGCCTGGGCCGGATCGTCGATGGCGACCACGCAGTCCGGCGCAACGGGCTGGCCGGGCTTGCGGGCAATTGTGCCGTCAACCGTCACCGTGCCGCGCTCGATCGCGTCGCGGGCGCGCGAGCGGCTGGCAAACAGGCCGCGCCCGACGAGCAATTCGTCGAGCCGCTGGCGCTGGCTGGCTGGCAACGGGGAATTCATCGGCCTTCATTGGCGAAAGCCGGGCGCGAACGCAATGGTTGAATATGGCGCAAGAGGCTGCAGAATGCCCGACGAAACAGGCCGTTTGTCAGTCGGTGGAGGTGGCAATGCTGAAGGGGACCTGTCATTGCGGCGCGGCCCATTGGACGCTGGAAGGCGATCCCGGTGGGATCACCGCCTGCAATTGTACGCTTTGCCGCCGCTACGGTGCGCTCTGGGCTTATGACTATCTCGACGAGCGCATCCGCATCGCGGGACCGCTGAAGTCCTACACACGCGCCGAGGTGACGGAGCCCGCGCTGGAAATCCTGTTCTGTCCGACCTGCGCCTGTGTGGTCGCCTGGCGCGGCTTGCGCGCGGCCAAGAGCGGCCGCACGCGCATCGCGGTCAATGTCAGGCTGGCGCCGCCGCAGGACGTCGCCGACCTGCCGATCGACCATTTCGACGGCCTCGACAGTTTTGACGACCTGCCGCGCGACGGCCGCTGCGTGCGCGATATGTGGTTTTAGAAGACGGTCCGCGAAACCTGGCGCTCGACAGCCGGCGTCAGGCCGTCATTGCCGGAGGCTTCCTTGCGCGGCGGCTCAACAGGAGACGGCGCAGGCGTCGGCGCATCCGGCAGCACAACGAGCTGCGGCCTCTGCTTGTAGGAGAAGCTGCCGCGGATGTTGCCCATCTTGCCGGCGACGATGTCCATTGCCGCCTTTTCGATATTGCGGTCGTAACGCGTCTCGGCTGCCACTGGCGCGGCCATGGCAGCCAGCAAGGCCATGCCGCAAAGGAACGACTTCATTGTTCTTATCCCCTGCCTAGAGCGTTTCACCGTTTCAGTGAAACGGCGAACCGCCCTATCCCTTTGTTTTTACGCAATTCCGGGCGGAAAACCGCTCACACTTTTCCTGGAATTGCTCTGGGACCAAGGTCTTAGCAGGGCGCCGTTGAAAATCGGCCAAGAGACAGGGTAAGCGAACCGCCAAACGGAAGCGTTAACAAAAGCTTACGGCCAGAAGCCGGCAAACCGATTCAGCCGGTTGAAGTCTTGATTCAGGCGCGCTGTGCCTGCACGGCATGACCGAGCGTCGCGAAGACCGTGCGCACGATGCCGGCAGAATCCAGGCCGGCATCGGCATACATCTTTTCGGGCTTGGCGTGGTCGGTGAACACGTCCGGCAAGACCAGCGGGCGCACCTTGAGGCCGCTTTCCAAGAGGCCTTGATGGGCAAGGAAATGCAGCACCTGGCTGGCGAAGCCGCCGATAGCGCCCTCCTCGACGGTCACCAGCACTTCATGCGAACGGGCGAGCCGGCGGACCAGATCCTCATCCAGCGGCTTGGCGAAGCGGGCGTCGGCGACGGTGGTGAAGAGGCCCGCGGCGCCGAGTTCCTCGGCCGCCAGAAGGCAGTCCTGCAGCCGTGTGCCGAAGGAGAGAAGCGCCACCTTGGTGCCCTCTTTCAAGACGCGGCCCTTGCCGATCTCGAGCACCGAGCCGCGCTCCGGCATGTCGACGCCGACGCCGTTGCCGCGCGGATAGCGGAAGGCGATCGGGCCCTCATCATAGGACGCCGCCGTTCGCACCATATGGCGCAACTCCGCCTCGTCGGCCGCGGCCATGACGACGAAGCCCGGCAGCGTCGCGAGAAAGGTCGTGTCGAAGGCGCCGCAGTGGGTGGCGCCGTCGGCGCCGACGAAGCCGGCGCGATCGACGGGAAACCGCACCGGCAGCTTCTGGATCGCCACATCATGGACGACTTGGTCGTAGGCGCGCTGCAGGAAGGTCGAATAGATGGCGGCGAAGGGCTTGTAGCCTTCGGTGGCGAGGCCCGCGGCGAAGGTCACTGCATGCTGCTCGGCGATGCCGACATCGAAGGTCCGCTTCGGGAACACCTCGCCGAACAGGTCGAGTCCGGTGCCGCTCGGCATGGCGGCGGTGATGGCGACGATGCGCTCGTCCTCGCGCGCCTCCTGGATCAGGCTCTCGGCGAAGACCTTGGTGTAGGCGGGCGCGTTGGCCGGCGCCTTGGCCTGCGCGCCGGTGATGACGTCGAACTTGTTGACGCCGTGATATTTATCGGCCGCGGCCTCCGCCGGCGCGTAGCCCTTGCCCTTCTGGGTCACGACATGGATCAGCACCGGGCCTTTGCCGTTGTCGCGCACATTCTTCAGCACCGGGATCAGATGCTCCAGATTGTGCCCGTCGATCGGGCCGATGTGATAGAAGCCGAGCTCCTCGAACAGCGTGCCGCCGGTGACATAGCCGCGCGCATGCTCGACCGCGCGGGTGATGGCGCGGTCGGCGCGCTTGCCGAGATAGGATGTCAGCTTCTTGCCGAAATCGCGCAAGCCCAGATAGGCCTTGCCGGAGGCGAGCCTGGCCAGATAGGCGCTCATGGCGCCGGTCGGCGGCGCGATCGACATGTCGTTGTCGTTGAGGATGACGATGAGGCGGGCATCCAGCGCGCCGGCATTGTTCAGCGCCTCGAAAGCCATGCCGGCCGACATTGAGCCATCACCGATGACGGAAATCACATTGTTGCGGCCACCCGACAGGTCGCGTCCCATGGCCATGCCGAGACCAGCCGAAATCGAGGTCGAGGAGTGTGCTGCGCCGAACGGATCGTATTCACTCTCGGCGCGCCGGGTGAAACCGGAAAGGCCGCCTTCCTGGCGCAGCGTGCGGATGCGGTCACGGCGGCCGGTCAGGATCTTGTGCGGATAGGCCTGGTGGCCGACGTCCCAGATCAGCCGGTCGTCCGGCGTGTTGAAGACATAGTGCAGCGCGACGGTCAGCTCGACCACGCCGAGGCCAGCGCCAAGGTGGCCGCCGGTGTGCGAAACGGCGTCGATGAGCTCGGCGCGGAGTTCCGCCGCAAGCTGCGGCAATGCCCCCTCATCGAGCTTCCGCAGGTCCGCCGGGATGCGGACCTTGTCGAGCAGCGGCGTGTCTGGCTTCACTCGGGCGCGTCCTGCCTCAATTGATCGAACACGGCGCTACCAGCAGATTGCGCCTTAATCATGCGCGGCATAGGCCGCCGCCAGGCGAATGTAAATGCGCGCCAGTGACGCGTCGGCCAGAGGATCCTAGCTCTCGGGCAGCGGAATGAACTCCTCCTCATCGCCAGGAACGATATCGAAGCGGCCTGTCTTCCATTCCTGCTTGGCCTGTTCGATGCGTTCCTTCGAGGACGAGACGAAATTCCACCAGATGTAGCGCTGGGAACCCAGCGAGGCACCGCCGAACAGCATGAAATGCGCGCCGCGCTCGGAGGACACGACGATCTCCTCGCCCGGCTTGAACACCAGAAGCCGCTCTGCGGGAAAAACATCGCCGGCGATCGAGACGTCGCCTTCCAGCGTGTAGATGGCGCGTTCCTCGGCGTCGGCGGGGATCTTCACGCTGGCGCCCGCGGCCAGGCGCAAATCGGCATAAAGCGTGTCCGAGGCGGTCGCCACCGGCGAGCGCAGGCCCGAGAATTCACCGATGACGATGCGGCCGCTGACGCCCTCGGCGTCGATCTCGGGCAAGCGGGCCACGGACGTGTTGGCGAAAACCGGGGCAATTTCCTCCTTGCCGTCGGGCAGCGCCAACCAGGTCTGCAGGCCGGAGACCGACATCGGCGCGCCGCGCAACTCCTCCGGCGTGCGCTCGGAATGGACGATGCCGCGCCCGGCGGTCATCAAATTCACGTCGCCGGGCGCGATCACCATTTCGGTGCCGAGCGAGTCGCGGTGCCTGATCTTGCCGTCGAACAGATAGGTGACGGTGGAAAGCCCGATATGCGGATGCGGACGCACGTCGAGCGCGTGGCCGGCGCGCAGGATGGCCGGACCCATGCGGTCGAAGAAGATGAACGGCCCGACCAGACGACGCTTTGCAGTCGGCAAGGCGCGGCGAACCGCGAAGCCGCCGATATCCTTGGCGTTGGGGATCACCATCAGCTCGATCTGATCGCAGGCGAACGCATCGCCGGGTTCAGGATCGTTTCCGGGAAAAAAGCTCATGACTGTCCTTCAGGCGAAACGCAACGCCGACCTGGCCTTCGCCTTGGCGGCCTCTTCCTCGCGATTGCGCGGTTCCTGGCTGGTTTCGAGCGAGTCGATCAGTTCGCGCGCTGCGGCAGCGATCGCTTCCACGGCGTGATAGAAGGCATGCTCGTTGCGCTTGGACGGTTTCGTCGAGCCGCTCAGCTTGCGGACGAATTGCAGTGCTGCGTCATGCACCTCGTCATTGGTCGCCGGCGGCTCGAAATTGGCCAGGGTCTTGATGTTGCGGCACATGGCTTGAACTCCTTACCTGCTTGCTCTGCCTACGCTATTCCAGACTATTCGGCGTCGAGCGGCTCCGTTCCCACCGGCTTGCCGTCGCGCGACAGCCTGATCTTTTCGACCTTGTCCTCGGCCGCCTTCAGCAGCCTGTCGCAATGCGCCTTCAGCGCCTCGCCGCGCTCATAGATCTTGATCGACTGGTCGAGCGGGACGTCGCCGCGCTCCAGGTCATCGACAATCTTCTCCAGCGCGTCGAGCGCCTGTTCGAAGCTCATCGCCTTGACGTCCTCATTGCCTTCCACTGCCATACCCTATCCCTTCATCAGCCGCCCGACATGGGCGGCGACTGAAAATGCCAGTCCCTGCAGATCGTAGCCGCCTTCCAGCAGGCTGACGAGCCTGTTGGAGCTGTGGCGGCCGGCGCGTTCCATCAACTGCCCGGTCGCCCAGTCGAAATCGTCCTCGGTCAGGTTGATCTCGGCCAGCGGATCGCGGTGATGCGCGTCGAAGCCGGCGGAAATGATGATCAGGTCCGGCGCGAAGGCATCGATGGACGGCAGCACGCGCGACAGGAAGGCGTCGCGGAACATGTCGCTGCCGGTCCGCGGCGCGAGCGGCGCGTTGACGATGTTGCCGGCGCCGGTCTCGCTCTTCGCCCCGGTGCCCGGGTAAAGCGGCATCTGGTGGGTCGAGCAGTAAAGAACCGATGGGTCGTCCCAAAAGATGTCCTGCGTGCCGTTGCCATGATGGACGTCCCAATCGACGATGGCGACGCGCTCGGCCTGATGCTTCTTCTGCGCATAGCGGGCGGCGATGGCCGCCGTGTTGAACAGGCAGAAACCCATCGCGGTGGTCTTTTCGGCGTGATGGCCGGGCGGCCGGGCAGCGACGAAGACATTGGAGGCGCGGCCGTCGAAGACGTCGTCGACGGCGGCGTTCGCCGCGCCGATCGCCGTCACCGCCGCCTGCCAGCTTTTCGGGCTGGCGCTGGTGTCGGCGTCGATCGAGACGATGCCGGTCCGGGGGATCGCCGCGCGCACGCGCTCGACGAATTTTTCGGGGTGCGCATAGAGGATCGTTTTCTCGTCGCCTTCCGGCGCCTTGACGCGGTCGAGCGCCGAGAACGCCTCGTCGTCCAGCACGCGTTCGATAGCGCGCAGGCGGTCGGGCCGCTCGGGGTGGCCGGGCGGCGTGAGGTGTTCGAGGAAGATCGGGTGCGTGTAGAGACGGGTGGCCATGGCGCCTAATCTAGGCACCCGCGGCCGTAATGACCATGTTTGAAAAGCCGAATGGCTGGGGAAATTGCGCCAGCCCATGTCGTCCGCGCCATTGGCGGGTGCCGAACTTCGCGATAAGGTCATGCCGCTGCCTGGTGCCCGCGACGCGGGAGAATCGGGAACACGGTTTCATTCCGTGGCGTGCCCAACGCTGTGAGGGGGATCGCGCCGGCAAATGCCACTGTCGATGACGGGAAGGCGCCGGAGCGGGACGATCCCGAGCCAGAAGACCGGCCCGGCAGACATGGTTTTCCGCTTGGTCAGGCGGGGGACTGCTTGTCGCAAGGGGAAAAGCGATGACGGCAGCAGCGATCGCCGCGAGCGGCGACGACTTTGACCAATTGGCGCGCGATGCGGTCTACAGGGCGATGTTCACCAGGCGCGACGTGCGCAGCCATTTTGTCCACGACGATCTGGATGACTGTGTGCTGGCGCGGCTTCTCACCGCCGCGCACCACGCGCCGTCTGTCGGCTACATGCAGCCGTGGAATTTCATCGTCATCCGCGATGCCGAGCGGCGCAGGAGAGTGCGCGACCTGTTCCTCGCCGCGCGCGAGCAGGAACTGCCGGCGATCGAGGCGGACCGGCAGGCGCTCTACCGCAAGCTGAAGCTCGAAGGCATCTGCGAAAGCGCGCTCAATCTCTGCATCACCTGCGACCGGCAGCGCTCGAAGGACTCGCCGCTCGGACGCTGGCACAATCCGGAGATGGATCTCTACAGCACCGTCTGCGCGGTGCAGAATTTCTGGCTGGCGGCACGCGCCGAAGGCGTCGGCGTCGGCTGGGTGAGCATCATCGAGACCGAGGCGCTGAAACAGCTTCTGTCGATCCCGGAGCATGTCACGCCGATCGCCTATCTGTGCGTCGGCCGCGTCTCGGAATTCGCCCCGAAGCCGGACCTCGAAGCGCATGGCTGGGGCAAGCGCCTGCCGCTACCCGAACTGGTGATGAGCGAGACGTTCCGCGGCACTGGCGAGGCGCCGCTCAAGTCCGCGATTGCAAGGCTTGGCGGCGCGCCGAAGCCCTGATCATGCGGCTCGCGGCGTATCCCAGCGCGAGCCGCCGCCGAAGGAGCCCAGCGCCTTGTCGCGCAGCTCCCTGAATTTGGACGACGCCTCGGCGAGCCGGTTGTCCCATTCTGGATTGGGCACCTGGCCTTCGATGGTTTCGAAATAGACCTGCATCAGCGAGGCGATGGCGAAGGGCTCGATGAAGGCCGCCTTGAAGGCCCAGGCAAAGACGATGGCCAGCACGAAGGCCCAGCCGGCCAATTGTCCGGGCATGACCCACAGGATCGCGGCCGCGGGCGCCAGCATCAACAGGAAGATGACGAAGGACACGCCCCACATGATCATCGCCAGCCACACCGCGTTCTTGACCATGTGCTTGCCGTTCTGGGCGTAGAGCACGACGCCTTGCCTGGCCGTCTCGAAGGGCGAGTTCGAATTGAGGCGGATGTTGTAGCCGAGGATGATCTCGTCGACATAGGTCAGCGACAGGCGGATCACCGTGTTGATGAAGCTGACTAGGCCGCTCAGGCCGGGAATGGGCAGGAAGGCGGCAATGCCGCCGATCAGGCCGGTGATGGCGCGGATGGCGCCCTTGACCAGCTGGTCGACCACGAAAAGGATGTTGGCCTCGGCGAAACGCTGGCTGACCACTTCCTTGGCATAGGCGATCTGTCCTTGGCCGTCGGGGACGTCATGGCCATCGATCAGATGTACCATGACGGCGATATGACCGGCTTTCAGCACATAAAGGATGTATTCGCGGATCCAGTAGACCGCGATCGAGACGATGCCGAAGCCGACCACGCCGCCCCACAGCGCAAAGGACATCGGTCCATCGGGATCGGTCGAGATGTGACCGACGCCGTAGCCGACGCTGGCGCCCGTGCCGGTCGCCATGATGTAGGCGACCGTGATGCCGAAATAGACGATCATGCGAAAGACGATAAACGGCCATGTCCGCATCATGATGGACACCGACCGGCCAATGCTGAAGTCCCACATGGCCCCGACTCTCCACGCCCTAAGCGATGGCGCAGGAGGATGCGCTCGCCCCTTAGATTGTCAATCGCGGCAGGGTTGCACCGAGCCGAAACCGGTGCACAACGCGGTCAATTGGTTACCCAAGCGTGCGGTCACGCCTTCTTGCGCAAGCCTTCGAGCAGTTGCTTGAAGGCCGCGATCGCCTTCTTCGAGGTGGCTTCGGGATCCTTCGAATTGGCGATGCGCTGCGCGGCCTGGCTGCTGGCGCCGTTGATCAGCCGCGCAGCCGTTTCCGGATCGAGATCGGCAACGATCACACCCTCGTCCTGCAGCGCGCTCAGATGTTCGGTCATTGACGCGATGCAGGCATTGGCGTTCGGCCACTGCGCCGGGTCGCCGAGCACGGCCGGGCCGTCACGGAACATGATGCGCTGGATTTCCGGCTCCAGCGCCATCTCGACATAGGTGGTGCATTCGTCGACGAAATGCTGCCAGCGGGTCGGCGCCTTGGACGCCGCCTCGTTCACCCGCACAGCCATCTCGCCGTCGATCTCGGCGATCACCGCCTGCAGCAGCCCCTTCTTGTCGCCGAAATGATGGTAGAGCGCGCCGCGCGTGAGGCCGGCCGAGGCGGTGAAATCGTCCATCGAGGCCTCGGCATAGCCGATCGTGCCGAAGGCGTGGCGTGCCGCCGCGATCAGCTTGGCGCGCGTCTCGGCGATCATCTCCTTGCGCGGTCTGTGCATGCTTGGCCCTATTCACATACGCCTCGTATGCCAATTGACATACGCGACGTATGAACTATCTCACATTCATACGCAGCGTATGTAGTTTTACTATGCACCCTTGTCGAGGAGCAGGATCATGCGAAACCCCTATGCGGACATCTTTCGGGCTCCGGGCACGAAAGGCTTCGCCGCAGCCGCCTTCGTCGCGCGCTTGCCGATCGCCATGGCGCCGATCGGCATCGTGGCGATGTTGTCGCAGACGCATGGCGAATATTGGCTGGCCGGCGCCGTCTCGGCCACCTATGCGCTGGTCAACGCTTTTCTTTCGCCGCACGTGTCGCGGCTGGTGGACCGGCGCGGCCAGACGGCGATCGCGGCACCCATGACGCTCCTCTCGGTGCTTGCCTTTGCGACATTGATCGTGGCGGCCAACCAGCACTGGCCGGCCTGGACCTTGTTCCTGTCCGCCCTGCTCGCCGCCGCCATGCCCAGCATTCCCGCCCTGGTCAGGGCGCGCTGGACCGAGATCTTTCGCGATCGGCCGGAGCTCAACACGGCGTTTGCTTTTGAGTCAGCCGCGGACGAACTGGTCTATGTCGCCGGCGCCTCGCTGTCAGTGGGGGTGAGCGCGGTGCTATTTCCCGAAGCCGGCATGGTGGTCAGCACGCTGCTGCTCGCGCTCGGCTCGGCGGCATTCCTGCTGCAGCGCTCGACGGAGCCGCCAGTGCGGCCAGCGGAGCATGGGGCGACCGGCTCGGCGATCCGCCTGCGACCGGTGCAGATAATCACTTTCGCCCTCATTTTCGTCGGCGCGACCTTCGCCACAACGGAAGTCACCACCGTCGCCATCACCAAGGCGCTCGGCCAGCCTGAGGCGGCGAGCCTTGTCATCGGCGTCTATGCGCTGGGATCCTTCGTGGTTGGGATCATCGTCGGCGCGCTCAGCCTGAAGGCGCCGCTGCAGCGGCAGCTGGCGCTCGCGGTCACCGTGATCGCGCTCACCACCTTGCCGCTACTCTTCGCCCACACGGTGCCGACGCTGGCGTTGGCGGTGTTCGTCAGCGGCGTCGCGATCTCGCCGACCTTCATCACCGCCTTTGGCCTGATCGAGCGCCACGTGCCACCGGCCATGCTGACGGAAGGCGTCACCTGGGTGACGACCGGCATCGGTATCGGCATGGCGCTGGGTTCCTTCGCCGCGGGCTGGATGGTCGACACTTTCGGCCCGCAAAACGGGTTCTGGGTCTCCATCGCTGCAGGCGCGATTGCGCTGGTCACCGTGCTTGCCGGCCAATGCCGGCTGGCGACGGACGATTGCGATGTGGACAGAGGCGAAGCGGTGGCGCCTGCGGAGTGATCGAATCCGCGCGGCGAAGCGCCCGGACGTCAGGCCGGCCGTCGCCCTGCATTGCTCCGCGCAGTGACGATGAAGAGCCCCGTCGGCGCGCCATGCAACATCACGTCCCTTTCGTAGGTGAAGCCGCATTTCTCAAGCACGCGGCGCGAGGCCGGATTTGCGGGCCGCGCCAAAGCGATCACGCGCTCGGCTTCCAGGGTCAGGAATGCCGCACGCAATGCTTCCATCACCAGCTCGCTGGCATAGCCGTGCCCCCAACAGCCGGGATGAAGATGGTAGGAGAGGTTCAGGCCTTCCAAATCGTTGGAGACGGTGACGCCGCCGAAGCCGACCAGGCCGCCATCAGCCTTGACCGCCCAGCGGCCGAAACCATGCTTCTCCCAATGGTCGATATCGCGGGCCAACCTTGCAGCACTCTGCTGCGGCGTGTCGGGTGTCGGGTCAGGGCGATGCGCAACCAGCTCGGGCCGCGAAAACAGATCGATCAGGAAATCACGGTCCGCCTGCTGGGGCCGACGCAGCAGCAACCGTTCGGTCCGCTGGCTGGGAGGCAATGGCGCACTCATCCGCTGTTCTCAGGCGAGCGTTGGCCGCTGGTCAGAGAATCTCGGTCTTGGCGATGTGGATGCCAAACCCCTCGAGGCCGACATAGTGGCGCTCGCGCGAGGCGATCAGGTTGATCGAGGAGATGCCGAGATCCTTGAGGATCTGGGCGCCGAGGCCGATCTCGCGCCATTCGTTCTCGCGGCGGCGAGCCTCTTCGTGATCCTCGCGGTCGCCGCTTAGCGGCCGCTTGCGCTCCTGGTGGGCGACGCCGACCGAGCCTTCGCGCAGATAGACGATGACGCCACGCCGGCGCTCGCCCATCGCCTTCATGATGCCGTCGAGCCGGTGGCTGGTGCCGAACACGTCGGTCACCACGTCCTCCGGATGCAGGCGCACCGGGACCTCCTCGCCGTCGCGGATATCGCCGAAGACCACTGCCAGGTGATGCATGGAATCCCACGGCAGCGTATAGGTGAAGGCCTGCGCCTTGCCGCCGGGCGTGTCGATGTCGGAGCAGGCGACGCGCTGGACCAGCGTTTCCTTGCGCTGGCGGTAGGCGATGAGGTCGGCCACCGACACCTGCTTCAGGCCATGCTCTTCGGCGAAGGCTTGCACTTCCGGCCCGCGCTTGACCGTGCCGTCGTCATTGACCAGCTCGGAAATGACGCCGACCGGCGGCAGGCCGGCAAGCTTGCAGAGATCGACCGCGGCCTCCGTATGGCCGGAACGCATCAGCACGCCGCCTTCGCGCGCGATCAGCGGGAAGATGTGGCCGGGGCGCACGAAATCCGACGGGCCGACATTGCCATTGGCGAGGTTGCGCACGGTCAGCGTGCGGTCGTCGGCGGAAATGCCTGTCGTCGTGCCGTGCTTGAAATCGACGCTGACGGTGAAGGCGGTGGTGTGGGCGGAATCATTGTCCGCCACCATCGGCGCGAGATTCAGGCGCCTCGCGTCCTCGCGCAGCATCGGCGTGCAGACGATGCCGGAGGTGTTGCGCACGATGAAGGCCATCTTCTCCGGCGTGCAATGCACGGCCGCGACGATCAGGTCGCCCTCGTTCTCGCGCCCGTCATCGTCCATGACGACAACGATCTCGCCGCGCTCGAAGGCGCGGATCGCTTCGACGATCTTCTTCTGGTCGTAAGGCATGGGCGCTCGCTTCGCTCGCAAGTGAATAGGGATTAGGCAAATAGGCAGCAGAGAAAGAAAAAGGCTGTTTTGGTGGCGCAGGCTCGCCTACTGCCTAATCCCTACTGCCTATTGCCTTCCCTGTCTGTCCTCTGTGCCGCAGATAATGATCGGCGATCGCGCAGGCAACCATGGCCTCGCCGATCGGCACGGCGCGGATGCCGACGCATGGGTCGTGGCGGCCCTTGGTCATCACCTCGACATCCTTGCCGCCCTTGTCGATGGATTTGCGCGGCGTCAGGATCGACGAAGTCGGCTTCACGGCGAAGCGGGCGACGATCGGCTGTCCGGTCGAGATGCCGCCCAGTATGCCGCCGGCATTGTTAGACAAAAACACCGGCTTGCCGTCATTGCCCATGCGCATCTCGTCGGCGTTCTGTTCGCCGGTGATGCGGGCGGCCTCGAAGCCGTTGCCGATCTCGACGCCCTTGACGGCGTTGATCGACATCAGGCCGGACGCGATGTCCTGGTCGAGCTTGGCGTAGATCGGCGCGCCGAGGCCGGGCGGCACACCGTCGGCGACGATCTCGATCACCGCTCCGACCGAGGAACCGGCTTTGCGGATGCCGTCGAGATAGGCGGTGAATACCGGGACCGAGGCCGGATCCGGGGTGAAGAACGGGTTTTCGGCGTCACCGACGAAATTCCAGTTCCAGTTGGCGCGATCGATAGACTTTTCGCCCATCGCGACCAGGGCGCCGCGCACCGTCATGCCGGGCACAACCCTACGCGCCAGCGCGCCGGCCGCAACTCTGGCGGCCGTCTCGCGCGCCGAGGAGCGGCCGCCGCCGCGATGGTCGCGCAAGCCGTATTTGACGTCATAGGTGTAGTCGGCATGGCCCGGCCGGTACTGGCGGGCGATCTCGCCATAATCCTTGGAGCGCTGGTCGACATTCTCGATCAGCATCGACACCGGCGTGCCGGTGGTGATCATCGTCTCGCCGTCCTCGTCCAGGATGAAGCCCGACAGGATCTTGACCTCGTCCGGCTCGCGGCGCTGGGTGACGAAACGCGACTGTCCGGGGCGGCGCCGGTCGAGCTCGGCCTGGATGTCCTCTCGCCTGAAGCGGATGCCGGGCGGGCAGCCGTCGACAACGCAGCCAAGCGCGGCGCCATGGCTTTCACCCCAGGTGGTGACGCGGAACAGGTGGCCGAATGTGTTGTGCGACATGAAAAACGCCCTGCCGGTGAGGAAAACCGGTTACGGCTGCCTTCTATTGGCGTTTTCCACAGTGGTCAAACGGCTGCATCAAACTGTGATCTGGCGGATTTAGTTTTGACACATTCGGTTGGTTTCTGCTCTCTTCCCATCCGCCGTTGAGGACCCGCCGCTGACCAGCCGGCGCAATGACCTAAAGAGGACGACGATGCGTACCCTAATTGGCGCCGCCTGCGCCATGCTCATGATTTCCACCGCCGCCGCGTTCGCCGGCCAGACCGAAGGCCTGATCAAGAAGGTCGACAAGGACACGCTGACGCTGACGCTTGACGACGGAAAGGCCTACAAGCTCAACGCCGAGACCGATATCGACTCGCTGAAGCCGGGCATGGACATCGTCATCGCCTATGACGTGAGCAATGGCGAGAATGTCGTGACCGACATGCAGTTGCCCGACAGCGACCAGAACTAAATTCAGGTGAGGCCGGCCTGCAAATGGCGGCTTCCTGCGCTTCCGGTGCTCACGTACTGAAAGTACGCTCCGCTCCGGTTCTCGGAATCCACCATTTTCGGCTCGGCCTGACCTGAATTCGCCGCGCCGCGCACCGTCGTTATGTCAGAACTTTGCAGCGGTGCAGAACGACCTTTTCTGCACCGTTTTTACTATTCGGCGAATGTCACGGCATTATCCTTGGGTCTTCGCTCCGTTTCGCGTCGCTGCGCCCAAGGATGACGACCTTCACGGCCGCACCCGGACCTACAACCACTCCAAACTCCGGCCTTCCAGCCGGAGCAGGCGGTCCTGCGGGACATCGAGACTGGCGGCTTCCTGCTTGGAAAGGCCGGTGACGAAGCGGAAAAGGCAGCGCATAACGCCGCCATGGGTGACACACACCGTCTGCCGGTCAAGCGCGTCGAACCAAGGCTTCACCCGTTCGAGCAGCATCTCGTAGCTTTCCGCGCCCTCGCCAGGCGGCTGGAAATCCCATTTGGCGGCGCGGCGGCCATGCGTGGATCCAGGATGCCTTGACTCGAGCTCCCGAAACGTAAAACCCTGCCATTCGCCGAAACTCAATTCCACCAGACGCGGCTCCGTCCGGTAGGCGAGCGGGTCGAGCCCCATTGCCGCGCGCATCAGTTCCATTGTTTCGCATGTGCGCCGCATCGGACTTGCGACAAAGTCGAAATCCTCACCTTTGCCGATCATCGCGCCCAGCCGCCGTCCGTTGGCAGTCGCCTGCTGGCGTCCAAGCTCATTGATGTCCGTGTCGGCCTGACCCTGCAGGCGACGCTGGGTATTCCACTCGGTCTGGCCGTGGCGCGCGATGTAGACGAGCGGGTACATCAGGTCTTCCAAGGTCGGACGCTATTTGCTTTTGAACGCAATTCCGGGCGGAAAACCGCTTCGCACTTTTCCTGGAATTGCTTGGACGCTGGATAGGCGGAAAGATCAGTCCTTGACGGTCGAGATATCCGGCGCGTCGACCGCCTTCATGCCGACGACATGATAGCCGGAATCGACGTGATGGACCTCGCCGGTCACGCCGCGCGACAGGTCGGACAGGAAGTAGACGCCGGAATCGCCGACCTCTTCCTGGGTGACCGTCTGCTTCAGCGGTGAATTGTATTCGTTCCACTTCAGGATGTAGCGGAAATCGCCGATGCCGGAGGCGGCGAGCGTCTTGATCGGCCCGGCCGAGATCGCGTTGACGCGGATCTTCTTGGCGCCGAGGTCGACGGCGAGATAGCGAACGCTCGCCTCCAGCGCCGCCTTGGCGACGCCCATGACGTTGTAATGCGGCATCACCTTCTCGGCGCCGTAATAGGTCAGCGTCAAAAGCGAGCCGCCATCGGTCATCAGCGGCTCGGCGCGCTTGGCGATGGTGGTGAAGGAAAACACCGAGATGTCCATGGTGCGCAGGAAATTGTCGCGCGTCGTCTCGACATAGCGGCCAGTGAGCTCGTCCTTGTCGGAGAAGGCGATGGCATGGACGAGAAAGTCGAGCTTGCCCCAGTGCTTGGCAATGTCGGCGAAGACGGCATCGAGACTTTCCGGGTCGGTGACGTCGCAATGGCCGGCGACATGCGCGTTGAGCTCGGCCGCCAGCGGCTCGACGCGCTTCTTGAAGGCCTCGCCCTGATAGGTCAGCGCGATTTCGGCGCCGTGATCGACGCAAGCCTTGGCGATGCCGAAAGCGATCGACCGATTGTTGGCGACGCCCAGGATCAGGCCCCGCTTACCGGCCATCAGGCCCTGTCCACCTGCCATGTGCAAGCTCTCCGCAAGAATATCTGCTTTGTGGAGAGCCCTATCGCACAGGCACAGAGCCCCTTCAAGCGCTCAAAAGACACTGTAACGGGAACAAAATTCCCTCGATCAGCCTTTTTGGCGGCGCATTAGGGCCTCAAGCTCGGCATCGCCGCCCTCCGGCAGCATCAGCCGCACATGGGCATAGAGATCGCCGCGGCCGCCGGCCTTTTCCGGCAAGCCCCGGCCTTTCAGCCGCAGCACCTTGTCCGAGCTCGACCATGCCGGAACATTGACCGCGAGCTTGCCGGTCGGCGTCTCAACCGCCACCTTGGCGCCGAGCACCGCGTCGGCCAGATCGACAGGCAGATCCACATGCAGGTCGCGGCCCTCGATGCGGTAGCGCGGGTGACGGCGGATGTGAATCTTGACCAGCGCGTCGCCCGGCTGTCCAGGTCCCTGCTCGCCCTGGCCCTTCAGGCGGATCGTCTGGCCGTCCTCGACATAGGCCGGCAGCTTGACCGCGACCTTGCGGCCGTCGGGGAACATCGCCGTCACCTTATCGGCGGTGGCCGCCTCCTCGACGCTGATGTCCATGGTGACGTTGAGGTCGGCAGCCTGCACCGGCTGGCGGCGATCGCCCCGGCCAGCGCCGCGGGCGCCGGAGAAGGCATCGCCGAAGATCTGGCTGAAGATGTCGCTGTTGCCGTCGAACGGATCGCCGCCCGGACGCCCGGTGCGGAATTCGAAATGTGCGCCGCCCGGGCCCTGCTGACGGCGGAAGCCGGCGAACGGGTCGCCGCCGGCCGCCCCTTCAAAGCCCTGGAATTTCGGCTTTCCCTCGGCGTCGATTTCGCCGCGATCGTAGGCGCCGCGCGTCTTCTCGTCGCCGACGACCTCGTAAGCCTGGTTGACGGCGGCAAAACGGTCCTTCGCCTTCGGATCATTCGGATTCTGGTCCGGATGATGCTTCTTGGCGAGCTTGCGGTAGGCCGATTTTATGTCCTTGGCCGATGCGTTCTTGGCAACGCCCAGCACCTCATAGGGGTCGCGCATGCTTCCTGCCTGCAAGAGAGAGTGGAATTGTGGTCGCTCCCTATATGCGCTCGCATAGGAAGAAATTCCAGTGTCGCAACGGGAATTAGCGCCCGAAAATCAGGGGGCCCAAAATCAAAGCGGCTTGAATTCCTGCATGCGCCAGCCGCCGGCTGCGGCCAAGCACAGCTCACCCTTGTAGAGGGCGACGCCGTCGAAGCTCTCGCGCGTGGCGCTGAAGCGGCGGCAGGTCAGGCCGCCATCCTTCAGCTCGACCAGCTCGGTGATCGCGCCGCGCGAGCCGGTGCCGGCATTGGCCCAAGGCACCGTCTGGCCGCCAAGCTCCTTGATGTCGGCGGAAGAAACCGCGTTGCCGATGGTGGTCTGGTCGGAGTCCTGGTCGGAGGCAGCCGGCGCGGTTGGCGAGGACGGCGCGCTGGCGGTGATGATCGAGCGGTCGACCTCCGCCTTTTGCAAGCTGAAGCCGCCGGCGCCGCAGGCGGCAAGGGGAAGCGCCAAGGTCAGCAGCGCAGCCTTGGCACTGGCCGAAGCGATAACGCTCCATTGCCCGCTGTCAAAAGCATGCGCGATACGCGACAATCGGCGAACTCCTCCCGCAATGTTAAAAATTTGGAAAACTATGAACGAAACCGAGTTAACAAGCAGTGACTTCACCGAAGCCGGGGAGCCGTTCCGGCTCTTTGCCGCATGGCTGGAGGACGCCGGCAAAAGCGAGCCCAACGATCCCAACGGCGTGGCGCTGGCAACCGTCGACGCTGACGGCATGCCGGATGTGCGGATGGTGCTGCTCAAGGGGTTCGACGAAAAAGGCTTTGTCTTCTACACGAATTTCGAGAGCGCCAAGGGCCGCGAGATTCTTGGCAGCATGAAGGCGGCGATGTGCTTCCACTGGAAGTCGCTGCGCCGCCAGGTGCGGGTGCGCGGGCCGGTGGAGATCGTCAGCGACGCCGAGGCCGACGCCTATTATGCCACGCGCCCGCGCGGCAGCCGCATCGGCGCCTGGGCGTCGAAGCAGTCGCGGCCGCTGGAGAGTCGCTTCGCGCTGGAGAAGGCGGTCGCCGAATACACGGCGCGCTACGCCATCGGCGAGATCCCGCGGCCAAAACATTGGTCGGGCTTCCGCATCGTGCCGCAGACGATCGAGTTCTGGCACGACAGGCCGTTCCGGCTGCATGACCGTGTCGTGTTTTCGCGCAATGCCGCAGGCGGCTGGGACAAAACCAGGCTTTATCCCTGAGGGCGGCGACGCGTTCAGCTCTTCTTGCGCGTCATGAAAGCGGTCAGCGCGGCGCGCGCCTCGTCGGAGGTCAGGCGCTCGCGGAAATGCTCGGCTTCGACCTTGATGCGGGCGATGAGCGCTTCGCGCGGCTCGCGCATCAGGTCACGCGCGATCTTCAGCGCCTGCGGCGGCTTTGCGGCGATGCCGTCGGCCGCGGCCAGCACCGTGCTTTCCAACGCCTCTTCAGCGACGACGTCGTAGATCAGTCCAGCGGCCTTGGCGCGCTCGGCCGAAAAGCCCTCGCCTAGGCCAAGCAGCGCGAAGGCGCCCTGCCGGCCCAGCAGCTGCGGCGCGATCAGGCTGGAGCCGGCCTCCGGCACCAGGCCGAGATCAACGAAGGGCGTGCGGAATAGCGTGCGCGGCGTGGCGAAGGTCAGGTCGCAATGCAGATTGAGCGTGGTGCCGATGCCGACCGCGATGCCGTCGACGCCCGACACCATCGGCTTCTGCGAGATGGCCAGCGCCATCAGGAAATCCCACACCTCGTTGCCGCCCTCGCCACCGGTGGCGATGACCAGGAAATCGGCGAGGTCGTTGCCGGCGGAGAAGGCGCCCGGAACGCCGAGGAAGACATGGACGCGGACCGCCGGATCGGCGTCGCCTTCGGTGAGCGCCGCCGACATCTTCGCGTACATGGCGCGCGTCAGCGCGTTCTTCTTGTCCGGGCGGTTGATGCGGATGATCTGCACGGCGCCCTGGCGCTCGACGAGGATATGGTCTGGCACGATTTTTTCCTTGTGAACGTCAGGCTGGAATCAGCGCCTTGCCGGCGGCGGCGAGGCTTTCGGCGCCGTCGATGACGCGCTCCTTCAGCGCGCGCGTCTCGCCAAGCAGGTTTTCGGCGAAGAAGCGGCAAAGCGCGATGCGGCTGCGATCTGCCAGGCCACCCTGCGCCAGATAGGCGCCGCCGGCGGCGAGCGAGATCAGGCGGAGATAGGGCGTGGCGCCGGCCATGGCGGCGTCGGGCTCGCCGTGAGCAAGCAGTTTCTGCAGGAAGCGAGTCGCCTCGTCGAGATCGGCCAGCGCGCGGTCGAGATTGTCGGCGGTGCGGCCGAAACCTTCGATGTTGGAGGTGCGCACCGCGTCCGCCACCGCTTTCAGTTCGCTGATGTAATCATGCACATGCTCGCCGCCGCCGAGCGGCAGCTTCCTCGAGACAAGGTCAATCGCCTGGATGCCGTTGGTGCCTTCATAGATCGGCGCGATGCGGGCGTCGCGATAAAGCGCGGCAGCGCCCGTCTCCTCGATGAAGCCCATGCCGCCATGCACCTGGACACCCAGCGAGGCGACCTCGACGCCGACATCGGTGGAGAAGGCTTTGGCGAGCGGCGTCAGCAGGCTGGCGCGGTCATGCCATTTCGCTCCTGCCTCGCCCTCGCCGACGCGGGCGCGGTCGATGGCATGGGCACAGGAATAGCTGATCGAGCGCGCGATCTGGGTCAGCGCCCGCATGGTGAGGAGATTGCGCTGCACATCCGGATGGTGGACGATCGGCGCCATGCCGGAGCCCGCATAGGCGGAAGCCTTGCCCTGGCGGCGCTCATTGGCATAGGCGATCGCCTTCTGCGTCGCGGTCTCGGCCACCGCCACGCCCTGCATGCCGACGGCAAGACGCGCGTTGTTCATCATCGTGAACATGCAGGCGAGCCCCTTGTTCTCCTCGCCGATCAGCCAGCCGATGGCGCCGGGCTTGGCGCCCTGGAAACCGTCGCCATAGATCATCGTGCAGGTCGGCGAGGCATGGATGCCGAGCTTGTGCTCGAGGCCGGAACAGAAGACGTCGTTGCGGGCGCCGAGCGAGCCGTCGTCGTTGACGAAGAATTTCGGCACCAGAAACAGCGAGATGCCGCGCGTGCCGGCCGGCGCGTCGGGCAATCTCGCCAGCACCAGATGCACGATGTTGTCGGTGAAATCGTGCTCGCCATAGGTGATGAAGATTTTCTGGCCGAAGATGCGGTAGGTGCCGTCGCCGACGCGCTCGGCGCGGGCGCGCAAGGCCGCGAGGTCGGAGCCCGCCTGCGGCTCGGTCAGGTTCATCGTGCCCATCCACTCGCCGGAGACGAGTTTTGCGAGATACTTGGCCTTGAGTTCCTCGGACGCGTGTTTGTCGAGCGCCTCGACCGCGCCCATGGTCAGCGTCGGGCCGATGCCGAAAGCCATGGCCGCCGAGTTCCACATTTCGAGCGCGGCGACGCCGAGCATGGTCGGCAGGCCCTGACCGCCGTACTCCTCCGGCCCCGACAGCGCGTTCCAGCCGCCTTCGATCCAGCGCCGGTAGAGCTCCTTCCAGCCTGGCGGCGTGGTGACGGCCGCATCCTTCAGCACCGCGCCATGCTCGTCGCCGACCTTGTAGAGCGGAGCCACCTCCTCGCTGGCGAAACGCCCCGCTTCGGCCAGGATCGCGTCGACCAAGTCCTCGCCGAGATCGCCGAAAATGCCGGCGTCCAGCGCCGGCTTCAGCCCCGCCACGTGCTTGAGCGTAAAGGCGATCTCCTCGACCGGTGCACGATACATGTCTCATCCTCCTCCGTTCCGGCCAACCGTAACGCATGGCCGAAGCGAAACCATGCGTCGATTTCGCACCTTCTTTTTACGTAAACGTCAAACTTTGTCACGCGGATTTTGCAGAGACCTCGTCATGCGCGGCCGGAGCAGGAGTCGGCGCCCGATCCGTCGAGGTTCGGTCGCTGTTTAGGGGGCTGATCGAACCCTCAGCGTAGGCTGCGGCCCACCGCCTGCAGTGCCAAGAAGGCTTCGTAACGCTTGTCGTGCCAAGCGCGGATGTCGCCCGACGCAGGTGTAAAAATGTCGCCGAGCCGGGACATGGCAGGCATGGCGCTCGCCAGGTCGGGGTATCGGCCGGACGCCACCGCTCCGAGCATCGCGGCGCCAAGCAGCACCGGTTCCGGCGATTGCGAGGCAGCGACCGGCAGGCCGGCGGCGTCGGCAAGCAGCTGGCGGACGAGCGGCGACTGCCCGGCGCCACCGCTGATGACGATGGTGTCGACGACAAGGCCGGACGACGCCATCGCCGCCACGATCTGGCGCACGCCGTAGCCGAGGCCGCAAAGCCCGGCCACGTAGAGGCCGGCGAGGCTGTCGACGGAACGGTCGGTGCCGAGCCCGGCGATCAGGCCGCGCGCATCCGGGTCGGCCAAGGGCGAACGGTTGCCGAGGAATTCGGGCACGACGTGGATGCTTCCGGCAAGCGAGGCGGCCGCCGAAAGGTCGGGCGAATTTGCTGCGGCGGCCGTGGCCAGCCAATCGACCAGCGATCTGCCTTCAGCTGCGGCGCGCGCGGAAGCCTCGGCTGCGGCTGGGTGGAAATGCACCAGCAGATCTATGGCCGCGCCGGCGGCGGACTGGCCGCCCTCGCTCAGCCAGAACCCCGGGACCATTGCGGAGTAGTACGGGCCCCACACTCCGGGGACGAAGGCCGGGGCTTGGCTGCTCGCCATGGTGCAGGCCGACGTGCCGAGCACATAGGCCATGCGCGAGGCGATGGTGCCGGCATCGCCGGAAGCACCCACGGTACCGACGCCGCCGGCATGGGCGTCGATCAGCCCGGCGGCGACGATCGTGCCCGCGACCAGCCCCAGTTCGGTCGCGGCCGCTTCCGTCAGGCCGGCGCCCACCGCCGTGCCGGGATCGACCACTTCGGTCCCGATGCGGGCAAATCCTTCATCCGCAAGATCGCCGAGCCCGACGGAATAAAAATAGCTGTCGTCCCAGCGCCGCTCATGGCCGAGATAGGTCCATTTACAGGCAAGGGTGCAGACCGAACGGGCAAGGCTGCCGGTGGCGCGCCAGGTCAGGTGGTCGGCAAGGTCGAAGAAATGCCGCGCCTTGGCAAAAGTCGCGGGCAGGTTTTCCTTCAGCCACAAAAGCTTTGGCGTTTCCATCTCCGGCGAGATGACGCCTCCGACATAGTCGAGGACAGGATGGCGGCCGGCATTGATGCGCCTGGTCTGGTCGAGGGCGCGATGGTCCATCCAGACGATGATGTTTCTGTCGCTGTCTCCGGACCGCCCCACAGGCAGCGGCTCGCCATCGTCGCCGACCACCACCAGCGAACAGGTCGCGTCGAAGCCGATGCCGCCGATCTCCCGGGGGTCGATGCCCGCCTTGCCCACCGCCTCGCGCACGCTGGCGCACACCGCCTGCCAGATGTCGCGGCTGGACTGTTCGGCGATCTCGCCAGGCTCGATGAAGAGCGCGATGTCGCGCTTGGCGGAAGCGAGCAGCTCGCCGCGCTCGTCAAAGACGCCGGCGCGCGCGCTGCCGGTGCCGACATCGATGCCGAGGAAGTGGGAAGGCATGGCGGAACCTCAGAGGTAGGGCAGTAGGGCAGTAGGGCAGTAGGGCAGTAGGGCAGTAGGGCAGTAGGGCAGTAGGGCAGTAGGGAGATTGTCAGTCGTAAACGATCGGTCGCAAGTGCAAAGGTTCCTAACCTTACTGCCCTACTCCCTTACTCCCTTCCTTCCCTCACAAATCATTGCTCTGCGGCAGGATCACTAGGTCGCGAATCGTGATGTTCCTCGGCCGCGTCAGCATGAACAGGACGGCTTCCGCGACCTCGATAGGCTGCATCAGCCCGCCGGCCGCCAGCTCGTCCTCGAGCTTCTGCTTCGGCCAGTCGCTGATCAGCGCCGTCACCACCGGGCCGGGCGCCACGGCGCCGACGCGCAGGCCGTGCTTGGCGACCTGACGGCGCAGCGTGTGGACAAAGGCCTGGATGGCGTGCTTGGAGGCCGTGTAGACCGGCTCCCAGACGACGGGGACCAGCCCGGCGATCGAGCTGGTGACGATGATGTCGCCGGTCTTGCGTCCGACCATGTGCGGCAGCACCGCGTGCACCGAGCGGAACACCGCGTTGATGTTGAGGTTCAGCATGCGGTCCCAGGCATCCGGGTCGCCATTGAGGATCTCGCCGCCGACGTAAGCGCCCGCATTGGCGTGGAAGATGTCTAGTTGGCCGGCCCTGTCGAGGATGCCGGGCAGCATGGTCGCCACGCTGGCGGGGTTGGTGAGGTCGACCACCAGCGGGATGGCGCCGTCGCCGAGTTCGGCAACGACCTCCTTCAGCCTGTCCTCGGCGCGGTCGACCAGCACCACGCGGGCGCCGGCGGCAAGCATCGCTCTGGCGCATTCGAGGCCGATGCCGGATGCCGCGCCAGTGACCGCGGCGACTTTTCCCGAAAGATCTTGAGCCATGTGTACCCTTCTCGTTTGAACGGATCAGGCGCGGCCGTGCGAGGCACGGGAGCGGCGCGCGAGGGAGTCGACGATCACGGCGATGGCCAGAACGGCACCGGTGATCATGTAGCGGAGCGACGAGGACAGATCGAGCAGCGTCAGCCCGCTGGCGATCGACTGGATGACGATGATGCCGAGCAGCGCCGAATAGGCGCTGCCGCGACCGCCGAACAGGCTGGTGCCGCCGATGACCGCGGCCGCGATGGCGTTCAGGTTGACGTCGCCGGTGCCGGCCTGCTGGCTGGCGGAAGCAAGCCTGGCGGCCGCAAGGACGCCGCCAAGCGCGGCAAAGAGCGAGCACAGCGCGAAGGCGCTGAGGTAGATGGCGCGTACCTTGATGCCGGCTCGCCGCGCCGCCTCCCGGTTGCCGCCGACGGCGGTCATCGAACGCCCCCATTTGGTCCTGGTCAGCGCATAGTTCATCGCCACGACGAGTCCGACGAACAGGCCGAACATCCAGGGGATGCCGCGCGACTGATTGAGGTAGGCGACGATCAGTTCGAGGCCGATGGTAATAGTGGCGACGCGCAGGACGAGCCCGGCTACGGACGGCGTCGAGAGATTGGCCGCGCGGCGGCGTGCGACGGTGCGGAGTCCGCTTAACAGCATCGCCGAACCCGGGGTCGCGGCAAGCGTGTGCGAGACCCATTTCGGCATCACCATCAGCTGGCCGAAATCCACCAAAGCTGAGCCGTAAGGCAGGTTGATCGAGCCGGTGGAGCCGAGGATATAGAGTTGCATGCCGAGCACCGCGAGCAGGCCGGCCAGCGTCGAAACGAAGCTCGGCATGCCGAGCCGGTTGAACAGCAGCGCATAGAGCGAGCCGATCAGGGCGCCGAATGCGAGCGCGGCCAGGATTGCCAGCGCGACCGGCCAACCCTGGTTGACCCAGAGCGTGCCGACCATGGCCGAGGCGAAGCCGCTGATCGAGCCGACGGACAGGTCGATCTCGCCGACCATCAGCACGCAGACGATGCCGAGCGCAATGACACCGACCGTCGAGCAGTCGAACAGGAGGTTGACCAGATTGCTGCTCGACACGAAGACCGGATTGAGGCTGGTGAAGACCGTCCAGATCACCACGAGACCGACGATGACCGGCAGCGAGCCGAGATCGCCGCTGCGCACGCGATCGAGGAAGGCGCGTACCGCGCCGCCGATGCCTGCCGCGTGCTTAACGCGCGCATCGGCGCGATCGAGCGCCAGGGGAGTCGAATTGCCTTGCTCCGTCATGGATGCTGCTCCCCGGCCTGTGCGCTGTGATCGCGTTCCATGCGCAGCCGCTCGGCGCGCCGCGACACCGCGTTGTTCGACGCGCCGGTGATGGCGCTCACCAGGTCCTGGTTCGAGGCATCGGGCTCGAAGACGCCGTTGTTGCGCCCGAGCCTGAGCACCACGATGCGGTCGGCGACAGCGCGGACATCCTCCATGTTGTGGCTGATCATCACGACGCCGAGGCCGCGCGCACGGACGCGGTCGATGAGGTTGAGCACCTCCGCCGTCTGGGCGACGCCGAGGGCGGCGGTCGGCTCGTCGAGCAGGATGAGTTTCGGTTCGAGCAGCAGCGAGCGCGCGATGGCGACCGTCTGGCGCTGGCCGCCCGACAGCGAGGCGACCGCCTCGCGCACGCTCGGGATGCGCGCCGACAATTCGTTGAGCAGCGTCCAGGCGCGCATCTCCATCGCCACCTCGTCCAGCCGCAACGGGCTGAGCTCGTTGCCGAGGAAAATGTTGGCGACGACATCGAGGTTCTCGCAGAGCGCGAGATCCTGGAACACCGTGGCGATGCCGAGCGTCAGCGCCGCGCGCGGGTCGGGCAGCGTGACCGGCCGGCCGCGGAAATTGATCGTCCCCGAGCTCGGCTGATGAACACCGGCAAGGATCTTGACCAACGTCGACTTTCCGGCGCCATTGTCGCCGACCAAGGCTACGACCTCGCCGGCATGGACGTCGAAATCGATATCGGTCAGCGCCGAGACGGCGCCGAAATTCTTCGATATGCCGCGCAAGCTGAGCACCAGCTCACCGACGGAAGCCGACCCTTCAGGACTTTCGCTCATGCGCCGCCTTTCTTGTCAGTCGTTGCCCGGACATCCGGCCGCCGAGGGGCGGCCGGATGCCACTTGATCAGTTGGTGATGCCGAGCTTCTTGCAGCCTTCGGCATAGCGGTCGACGCAGAGCTCGGCGGCCGTGTTGATCTTCTTGTCGATGATCTCGGCCTTGAGGTTCTCCTGCGTCACCACCGCCGGCGTGAAGAGCTGCGAGGGCGTGTCGTAGAGCGTCATCTCGGCCTTGGGCGTCTCGCCCGACAACAGCTTGACGGCGACGTTGGCCGCGGCGGCCGCGACGATCTCGCTCGGCTTGGAGATGGTGTTGTACTGGTCGCCGGCGATGATCAGCTGCAGCGCCGCGATCGTCGCGTCGTTGCCGGTCACCGGCGGAACCGGATCGACGCCGGCCGCCTTGAAGGCCGCGACCGCGCCGCCGCCAGTGCCGTCATTGGCCGCGACGACGCCGAGGATCTTGGCGCCGAAACGGGTGATCTGGCCGCTCGCCCATTGCTGGGCCTTCGGCGGCGCCCATTCCGGCGTGTCGAACTCGGCCAGAATCGGATAGCCGCTGCTATCGAGCCCCTTATGGATGCCCTTCTTGATCAGACCCGCGGCGGCGTCGGTCGGCGAGCCGTTGATCTGCAGCAGGCCGCCGCCGGCCGGATCGACCTTAAGCGCCTTGAGGTGCTCGACCAGCGAATCGGCGATCGCCTTGCCGATGCCTTCATTGTTGAAGGAGACATAGAAATCGGCCGGCGCCGTCGGGATGGGCCTGTCATAGGCGATCACCTTGACGCCCTGGCTCTGCGCCAGCTTCACCAGCGAGGCCGCGGCGGTGGAATCGACCGGATCGAGCACGATCGCCTTGGCGCCCTGCGAGATCACCGAATTGAACTGCTGCTGCTGGCGCGCGGCATCGGCATCGGCGTTCTGGTAGATCACCTTGCAGCCCGGGCAGAGCTTCTTCATCTCGGCGACGAAGCCCGGATAGTCGTGTTGCTCGTAGCGGGTCGATGCCTGGTCGGGCATCAGGAAGGCCACCGTTGCATCGGTGACGGTGTCTGCAAACGCTGCCGTGCTGCCGAGCAGCGAGACGGCGAAAACAGCCGCGATCGTCGATTTCAAGGCAAACGGCGATTTCCAAGCATGTCTGGTCATTCGAATGTCTCCCTTTCGAGAAATGGTTTCACGAGGACCTGCGCGGTGAACGGCGCGCCAGGCCTTGACTGCATGTCGAACTGTTGAAAGGAGTATGATCAGTCGGCTGAGGATCGATCCGATCCCGATAAGCCGGGCAAACATCCTCCTGACGTGCTGGATTTGAGAACAAGCGATCTCCAGCACCGGGTGCCTTGCACCCCGCGTTCTTCCTTCCCTGAATGTCTCTTGGGTGTTGACGCAATTCCTTTCGGAATTGCTTTGAGCTCCTCCCGGTTTCCTCCCTGTTAGGCGGCAATCTCCGCGTTGATGTTCTCAGCCAGCAAGGCCCGGAAGCGCGAAGGCGACATGCCTTTCTGCGCCAGGAACTGGCGGTTGAAATTCGAGATGTTGTTGTAGCCGGCGGCGTAGCAGATCTCGGTGATCGACATCTGCGCCTCGCTCATCAACAGCTGGCAGGCAAGGTTGATGCGCAGCCGGTTGACATATTGCACCAGCGCCATCCCGGTGTGCCGGCGGAAGCTGCGCGAGAAGGCGCTTGGGCTGCGCCCGGCGATCTCGGCCAGCGTTCCTTCGCTGAACGGCTCGGTCAGGTGGCAATTGATGTAAGCGAGCGCCTGGTTGATGCCGGCCGACATGAAGCCGGAGGGGTCGGGCAGGTAGCCGGCGCTGGCCAGCGTGCGGACGTCGCCGGCGCGGTTCAAGATGTCGAGCACGGCCATGAACAGCGACAGGCGGCGCACGCCCTGCGCCTCGGTCAGCTCCGCCAGCAGGGGCGCCGCAAGCTCGGCCGTCGCCGGCGAGAACAGCGCGCCGCGGCGGCTGGTTTCGAGGATGCCGGCGCAGGCGGCAAGTTCGGGCAAGGCGGCTGAAGCGCTGGCGATGAATTCTTCGGAGAACTGCACGACGCGGCCGCGCAGCGGCACGGTCTCGCCCGGCGGCACGTCGCTGACCCAGTTGTGCGGCAGATTCGGCCCGGTGAGCACCAGATTACCCGGCTCGAACTCGCCGATGAAGTCGCCGACGAAATAACGGCCGGTGGTGGCGACGACCAGATGCAGTTCGTATTCGGGATGGAAGTGCCAGCGCACGGTGCGGAAAGGATAGCCGTGGGCCCAGGCCTTGAACGACTCTCCCTGTCTGATCTGGACGACTTCCAGGTCCGGATTCATGTTCATTTTCCTCCCCGCGCGGGTCCGGTCTTGTGACCGGTTGCTGCGCTTCGTCGGGCGGCCCGTGTCTTCCCACTGGCCACCGTTATTGAAAGCTTAGGCGGCAATTGAAGCCCCTGCCACCACGGCTTGTCCACCCGACCGATACTTTTTTGATGTTTTGGAGCGGACGGAAGCAAGCCGATGTTGTGAAAGCACTTCCTTAACCATAGCGGTTCAGGATCGTTCCCTGGTCAGTGGGGACACCCTGATTGAAAAAGCCGGCGCGCCCTCTTCGCCGCCTGGCGCTTCTCGCGGCGGCGATTGCGCTGGGCACGGCGGCACAGGCCTCGGATTTCTCCGAGCCGTGGAAGAACGCCGACCGCCCGTTGGTGATCGACGCCTATGAATACAATTCGATCGACTGGCAGCAGCTCGTCACCGACAAGCGCGTCGCCGGCTTCATCAACAAGGCGTCAGACGGGCTGCCGCCGCCCTACTTCTGCTTCGGCGCCGAGGCCGACGTCAAACTCTGCAAGGCGCAGTGGAAGCGCTATGCCGTGACGCGCGAATTGTTCCAGACGCGCAAGGTGGTGGCCAAGGCGCTCGGCCTGAAATGGGGCGCCTATCACCTGGCGCGGCCCGGCAACCCGGTCGAGCAGGCCAATAATTTCATCGATTTCGCGGAACCGGGGCCGGATGAGCTGATGGCTCTCGACATCGAAGGCATCGATCCGACGCTGTGGATGTCGCTGGAAGACGCCGAAGAATTCGTGCGCCAGGTGCATCGCCGCCTCGGCCGCTTCCCGGTGCTCTACGTCAACGGCAAGACGGCCCAGTACATCGCCGACAACCGCTACCAGTATCGCCTGCTGTCACGGCTGCCGCTCTGGTATGCGCGCTACAAGCCCGACATCGACGTGCATTTCCCGATGGGCAACTGGCAGGGCTATGCGCTCTGGCAATTCTCGGCGCAGGCCAATTGCGGCCGTTTCCGCTGCCCCTACCGCGTGCCTGGGACGCCCAACGACATCGACGTCAGCGTCGCGCCGATGAGCGCCGACCAATTGCGCCAGCAATGGGCGTTTGGCGGTTTGCTCGACGTGCCGGCCGATTATCTCGCTTCGATCCCGGTGCCGCTCTCGCGCGAAAAAGCCCTCGCCGGCAAGGTCACCATCACCTATGCCGATGTGGCGACGCCGCCGACGGTGGAGGAAATGGTCGCGGTGCTTGGCGCGCGCTGGGAAAAATTCCGCGACGGGTTCCGCATGCCGGTGGTGAAGACGGTGCCGCAGCGCCCAAGCTTCGGCATCGTGCAATATGTCGCCTGGAAGCGGACCGAGCAGCGCACACCCGAGCAGGTCGACGCGGCCTTTGCCGCCGCCGATCCGGTCAAGACCGCTTCGACCGCTCTGGACCGTAGGCGGCACTGAATCCCAAGCATCAGCGATGGCTGCCCAGGCTCGCATACATGCCGGTGGTGCGGAACTGCGTCGGCGTGATGCCGTAGAAACGGCGGAAGACCTTCGAGAAATAATTCGCATCCTCGAAGCCGCAGAGCACAGCCACCTCCTTGACCGGCAGGAAATCGGCCTTCGTGAGCAGCTTGGCCGCGCGTTGCAGGCGTTGCTGCAGCACGAATTCGGCAGGCGGCAATCCTTCGCTCTCGGCGAAGCAGCGCGAGAAATGGGCGCGGCTGAGGCCGCTGATCTCGACCAGCTCCGCCACCGGCAGCGGCTTGTCGAGATTGGCGTTGATATGGTCGATGATCGGCTGCATGGCGCTTTGCTTCTCGGCGAAGGCATGCGAGCCGAAGACATCGTCGTAGAGCGCCATCGCCGCCTCATAGGCGATCGCGGAGGCCGCACCAGGCGAACCCGCTCCCTTGATGAGGCGCAGGCTGCAATCGGCAAGGTGATCGACGGTCGCCGGCTGCAGCCGGAACACGGGGCCGGAGACGCTGAGAATCGATTTGTGGATACGCAGCGCCTCCTCACCGTTCATCGAGATCCAGAAATATTCCCAGCGGTCGCCCTGCCCCAGCCAGTAGCGATGATTGTGCGGCACCAGAACCAGCAGCGTGTCGTTCGCCTGCAGACGGTAGTTGCGGTTCTCGTAACGCAGCTGACCGGTGCCGCTGATCGTATGCTGGAGCACCGTGAACGGGGTCTGGCCACGCTTTCTGCCGTCCCAGTCGTAGGTTTCGTCCTCGCGCACCTCATAGCCGGTGCTTGTCGGCATGGCATGCAGCCGCTGGCGGCCGCGCGGCAGTGAGATCGTCCGCATCAGCTCTCCATTGGCGATCAGGTCCCGCAGCACAAAATTACCCTCGAAAGCATAATCCTTCTCTGGCGGTGCCCGCCAATAAGGGCATAATCCAACTTCTCAGAACGCGAAAGACCCGCGGTCGAGGAGCGGGCGGGAGGAGAAAGAGCCGGATTTCCGGCTTTGAGTGGCTGGCGCGCGATGGCGCGTGGCCAAATCCTCCTTTGACGCTCCTTGCCTGGCATTCAGTTGGACCAAGGTGAAGGTGATGAGCTTCAAAATCGCTATTATCGGCGCCGGCAGCGTCGGCTTCACAAAGAAGCTGTTCACCGACATTCTGTGCGTGCCTGAATTCCAGGACATCGAATTCGCGCTGACCGACGTCAGTGAGCACAATCTCGGGATGATCAAGGCGATCCTCGACCGGATCGTGGAAGCCAACAAATTGCCGACCAAAGTGACGGCGACGACCAATCGCCGCGAGGCGTTGGAGGGCGCGCGCTACATCATCAGCTGCGTGCGCGTCGGCGGACTGGAGGCCTATGCCGACGACATCCACATCCCGCTGAAATATGGCATCGACCAGTGCGTCGGCGACACGATCTGCGCCGGCGGCATCCTCTACGGCCAGCGCAACATTCCAGTGATCCTCGACTTCTGCAAAGACATTCGCGAGGTCGCCGCGACCGGCGCGAAATTCCTCAACTATGCCAACCCGATGGCGATGAACACCTGGGCGGCGATCGAATATGGCAAGGTCGACACGGTCGGCCTCTGCCACGGCGTCCAGCACGGCGCCGAACAGATCGCCGAAGTGCTGGGCGCGAAATCGCCCAGAGAGCTCGACTATGTCTGCTCCGGCATCAATCACCAGACCTGGTTCATCGAGCTCAAGCTGAACGGCCGGCCGATCGGCAAGGACGAGCTGATCGCCGCCTTCGAGGCGCACCCGGTCTATTCGAAGCAGGAAAAGCTCAGGATCGACGTGCTGAAGCGCTTCGGCGTCTATTCGACCGAAAGCAACGGGCATCTCTCCGAATATCTGCCCTGGTACCGCAAGCGCCCCGACGAGATCACGCGCTGGATCGACATGTCGGACTGGATCCACGGCGAGACGGGAGGGTATCTCCGCTACTCGACCGAAACCCGCAACTGGTTCGAGACGGAATATCCGCAATTCCTCGAAGCGGCTTCGAAGCCGATCGATCCGGCAAAACGCTCCAACGAGCATGCCAGCCACATTCTCGAGGCGCTGGAGACCAACCGCGTCTATCGCGGTCACTTCAACGTCAAGAATGAAGGCGTGATCACCAACCTGCCGCAGGACGCGATCATCGAATCGCCCGGCTTCGTCGACCGTTTCGGCATCAACATGGCGGCCGGGATCACGCTGCCGGAGGCCTGTGCCGCCACCTGCATGGCCTCGATCAACGTGCAGCGCATGTCGGTGCATGCGGCGATTTCCGGTGACATCGACCTGTTGAAGCTCGCCGTGCTGCACGACCCGCTGGTGGGTGCGGTGTCGACGCCGGAAGAGGTCTGGCAGATGGTGGACGAGATGGTGGTCGCTGAAGCCGCATGGCTGCCGCAATATGCGCACGCCGTTCCGGCGGCGAAGGAGCGGCTTTCGAAAGCACAGGTCAAGACCCGCGAATGGGCGGGCGCCGCGCGGCGCAACGTGCGCTCGATCGAGGAACTGCGCGCCGAAAAAGCGGCGCTGAAACAGGCCGGCTGAGGCCTAAAGGCAAGCAGGCCGGGTTCGCAGGAGGCAGCTCGGCAAGAAATTCACAAGAGGCGGGCAGCAGCAGACGTCCAAAAACATCTGGGAGGAGACTATGAGGACTTTTCGTAGAACTGGCATTGCCGCCGGGCTGATGCTCGGCGTTTCAGTCCATGCGCTCAACGCCTTCGCTTCCGAGCCGACGATCCCGCCGGAGCCCGCGACATTCCCGGCCGAGGGCAAGATCCACTATGTAGCGCGCGACTCCATTCTGGAGTTCAAGGCGCTGCCGGAATATCACGAGCCGGACTGGGTGACGGAGAAATACGTCAAGCCCGGCAAGCTGCCGCCAGTGAAGGACAGGCTGCCGAAGGAACCGCTGGTCTTCAAGACCGGGAACATGCCGGACGGCATCGGCGTCTATGGCGAGACGATGCGCCATGTCATCGGTGGCAGGCCGGAAGGCTGGAATTACGGCGCCGGCCAGACGCAAGGCTGGGGCGGCATCGATATCGGCCTGTCCGAATGCCTGACGCGCACGGCGCCGCTGTTCCAGGTCGAGGCCAAGGACACCGAGCCGCTGCCCAATCTCGCCAAGAGCTGGGACTGGTCGAGCGACGGCCACAAGCTGACCATGCATCTGATCGAAGGCGCCAAATGGTCCGACGGCGCGCCCTTCAATGCCGACGATGTCATGTTCTACTGGGACGACGAGGTGGTCGATCCGAACGTCTCGCCACTGAACGGCGCCACGCCGGAAACTTTCGGCGTCGGCACAACGCTGAAGAAGATCGACGACTACACCGTCGAATGGACATTCAAGGAGGCCTTCCCGCGGCAATATCTCTATGCCATGGCCTATGGCACTTTCTGCCCCGGCCCCTCGCACATCCTGAAGCCGCAGCATCCGAAATATTCGAAGAACACCTACGACCAGTTCAAGAACGCCTTCCCGCCGGAATATATGAACATGCCGGTGATGGGCGCCTGGGTTCCGGTCGAATATAGGCCGGACGACATCATCGTCATGCGCCGCAACCCCTATTATTGGAAGGTCGATGAGAAGGGCAACCAGCTGCCTTATCTCAACGAGTTGCACTACAAGCTCTCGACCTGGGCCGACCGCGACGTGCAGGCTGTTGCCGGCTCGGGCGATTTCTCCAACCTCGAACAGCCGGAGAACTTCGTCGCCTCGCTGAAACGTGCGGCCGATAAGAACGCGCCGGCCCGGCTCGCTTTCGGCCCGCGTCTCATCGGCTACAATCTGCGCATGAATTTTTCCGCCAATGGCTGGGGCAACCCGGACGAGCGCGGCCAGGCCATCCGCGAGCTGAACCGCAACGAGGACTTCCGCAAGGCCGTCACCATGGCGCTCGACCGCAAGGCGCTGGGCGACTCGCTGGTCAAGGGTCCGTTCACCGCCATCTATCCGGGCGGCTTCTCATCCGGCACCAGCTTCTATGACCGCAAGTCGACCGTCTACTATCCGTTCGACCTCGAAGGCGCAAAAGCATTGCTCGCCAAGGCCGGTCTCAAGGATACGGATGGCGACGGCATCGTGAACTTCCCGGCCGGCACCGCAGGCGGCAAGGATGTCGAGATCGTGATGCTGGTCAACAACGACTACACCACCGACAAGAGCCTTGCCGAAGGCGTGGTCGCGCAGATGGAGAAGCTGGGCCTCAGGGTCGTGCTCAACGGGCTCAACGGCACGCAGCGCGATGCGACACAATATTCCGGCCGCTTCGACTGGCTGATCCGGCGAAACGAAACCGAGCTCACCTCCGTCGTTCAAAACACCGAGCAGCTCGCGCCGGTCGGCCCGAAGACCAGCTGGAACCATCGCGCGCCGGAAAGCGGCCAGGTCGACATGATGCCGTTCGAGAAGGACCTCGTCGACATCGTCAACAAGTTCGTGTCGACGCAGGACAACGACCAGCGTGCCGAGCTGATGCGAAAGTTCCAGAAGATCTCGACCGAGCATGTCTACAATGTCGGCCTGACGGAATATCCCGGAGCGCTCATCATCAACAAGCGCTTCTCCAACATTCCGCAGGGCACGCCGATCTACATGTTCAACTGGGCCGAGGATTCGATCATCCGCGAGCGCGTGTTCGTCAAGGCGGACAAGCAGGGAAAATACGAGTTGTTCCCGGAGGAACTGCCCGGCAAGCCTGGCGATAAGGGACCGATGGATTAAGCTTTACCTCCCCTGACGAAGAGATGTCCGGCCGCGTTGCGGCGCGGCCGGACAAAGCAAATCCTTCAAACGCATCGAATGCGTGACCGGCCAGAAAGGAAGCAGACCGTCCATGTTGCGATTCCTGCTCATGCGCATCGCCTCGGCGGTTCCCGTCCTCGCCATTCTGAGCCTTGTCACCTTCGCCATCATCCAGGCGCCGCCTGGCGACTATGCCGACTACATCAAATCGCAGCTGATCAACCAGGGCGGGGCCTCCTATGCGCAGGCAGAGGCGCAGGCACAGGCCTATCGTATCGAACATGGCCTCGATAAGCCGTTGCCCGTCCAGTATCTCAACTGGATCGGTGGCATCGTTACCCGCGGCGATTTCGGCTACAGCCTCTACTACAACAAGCCGGTGGCCGATGTGGTGGGCGAACGCCTACCACGCACGCTGCTGCTTGCGCTGGTCTGCCACCTGCTCGCCTCGGTGCTCGGCATCACCTTCGGCATATGGGCGGCGACAAGGCAGTATAGCTGGATCGACTCCACGCTCTCGGCGATCTCGTTCCTCGGGATGACGGTGCCGCGCTTCCTGATGGCGCTGATCATCGTGTATCTGCTGGTCTTCCAGTTCAACGTCTCGGAGATCGGCTCGTTCTTCTCGCCGCAATATGGCGGCGCGCCATGGTCGTGGGCGAAGTTCGTCGACCTGGTCAAGCATGTCTGGCCGGTGGTGGCGATCGCGACCTTCGGCGGGCTCGCCTACAACATGCGCGTCATGCGCGGCAATCTGCTCGACACGCTGAACATGCAATATGTCGAGACGGCGAAAGCCAAGGGCCTGACCGGCGGCGCCGTGGTGATGCGGCATGCGGTGCCCAACGCGCTGCATCCGCTGGTGATGTATCAGGGCGTGGTGCTGCCCTATATGCTCACCGGCGAGATCGAGACGGCGATCATCTTCGCGCTGCCCACCGTCGGCCCGGCCATCGTCGGTTCCATGGCGGTCGGCGACGTCTATGTCACCGCCACCTTCATGATGGTGCTCTCGGCGACGCTGATCGTCGGCAACATCATCGCCGACATGCTGCTCGTGCTGCTCGATCCCCGCATCCGCCAGTTCGGGGAGCGTTAGATGCTGGCGCGCGATCCCTCCCCGCCGCCGCCAGCCGAAGGCGTGGCCATCGCCGAGCCGGCGCATGGCAATGAGAGCTACATCGCGCTGGTCTGGCGCCGGCTGAAGCGCTCCTGGACCGGCATGGCCGGGCTCTTTCTGGTCGTGCTTCTGCTTGTCATGGCGGTGTTCGCCGATTTCCTGGCGCCCTCGGACCCGAAGGCGACCGATGTCGCCTTCGCGCCGCCGCAGGTGCCTAGCTTCCACGACAAGGACGGCAATTTCACCTTCCGGCCGAGAATCTATGCGCTGGCCGACTCGGCCGATCTCGATCCGGTCACCTTCCAGCCGATCGTCGGCCCCGACTACGACCATCCGCGGCTGCTCGGCTTCTTCGTCGAGGGCGCGCCCTACCGGCTGTTCGGGCTGATCCCGGCGGACCGGCACTTGTTCGGGTCGATGGACGGCCAGCCGGTGCATTTCCTCGGCACCGACAAGTTCGGCCGCGACGTGCTCTCGCGCGCCATCCACGGCTCGCGAGTCTCGCTGATGATCGCGCTGACGGTGGTGTTCATCATCACGCTGATCGGCACCACCGTCGGCATGGTTTCCGGCTATTTCGGCGGCAAGTTCGATATCTGGATGCAGCGCTTCGTCGAGCTGGTGCTCGCCTTCCCGCAGCTGCCGCTCTATCTCGCGCTGACGACGCTGATCCCGGTCACCGCGCCGACCAACGTCTTCCTCGGTTTCGTCATCATCGTCATGTCGGCGCTGGGCTGGGCCCAGATGTCGCGCGAGGTGCGCGGCAAGACGCTGGCGCTGGCGCGGATCGACTATGTGCGCGCCGCCATGGCGGTCGGCGCCACCGACCGGCGCATCATCATGCAGCACATTTTTCCCAATGTGATGAGCCATGTGATCGTCGCGGTGACGATCGCCATCCCGACGGTTGTGCTGCTCGAAGCCTTTCTCGGCTTTCTCGGCTTCGCCGTGAAGCCGCCGCTGATCTCCTGGGGGCTGATGCTGCAGGACACGGCGACCTATTCGGTCATCGGCACCTATCCGTGGATCCTGTCGCCGGTCGGCTTCGTGCTGGTCACCGTGTTTGCCTTCAACGCGCTGGGCGACGGCCTGCGCGATGCCGTCGATCCGTATTGAGGTGCCCGGGATGACGACGATCGCGCTCGCAGACAATTTCGCACCGGCCGTCCGGCTCGACCACGCCGCGCGCCATGAACAGCCCATCATCGATGCCCGCAACATCGAGGTCGCCTTCAAGGTCGAGCACGGCACGGTCGAGGCGGTGAAGGACGTCTCGTTCCAGCTCTATCGCGGCGAGACGATCGCCATCGTCGGCGAATCCGGTTCCGGCAAGTCGGTGACCGCGCGCACGGTCATGGGATTGTTGTCGCGGCGGGCGACCGTGTCGCCACGCTCGAGCGTGGACTATCTCGGGCAGAATATCCTGAAATTCCCCGAGGCCGCACGGCGCAAGCTGCGCGGCAACCGCATCTCGATGATCTTCCAGGAACCAATGAGCTCGCTCAACCCGATCTACACGGTCGGCAGCCAGATCGTCGAAGCGATCCGGGTGCATCGCAAGGTGAGCCGCAGGGAGGCCTGGGCGCGGGCGCTCGAGCTTCTCAAGCATGTCCAGATTCCCGAACCGGAAGCGCGGCTCAAGCAGTATCCGCATCAGCTCTCCGGTGGCCAGCGGCAGCGCGTGATGATCGCCATGGCCTTGGCCAACGACCCCGACGTGCTGATCGCCGACGAGCCGACCACGGCGCTCGACGTCACGGTGCAGGCGCAGATCTTGAACCTGATCCGCAATCTTCAGAAAGAGCTGAAGATGGCGGTGATCCTGATCACCCACGACCTCACCGTCGTGCGCAAATTCTCAGACTATGTCTATGTCATGCAGCATGGCGAGATGCGCGAGCACAATGTCACCGAGCGGCTCTTTGCCAATCCGCAGCACCCCTACACGCAGCGGCTGCTCGCTTCCGAACCGCATGGCCGGCCGCAGCCGTTGCCGGAAGGCAGCGGCGCCATCCTCGAGGCGAATGGCGTGCGCGTCTGCTTCATGCTGCGCCACGGCACGTTCCTCAACCCCGACTGGCGCGAGCTGGTCGCGGTCGACGATCTCGACCTGAAGCTCTGCCGCCACGAGACGCTGGGGCTGGTCGGAGAATCCGGCTCCGGCAAGACGACCTTCGGCCAGGCGCTGCTCAGATTGCAGGACGCCAAGCGCGGCGAAATTAGCTTCGACGGCAAGCCGATCCAGGGCCTGTCGCGCGGCGAGATGCGGCCGCTGCGTTCGCGCATGCAGATCGTCTTCCAGGATCCGTTCTCCTCGCTCAACCCGCGCATGACGATCGGCCAGATCATCGAGGAAGGACTGGTCGTCAACAGGCTGGGCGCGACGCGGCGCGAACGGGTCGAGCGGGTGCGCGAGGCGCTGGTCAGCGCCGGCATGCCCGGCAACATCCTGTCGCGCTTCCCGCACGAATTCTCCGGCGGCCAGCGGCAGCGCATCGCGATTGCGCGCGCCATTGCGCTGGAGCCGGAATTCATCCTGCTCGACGAGCCGACTTCGGCGCTCGATCTTTCGGTGCAAGCGCAGATCATCGATCTTTTGCGCAAGCTGCAGGACGAGCGCGGCCTCAGCTATCTCTTCATCTCGCACGACCTCAAGGTGGTGCGGGCGCTGTGCCACCGCGTCATCGTCATGCAGCACGGCAGGATCGTAGAACAGGGACCCGTCGACGAGGTCCTTTCCAATCCCAAGACCGCCTACACCGAACGGCTCGTCAGGGCCGCTTTCGAGGTGGCGTAGACAAGGCCGGAGGCTTCAAAAGTGGTAAAGAATCCCAGGATCGCGTTCATCGGCGCCGGCTCGACGGTGTTCATGAAAAACATCATCGGCGACGTGCTGCAGCGGCCGGCGCTGTCGGGCGCGACGATCGCGCTGATGGACATCAATCCGCAGCGGCTGGAAGAAAGCGCGATCGTCGTCAACAAGCTGATCGCGACGCTGGGTGTCAAAGCCAAGGCCGAGACCTATTCGGACCAGCGCAAGGCGCTTGCCGGCGCCGACTTCGTCGTCGTCGCCTTCCAGATCGGCGGCTACGAGCCCTGCACCGTCACCGATTTCGAGGTGCCGAAGAAATACGGCCTGCGCCAGACCATCGCCGACACGCTCGGCGTCGGCGGCATCATGCGGGGCCTGAGGACCGTGCCGCATCTGTGGAAGATCTGCGAGGACATGCTTGCCGTCTGCCCCGAGGCGATCATGCTGCAATATGTCAACCCGATGGCGATCAACACCTGGGCGATCGCCGAGAAATACCCCGCGATCAAGCAGGTCGGGCTCTGCCATTCGGTGCAGGGCACGGCGATGGAATTGGCACACGACCTCGACCTGCCCTATGAGGAGATCCGCTACCGTTCGGCCGGCATCAACCACATGGCCTTCTATCTCAAGTTCGAGCATCGCCAGGCGGACGGCAGCTATCGCGACCTCTATCCCGACCTCGTGCGCGCCTATCGCGAGGGCCGCGCGCCGAAACCGGGCTGGAACCCGCGCTGCCCGAACAAGGTGCGCTACGAGATGCTAACCCGGCTCGGCTATTTCGTCACCGAAAGCTCGGAGCATTTCGCCGAGTACACGCCCTATTTCATCAAGGACGGACGCCCCGACCTGATCGAGAAATACGGCATTCCCCTCGACGAATACCCAAAACGCTGCATCGAGCAGATCGAGCGCTGGAAAGGACAGGCGGAGGCCTACCGCTCGGCGGAACGGATCGAGGTCGAGCAGTCCAGGGAATATGCCTCCTCGATCATGAACTCGGTGTGGACCGGCGAGCCGTCGGTGATCTACGGCAATGTCCGCAACAATGGCTGCATCACCTCGCTGCCTTTCGACTGCGCGGCGGAAGTGCCGTGCTTGGTCGATGCTTCCGGAATCCAGCCGACTTATATCGGCGACCTGCCGCCGCAGCTGACCGCGCTGATCCGCACCAACATCAACGTGCAGGAGCTGACGGTGCGGGCGCTGATGAGCGAGAACCGCGAGCACATCTACCACGCCGCGATGATGGACCCGCACACGGCGGCCGAGCTCGACCTCGACCAGATCTGGTCGCTCGTCAACGATCTGCTTGCCGCGCATGGCGACTGGCTGCCCGCCTGGGCGCGTGGCGGGCGGAAGAGCGCGGCGGCTTAGCCGCCGGCCTTCTCGCGCGCCACGGCCTGCCAGCCGATGTCGTGCCGGTAAAAGCCCTGTGGCCAGTCGATCTTATCGATCGCCGCATACGCCTTGGCCTGCGCCTCGCCGGCGGTCTTGCCGAGCGCGGTGACGTTGAGGACGCGGCCGCCATTGGCGACCAGCGCGCCGCCATTGATGGCGGTGCCGGCGTGGAAAATCTGGGCGCCATCATTCTCGGCCTCGTCGAGGCCGCGGATGACCGAGCCCTTTTCCGGCGTGCCCGGATAGCCCCTCGCGGCCATCACCACGGTCAGCGCCGTCTCGTCGCTCCAGCGGATGGACATATGCGCAAGCTGGCCGTCGACGGCGGCGTTGAGCAGGACGAGCAGATCGTCCTTCAGCCGCATCATCAACACCTGGCATTCAGGATCGCCGAAGCGGGTGTTGTATTCGATCAGCTTCGGGCCGCTCTCGGTGATCATGAGGCCGGCGAAGAGGATTCCGGCGAAGGGCGCGCCGAGATTGGCCATGCCGCGCATGGTCGGCTCGACGATCTCGCGCATGGTGCGCTCGGTCATTTCCGGCGTCATCACCGGCGCCGGCGAATAGGCGCCCATGCCGCCGGTGTTCGGCCCGGTGTCGCCGTCGCCGACGCGTTTATGGTCCTGCGCGGTGCCGAAGGGCAGCGCGGTGGCGCCGTCGCACAGGCAGAAAAAGCTCGCCTCCTCTCCGGTCAGGTATTCCTCGACCACGACCTCGGCGCCGGCGGCGCCGAAGGCACCGTCGAAACAGGCTTCCAGCGCGGCGTTCGCCTCATCGAGCGTCATGGCGATGGTGACGCCCTTGCCGGCCGCGAGCCCGTCGGCCTTGATGACGATCGGCGCGCCGGTCTTCTCGACATAGGCTTTCGCCGAGGCAAGGTCGTCGAAACGGCCATAGGCGGCGGTCGGGATGTTGAATTTGGCGCAAAGATCCTTGGTGAAGCCCTTCGAGCCCTCGAGCCTGGCCGCCGCTTTGGACGGACCGAAGACGCGGATGCCCCAGGCGCGCAGATCATCGGCGATGCCGGCGACCAACGGGCCTTCAGGGCCGACCACGACGAGGTCGATCTTCTTTTCCTGGCAGAAGGCGGCGACGGTGGAATGGTCGGCGACGTCGAGCTTGACCAGTTCGGCGACACGGCCGATGCCGGGATTGCCGGGCACGGCATAAAGCTTCGTCAGCAGCGGCGAGGCAGAGATCTTCCAGGCCAGCGCATGTTCGCGGCCACCCGAGCCGAGAAGAAGAACGTTCATGGCCACCTCTTGCTGATCGTCTCCCAGAACCCGCTATTGGTCCGCGGGCGGCGGGTCAAGGCGTCTTGGCATTTTGGCGGCAATTGCGCACGGGAACATGGCCCTCATCAAGATGTGAGGAGGCAAGTCCCGTGTCCTGACCGGGCGGGAAAACGACTCAGCTCTGGTAGATGACCGGGAACCAGTCCTCGCGCAGTTTCTGGCCGGGCTTCATGTCGTGGCCGGTATAGGGCGGCGAGGTGCGGCCGGGGCGTTCGACATAATGCGCGTCGTCGCCGACCCAGCGCAGCGACAGCGCCCGGCGTCGCGCCGAGGTCAAATTGCCGCGCGCGCCATGCGCGGTGCGGAAATCGAACAGGATGGCGTCGCCGGGTTCCATCTCCCATTCCAGCACCTTCATCGAGGGATCGTTGTCGGGATCGGGCACCGGCAAATAGTCGCCCTCGCCGGCATAGAAATTGGCGTCGTTCAGCCAGCGCACCGGCAGCACCATCTTTTCCCATTTGTGCGAGCCGGCGATCAGCCTCAGCGTCGCCTCCTTCACCGGGTCGATCGGGATCCAGAAGCTCACCGTCTGGCTGCCGTCGACGAAGTAATAGGGAATGTCCTGGTGCCAAGGCGTCGGCTTCTGCGTGCCGGGCTCCTTGACCAGGACGTGGTCGTGGAAGAACTGGGCGCTGCGCGACTGCATGACGGCGGCCGCGAGTTCTGCCGCAGGCGATTCCCTGACAATCCTGACGAACTCCGGGATGCGCTCCCAATTGCAGTAATCGTCGAAGAAGCTGCCCTTGCCGCCGGCGATGTCGGAGGCCGTGGCACTGCGGTTCTGGATATTGCGTTCAATGCCGTCGGCGATGACGTCGACCCAGCCCTTGAAGGCGCCGCGGACGCAGACCGCGCCGTCACGCTGGTAATCGGCAATCGTCGCGGCGTCGATCTTCGGGCTGGCCATCGTGCTCTCCTGCTTGTCTATGACCGACTATCGCAAGTGCATCACATTACGTAAAATAATAACTTCTCATCCTGCTTATAGTTTCGATCTATGAAGTTCACACTCACGCAGTTGCGCTACGTCGTCGCCGTCGCCCGCCATGGCAGCGTGACCATGGCGGCCCAGGCGCTGAACGTGTCGCAGCCTTCGATCTCGGTGGCGATCGACCATGTCGAGGACGCGCTCGGCCAGAAAATCTTTGTGCGCCAGCGCGGCAGCGGCGTCGCCCTGACATCTTTCGGCCGCAGGGCCGTCGCCAAGGCGGGGCAGGTGCTGGGCGAGGCGGACGAGCTGGCGGCGCTCGGTTCGCGAGATGCCGATGTCGGCGGCGAGATGGTCCTCGGCTGCTTCGAGGACCTGGCGCCCTATTTCGCGCCGGCGCTGATGCGCGCCTTCGCCGAGCGCTGCCCGGCCGTCACGGTCGTCATCGGCGACGAGACTTTCGAGACGCTGGGGCGGCGCCTGGCCGACAGCGCCGTCGATCTCGGCCTCACCTATGATCTCGGACTGCCCGGGCATTTCAAGCGCATTCTCCTGCATGAATTGCGGCCGCATGCGCTTCTACCGGCAGGCCATGTGCTGGCGGACAAGCATGCCGTCAGCCTGGCCGAGCTCGCGGTGCATCCGCTGATCACCACCGACCAGCCGCACAGCTGGCAGCACATGCTGGACCTTTTTCTCAGCCGCGGCCTGTCGCCGATCGCGCGGGCGACGACGAGCTCGTTCGAATTGCAGCGCTCCATGGTGGCCAACGGCTTCGGCGTCGCCGTCAGCTATACGAGGCCCCATGGCGACCGCAGCTATGACGGCCTGCCGCTGGTCTTAAAGCCGCTCTCCGACGCGCTGCCGATGCAGCGGATCATCCTGACCCCATGACACGCGCCAGCGCCTGTCGAAGGCGGCCGTGGCCTTCATCGAGGTCGCCAAGGCATGGTTTGCCGGTCACGATGTTTTCACTGGTTGAGCGACAACGCGGCCGCTTGACGGCGCTTGCCGCTGCTGCCACTCCAGCGTGATGGAAACCGTCCAATCGAAAGCGATCCAGGGCCGTGTCGCCGACGCGCCGAGCGGCCATTGGGTTTACCGCGTGCTGCCGCGGTGGCTCTGGCCCTATGCGCAGCTCGCGCGCTGGGACCGGCCGATCGGCTGGCAGTTGCTTTTGTGGCCCTGCTGGTGGTCGGCGGCGCTTGCCGCGGGCGCCTATCCGCGCGCCACCGACCCGCTGCTGACGCTGCTGCCGGCGCCATGGTACCTGTTGCTGTTCTTCATCGGCGCCGTCGCCATGCGCGGCGCCGGCTGCACCTATAACGACCTCGCCGACGAGGACATCGACAACCAGGTCGAGCGCACCCGCTCGCGGCCGTTGCCGGCCGGCAAGGTGACGCGCCGCCAGGCATGGATCTTCGTCATCATCCAGGCGCTGGTGGGCCTGGCCGTGCTGTTGCAGTTCAACAGCTTCGCCATTCCGCTCGGCATCGCTTCGCTGGCGATCGTCGCGGTCTATCCCTTCATGAAGCGCATCACCAACTGGCCGCAATTCGTGCTGGGGTTAGCCTTCTCCTGGGGCGCGCTGATGGGCTGGGCGGTCGAGTTCGGCGACATCGATGATCCGGCCATCATGCTCTATATCGGCTCGATCCTGTGGGTGATCGGCTACGACACGATCTATGCGCATCAGGACAAGGAAGACGACGCCATCGTCGGCGTGCGCTCGACGGCGCGGCTGTTCGGCGACAATACCAAGATGTGGCTTAGCGGGCTCTATGGCGGCGCGCTGATCTGCTTCGCCATCGCCTTCGCCTCGGCGCAGGTGCCGATCGTGGCGCTGGCGGGACTGATCGCCGCCGGCGCGCATATGGGGCGCCAGATCATCCGGCTCGACATCAACAATCCGGACCAGTGCCTGAAGCTGTTCAAGTCGAACAACCAGGTCGGCTGGCTGATCTTCCTG
>CCNC01000090.1 GCA_000824845.1 Mesorhizobium sp. ORS 3359 | reverse complement strand
GAAGCGCAGGAAGCTGCCATTTGCCGGCCGGCCTGACCTGAATCTGAACACGCCCTAGATCAGCGGCCTGCGATCCTCCCCCAGCCCTTCCCAGCGGGCCAGCTTCTTCAGCCCATCATAGTCGATCACTTCACAGCCACCATCCCGCCACAGGACCAATTTGCGGTCCATCAGCTTGCGGATCGTCTTGTTGGTGTGGACAAGCGAGAGGCCAAGCGTGTCGGCGACGTGCTGTTGCGTGATCGGGATCTGCACCGGCGTCTTGCCGTTGAGGCCGGCGCCGCGAGCCCGGCTGGCGATGAAGGCGATAAGATAGGCGGCGCGCTCGAGCGCGGTGCGACGGCCGATGCTGAGCAGGTTCTCGTCCAGCATTCGCTCCTCGCGCGAAGCGATCCAGGTTATGTCGTAGGCAAGGCCGGGGTGGTTGCGGTAGAGTTCCTGCAACTGCTCGCGTTCGAAGACGCAAAGCAGCATTGGCGACAGGGCTTCGACGGAATGCTGCATCTCGCCCATCAGGCTGCCCTGCAGGCCGATGAGGTCGCCGGGCATGGAAAAATTGAGGATCTGCCGCCGCCCGTCGGGCAAGAGCTTGTAGCGGAACGCCCAGCCCGACAGCACCGTGTAGAGATGGGCGCTGTGGCTGCCTTCGACCAGGACCGTCGCCCCCTTGTCTACCGCCAGTTCACCGCGCTTGAAGGTGCTGATGAATGACAATTCCTGCTTGTCGAACTCACGGAATGCAGGCAAGGGCCGCAACGGGCATTTTTCGCAAGGATATTGACGGCTCGCAAACGGACGTGCGCTTTGGCTGGACATTTCGACCCCTCTTCGAAATCCCTGCCCTTATGGGCGCAGGGAAACGCTTGAAACCAGCGCGGGTTCCGCAGGCTTCCACCCCTGTGTTTTTAGCCATGTCTTTTTTAAATGACATACCAACAAATTCCGCGCATCAGTGCGGTCCTGCCAGGAGAAACCGATAAGTGCCAGCACTGCTTGACGGACTGCGTATCCTCGTCCTGGAAGACGAGTTCCTGATCGCGATGGATGTCGAGCAGCTTTGCCGCGACCATGGCGCGGCGGAGGTGACGATCGCCCGGGAGATCGTCGAGATCGATGGGCAAACGCTGTCCCCGCGATTCGACGTGGCGGTTGTTGACCTTATGCTCGGCGGCGTCTCGACCCTGGATTTCGCCGCCCGGCTGCGCAGCGAGGGCGTGCCGTTCGTATTCGCCTCCGGCTATTCAGATTCGGATGAGGTCAAGGGCTCGTTTCCAGATGTCCGGCTGGTCACCAAGCCTTACTCCGGCGAGGACCTGATCGAAGCGGTGGCCATCGCCTGCGGCCGGGTCACCGCGACCTGATGCAGGGTTCGCCGAATCCGCCCTACAGGCTGCCCGTTCACCTTCGCTACGGCTTGCGCGAACCGGGGATCCTTCCGCAGATACCGGATGCGCCAAGCGCCCCGATGACGATCAGCACGGCGCCGGCGGCTACCCCATAGGAAACATCGCCGACGCCGAGCAGCGCGAGCAGGGACAACGCGGCCAACGGCGTCGCATAGGCGATTGCCGAGATCAGCGCGGTATGGCCTGTCCTGGTCGCCCGATCCCAAAGCGCGTTGGAAAGCGTCAACGGAACGATCCCTATGGCTGCAATCGCCAGCAGCTGGGATGGGGAAAGGCTGATCGGCGCCTCGAAACCGAAGTGCAAGGCCAGCGCAAGCACCGCCAGAAGTCCCATTGACGGCCCGATGACGTCCTCGGCCTCCCGACCATCCGAGCGGACCGCGGCATAGATGGCGAAGGTAAGGCCGCTCAAAAATGCCAGGAACACGCCAAAAAAGTCGAAGCCGAGCGCGAAGCTGGGGCCGATCGCAACCACCGCGCCGACGAAGCCGAGAACAATGCTCCCCAGGCGCGACGGGCCGAGCCGCTCACGCCGCTTCCGGGCCATGATGAGCACCAGCATCACCGGCCACAGATAAGCGACGACATTCGCCTCCGCCGGCCCGATCCTGGGCATGGCGAAGAGATAAAGGACATTGTTGACGAGCAGGCCGACGCTGACCAGAAGGACCGTGCGGAACGGCGTGGCGACGAAGGGGGCGGTGCGCCCACGCATGAACGCCATGAAAAGCGCGGCGACAAAGCCTACGGCCGCAGCCAGCCCAAAGACCAGGAACGGAGGCGCGGGGCTCGCCAGCGTGGCCAGTGTCGGCCATGTCGCCCAGAAAAGCACGGCCCCCACGGCAAGGGCGGCCGCCCTGGCTCGCGGACCGGGCGGCCGCAGCCCGTCCAAGAGGCGGAAGACCGATGCTGCAGATATTGTTTCCATACCGCCGAAGAGAATAGAACTGCTGCCTGACCTGACAAGCAAGTCCTCGTGAACACCGAGCTCGGCGAGCCGATCACGCCCGCCGAAATGGCCGGTATCGCACTTAGGGAAGCCAGGCGGCGCTCCGCGTCCCGAAAATCAGGCCGCGTTCGAGCCTGTCACCTGCGCCGAGATCGCGTCGGGTCCGAACTCGTCCTCGCCGGAAATCTTGAGGATCTCCTGCAGCCTGGTCCGCGCCCGGCTGACCCGGCTCTTGATCGTGCCGACCGCGCAGCCGCAGATTTCGGCGGCTTCCTCGTAGGAAAAGCCGGAAGCGCCGATCAGGATGATGGCTTCGCGCTGGTCCTCGGGCAGTTGCTCGAGCGCGCCGCGGAAATCCTTGAGGTCGAGCTGACCGTGCTGGGCCGGATGGACGGCAAGCCTGGCGGTCATGATGCCGTCGCTGTCCTGCACTTCGCGGCCGCGCTTGCGCATCTGCGAATAGAATTCGTTGCGCAGGATGGTGAACAGCCAGGCCTTGAGATTGGTGCCCGGCTGGAAACTCTCATGCTTGTCCCACGCCTTGACCAGCGTTTCCTGGACGAGGTCGTCGGCCCGGTCGGCGTTCTGCGTCAGCGACACGGCAAAAGCACGCAAGCTCGGGATCGCACCGAGCAGCTCGGTCTTGAAGCTCTGGGATACCGCCACCATGCCTCAGTCCTTTTTCTGGGCAGGTTCGGTCTGTTCCAGCTGGCTGAGCAACTGAGCGAAACGGTCCGGCACATGATCCGAGACCAGCTCGTCGTAATATTGCTTGAGCTTGCGGGCAATTTCGGAGTTTGCTCCAAGCGGGTTGCCATCCCCGTTCCGATGCCTGCTCTTGGCATCAGCCATCTGCTTTTTTGACATTTCTTTCATGTTAGCCCTAGTTTCCAGCACCGGAACCGCTCTTCGACTTCAAACCACAACGCAAGCGGAACCCTCGTCTGGTTGCCCAACCCGAGACCCCGAAACGCCGGCCTGCTAATTTAGTTCCATGGCCGGCGGAACTTTTTCCGGAAGCCGGCGTTGGTTTTCCAGGGGCTGGCAATAGCATGGCCTTGATCGTGCAACGTCATCTGAGGGAGACGTAAATAATGAGTTTGTCCGCTACCATCGCTCCGCATCTTCCGTTCCTGCGCCGCTTTTCGCGCGCGGTGTCCGGATCGCAGGAAAGCGGTGACGCGCTGGTCGCCGCGATGCTGGAAGCCATCATCGCCGATACCAATATCTTCCCCGAAGCCTCCAGCGACCGTATTGCGATATATAAGGTGTTTGCCAGGCTCTTCACCTCAGTTGCCATCCGCGTCCCGCAGGAGCAGGCCCAGACGGCCTGGGAGCAGCGGGCGGCCGCCAATCTGAACGCGATCGCGCCCCTGCCGAGGCAGGCTTTCCTTCTCGTCGCCGTGGAGGGTTTCAGCGAGGACGAGGCCGCGGAGGTTCTCGACGTCGACGAGGACGAGTTCTCGGAGTTGCTTGCGCAGGCAAGCAGCGAGATTTCGCGACAGGTCGCGACCGATGTGCTGATCATCGAGGACGAGCCGCTGATTGCCATGGACATCGAGGAGATGGTCGAAAGCCTCGGCCACCGGGTCGTCGGCACGGCACGTACACATGCCGAGGCGGTGGCCATGTTCGGCAAGACGCGGCCGAAAATGGTGCTGGCCGACATCCAGCTCGCCGACGGCAGCTCTGGCATCGAGGCCGTTAACGAGATCTTGTCGTCGACACCGGTACCGGTGATCTTCATCACCGCCTTCCCGGAACGCCTGCTGACCGGCGAACGCCCCGAGCCGGCCTTCCTGGTCACCAAGCCTTTCAATCCCGACATGGTCAAGGCCCTGATCAGCCAGGCCCTGTTCTTCGACCGGCAGGCCAAGGCCGCCGCCTGATCCGCTCCGGGTTCTGGACCATTTTGAGCGCCATGCGAGGCCTTCGCGCCTCGCATGGCGCTCATCTATTTGCGATCTGAAAAGTGTCTTCAAAGGGGATCGTCTTTTTCAGCAAATGGTGGAACAAACGGCACCGACCCACGTTCTTTTCCCGACATAAGAAGGAGACGCATCATGCTGTACTGGGCGCTCGTATTTCTCGTAGTTGCGATCATCGCCGGCGCGCTTGGGTTCGGCGGCATCGCCGGCACGTCGGCGGGCATCGCGCAGATCCTGTTCTTCATCTTCCTCGCCTTCCTGGTGATTTCGCTCATTGCGGGCCTCTTCAGGAGAGCCTGACGCGACACTGGAAGCCGCACCCCTCAAACGGTTTCCAGCCACCGCCGGGCGGCGTCTCGAAAGAGCGCCGTCCGGCGGACCGTTTTTGGCGAGCCTGCGGCGTCGGAACCAGTTGCGGATTGAGCCGTTCAAGGACCGAGTGCGGGGATGTTCCGATGCCTCCCGAGGATCCCACGAAGGACAGGACTGAAACGCAGGACGCAGAGGTGATCGCGATGCATCCCGCCGAGAGCGGGATACAGGTGGGGCGAGCCTTGCTTCATGCCCTGCATAATGCCGGAATCTCGGTTCTCTATCAGGATCGGCAGATGAAAACGGTCTGGTCGCGCAACATGAGCGCGCCTTGGGCGTCCGAAGCCGCCGACGGCAAGGACCTGCTTTCCCCCGCGCAGGCCGAGCGCATAAGCGCCGTCAAGCTCAAGGTGATCGAATCCGGCAACGCGGACCAGCTCGAGCTCAGCATTCCAGGAAGCCAGGGTGTCCGTTGGTTCCAGCTTTGGATCGATGCCGACCGCGGGGACGCCGGCGAAGTGCTCGGCGTCGTGACCACCATGGTGGAAACGACGGAGCAGAAACGTCGCGAGCAGACGCTGAAGGCATTGCTGCGCGAAGTCAGTCACCGATCGAAAAACCTCCTGGCCATCATCCAGAGCATCGCCACACAGACAGGACGCTACACGGAGACGCTCGGTGAGTTCCTGGCGCGGTTTCGCGGCCGGCTGCAATCGCTCGCGTCCTCGCAGGATCTGGTCACATCCTCCAACTGGAGGGGAGCGGCGCTGCAGGAACTCGTATCCGGCCAGGTCGGCCGCTACAGCGCCGATCTGGCACGAAGCCTGCGGTTCGCGGGCGACAATCCTTATCTCAATCCCAATGCCGCCCTGCATATCGGCTTGGCGATGCACGAATTGGCTGTGAACTCGGTGAGCTACGGAGCGCTGTCGCGAGCGGACGGCCATGTCGAAGTGAGCGCAAGGATTGAACCCGAAAGCGGAAGCACGCCCAGCCTTTTGCTGACCTGGACGGAGGCGGTCGGCGACGCGCCGCGCAATGAAAAGCGCTTCGGTAGCGTGGCGCTGGAGCGCGTCGTGCCGATGTCGCTGAACGGCTCCGCGACGCTCGAGATCGGCAAGGACCGTATGGAATATCGCCTCACCGTCCCGCATGGAAATTTCGAGACGGATTGATTGCGCCCTATGGCGCCAGGCTTCGCAGGCGCTTAACTCCCTATTCACCATAAAGTCCGATCCTGTGCTGCCGGCGGGCGACGCGCCGGAACCCATCCGTGCCTCCCGGCGTGCGATCTGGGAGGCTGAAAATGACGGTTGCCGATATGAACAAGCTGGAACAGGCCGCCCGTGTCTCGATGAGCGGCTTCCAGGATGCCGACCCGCAGCCGGCGCCGCGATCATTCCATCTTCCACTTCGCCTTGGCGCGGTGGCGCTTCTCGCCGCCGTGGCCCTGACTGCCGCCTGGCAATTGTTCTGATCCCTGCATGCGGCTTGGGCCGCTGGCATGTCGATCAAGGTTGCGCGGCGGCTTTGGGTAAACGTCCATCAGGAACAGACCTTAATGCGCTTCGCCTGATTCCATTCTACGCTACGCTTTGAACCCGGCCCCGGAACTTTCGCTCGCCGAGAATCGTTGTTTGCGGCGAGAGGTTTGGAGCCATGGAACACATCGCCGCACTGCTCTTCGTCGTCGGTTGCTCGAGCACAATGACCGATTGTCGCGAGCTCCAGGTGCCGGTCAGCGTCTTCGAGACCGAGCAGGCCTGTACGGCCGAACGGCCCTTCGCCCTCGGCGACCTGCAGGGCCAGGCCCCGCACATCGTCGGCAAGTGCCTTACCGTGGATCCGGCCCTGGAAGATGATTACGATCGGATCGCCTGGAACGTGCGGCCTGACGGCACTCTTGCCGCGTCTTTGGAGGTTTCCGGTATCCTTGTCGCGTCAAACAGCGTGCGCCCCGAAAAAGATTATCTTAAACAACAGTAAGATCGGGCAGGCAAAGCTCGTTTTTTCATGCTAAATGGCGGCTGGCATTGCCGAAAAGTGAGGACAAAAGTGAGGAGCATTTCAATGCGGAAAATGATTATTGCCATGGTTGCCGTTGTCGCTGTCAGCGGCTGCACCACGACCGAGCAGGATGTCGTGGGCGGTGGCCTGATTGGCGCCGGCGTGGGTGGCCTGGTCGGCGGCGGCAAGGGTGCGCTGATCGGCGCGGCCGTCGGTGCCGGGTCGGGCCTTCTGGTTCGTAACCTGCGCAACGGCTATTGCCAGTACCGCGATCATCGCGGCCGGATCTACACGGCTCGCTGCAACTGATGCCGGAAAGGGACCGGAGGCCGCTGGCCGGCCTCCGGTTCCGACCCGCTGATTCGTTCGCCATCGCGGGGCCATTTTGGCCGCTCACTCGGCCAGCGGTATCCTGATTTCCACCTTCAATCCGTCGTCCCGATAGTCGCGCGCGATCGTGCCGCGCAATTCGCGTGTGACGTTGAGATCGATCAGCTTGGTGCCGAAGCCGGTCTTTGCCGGCGCCTCCAGTTTCTTCTGACCCGCTTCGCGCCAATTCAGGGTAAGCGTCCGCTCGCGGCCGCGCCCCTTCACATTCCAGTCGACCTTGAGGGCACCCACCGAATTGCCGGCTTCGCCATATTTCAGCGCGTTGGTGGCGAGTTCGTGGAAGGTCAGCCCCAGCGCCTGGGTCGTCGTCTCGTCGAGCAGCACTTGCGGCCCGGACAGCACACCTTCAGGGAGGTCTTTGCCGAATACCTGCCCCAGCTCGATACGCAGCAGGTCGCCGAGATCGGCCTTCTGCCAGCGCGAGCGGGTGAGCATATCCTGCGATGCGGCCATGGCCTGGAGGCGCGCCGAGAACGATGCCGAGAACTCCTTGACGTCGGTGGCTTGCGAAGCGGTCTGCCGCGCGATCGCCAGCACGCGGGTGATCGAATTCTTGATGCGATGCTTCATCTCCTGCAGGATCAGGTCCTTTTCCAGCAGGCTCTTTTCAGTCGCCTCATGCAGTGCCGATTTGGCGTCATAGGCACGCTCCTGATAGCGCGCCACCATCGCGATGGCCCCTGCAAGCAGCAGGCCGAACAGCCCGAGCATCACCGGAATGGCGCGCGAGGACGGTGGCTCGAAGGCGCTTGTCGGCCTGAACAGCAGCGTCCAGGGCCGACCGGCAACAACGATATCGCGACGCGCCAGAAGCTTCGCCCCGATGCGTTCCGCCGGCGGCGCTTCCGACCGGAACAAAAGATTGCCGGCCTCGGGCTTGCCGTCATAGACCTCGACATTGACGGGCAGCAGCGGCGCGCGGCTGAGCGCGACCTGGAACAGATCCTGCGCGCGGAACGCCGCATAGAGAAAGCCGGCTGTCGAGGAGCGGCTAGCATTGATCACCTCGGGCGCGGTTTCGACGTTCAGCCGCACGAAAACCAGGAATCCCGTGAACGTCTGCGCCACGCCGGCGCCCTGGCCGAGCTGGACCAGGCCGCTCGCATGCTGCTGGTCGTCAGCCATCGCCTTTTCGATCGCCTCGCGACGCACCGGCTCGCTGAACATGTCGAATCCGATGATCGACTGGTTGGACGTGTCGAGCGGTTCGAACAGCACGATCGGCGTGCGCCATTGCTGGGTCGTCGCGGGGTAGATCGGGTGGGCCGATCCATGGTCGCGCAGGATGTCGCGTTCGACAGCGGCCTCGTCGCCGGCTTTGGCAAGCCTGAGGAAGCCTATGCCGCGCAGGCCCGCGAAGTTGTCATCGATGTTCAGCGCGGAGAAGAAGGCGTTGAATTCGCCGCGCGTGATGTCGCCGTTGCGCGCATCGAACAGCGCCTGCGTCGAACGCAGCAGCGACAGATGCAGGTCGATGCGGCTCTCGATGCGGCTCAGCGCGTCGTCGGCGGTGCCCTCGAACTTGATCCGCGCCGCCTCCTGCGTCGCGAAATAGGCGAAGCCTGCCATCGTCAGGCTGATCAGCGCGACGGCGACAAAGGCAACGATCGGAAAGAGCTTCTTCAAATCAAAGATGTGGCCCATGGACGGTCGACGATCTTTATGGGCAAGTCTCCGCGTCAAGACAATGGCGCGGTCAAATCATCACCGCGGCTGGTACATCATGCAGCATTTAATTAGCCGGCTATATGCCTGGGTTTACGCCGCGATCTTCAGCGCGCCAGGGCCTGGAATGGCGCCGGGCGGACATTTGCCCAGGATGATCATGCCGAGCACTTCGTCCTGGGTGACATCGGCGGTGCGCGCGGTGCCGACCACCTGGCCGTTCTTCATCACGCAGACCCGGTCGGCGAGCTCGAAGACGTCGTGGATGTCGTGGCTGATCAGGAAGATGCCGATGCCGTCGGCCTTGAGCTGCTTGACCAGCTCGCCGACCTGCGCCGTCTCCTGCGGCCCGAGCGCCGCGGTCGGCTCGTCCATGATCAGGATACGGGCGTTGAACAGGATCGCGCGCGCGATCGCCACCGACTGCCGCTGTCCACCCGACAATTTGACGACCGGCTCCTTGAAGCGCTGGAAGCGCGGATTGAGCCGGCCCATCACCTTGCGCGCCTCGGCTTCCATGGCGACGTCGTCCAGCGTGCCCCAGGCGGTCATCAGTTCGCGCCCGAGGAAGAGATTGGCCGCGGCATCGACATTGTCGGCCAGCCCCAGCGTCTGGTAGATCGTCTCGACGCCATATTTCTTGGCGTCGCGCGGGTTCGAGATCGAAGCCTCCTCGCCATTGATGAAGATCTGTCCGCTGTCGCGCTTGTAGGCGCCCGACAGGATCTTGATCAGCGTCGACTTGCCGGCGCCGTTGTGGCCGAGCAGCGCCATCACTTCACCGGGGAAAAGATCGACGGACGCGTCGTCGACGGCGCGAATGCCGCCGAAGGCGATCGAGATGTTGCGCATGTCGACCAGCGGAACGCCGGCGGGAGCGGATTTGTCAGCCATGTTGTTTCTCCTCCCTGATCAGGCCCGCTTGCGATAGAGGGTGTCGAGCCACACCGCCACGACCAGCACGGCACCCACGACGATGCTTTGCAGCGGCGAATCGACGCCGAGCAGCACCATGCCGGACTGCAGCGACTGCATCAGCAGCGCGCCAAGCATGGCGCCGAGCACTGTTCCGGAACCGCCGGCAAGCGACGTGCCGCCGATGACGGCCGCGGCGATGACCAGCAGCTCGTCCAGCGTTCCGAGCGCATTGGTGGATGAATTCTGCCTGGCCGACGAGATCGCCGCCGCGATCGTCGCCAGCACGCCCATGATCATGAACACCTTCATGGTGATCCAGCGCGTGTTGATGCCGGCGAGGTTAGCCGCTTCCGGATTGCCGCCGATGGCGAAGACATAGCGGCCGAAGCGCGTGCGCTTGGTGACGAAAGTCATGATCAGGCCGACGGCGACCGCCATCAGCACTGGAATGGCGATGCCATGCGCGATGAACAGTCCGCCTTCGGGAACGGTGATGTTGTTGGCGGCGGCATAACGGTTCACGATGCCGACCGGCCACGGATAGGAATTGGCAAGCCACACAGCGCCCAGGATGATAGCGCAGGTGACCGTGGCGAGCAGCGTCTCGGCCCAGACCGGACGCAGCGGGAAGCGGAAGCGTTTGCGCTGCACGCGACCGTTATAGTGCATGAAAACGACCGCCAGGCAGGCGACGATGCCGACGACCCAGCTCCATTTGGCGCCGATCGAGCCCGCCGGGCCGCCGCCCATCAGCTGAAACGTGGCGTCAAGCGGCGCGACGGTCTGGCCGCTGGTGACCCACCAGGCAGCGCCACGCCAGACCAGCAGACCGCCCAGCGTGACGATGAAGGCCGGCACTTCGAGATAGGCGATGATGAAGCCTTGGAAGGCGCCGATGAGGAGGCCGAGCGCCAGGCCGATCAGCAGTGCCAGAACCCAGATCCACGGGTTGCCGAGCTCAAGCCCGACGAAGCGAACCAGGAAATGCACCTGGGCAAAACCCATGACCATGCCGATCACCCCTTCGGCCGATCCGACCGACAGGTCGATGTTGCGCATGACGATGACCAGCACCATGCCGGAGGCCATGATCGCCACGGCCGAAGTCTGAACCGACAGGTTCCAGAGATTGCGCGGCGTGAGGAACGTGCGGCTGTCGAAGTCGAGCGGATTGACGCCAAGCCGCAGGCTGGAGATCACATGCAGTCCGACCCAGATCAGGAGCAGCGCGCCGATCATGCCGAGCATGCGGGTGTCCAGCTCGGTAGCCTTCAGGAACCGGGCGACGGTGCCCAGCTCCGAGGCACGCGCGGTGTCTGCCGGTTGGGTGGACGTCGTGTCGGTCATGAATTCCTCCTGCCGGCCTGCCCGTCTGGCGCGGATGCCGGAGCAAGCCTAGAAGCTATCCGCTTGAGGCGGAACGGTAAATCTTCGAGAAAACGCCGCGGCCTTCAGGCCGCGGCGCAAGGTTTTTGGTCTAGTGTCGGCGAGCTTAGTTGCAGACCTTGACGCTGCCGGCGGCAACGCCTGCGCAGACTTCGTCCTTCTTGATCCAGCCGGCGTCGATGACGACGTTGAGATTGTCCTTGGTGATCGCGATCGGGGTCAGGAACAGCGACTTGACGGTGTTGCCGCCAGGCGTCGTGAAGTCCTTGGCGCCGGCGATGTCGCCCATCTTCTTACCGTCGGCGAGCTGCGAGGCGATCTCGGCGGCGTTCTTGCCGAGCTCGCGCGCATCCTTCCACACCGACACGGTCTGCGTGCAGAGCGCGATGCGGTTGAGCGCCGCGTGGTCGCCGTCCTGGCCCGAGACCGGAACGGTGCCGGCCAGTCCTTGCGCCGTCAGCGCCGCGACGACGCCGCCAGCGGTGCCGTCATTGGCGGCCACGACCGCGTCGACCTTGTTGTCGTTGGCGGTCAGGAACTGCTCCATGTTCTTCTGCGCGTTGGCGGGCAGCCAGCCGTCGGTATAGGCCTCGCCGACATTCTTGATCTTGCCGCTGTCGATCGCCTCTTTTAGCACTTCCATGGAACCCGAGAACAGGAAGTCGGCGTTCGGATCGGAACCCGAGCCCTTGATGAAGACGTAGTTGCCTTCGGGCTTGGCCTTGAACACCTCACGGGCCTGCATGCGGCCGACTTCCTTGTTGTCGAAGGTCAGGTAGAAAACGTCCTTGTTCTCGATCAGGCGGTCGTAGCCGACGACCGGGATGCCCTCATCGAGCGCCTTCTGCACCGCGGGGCCGATCGCCGAGGCATCCTGCGCCAGGATGATCAGCGAATTGGCGCCCTGCGAGATCAGGCTTTCGACGTCGGTCAGTTGCTTGCCCGGATTGGACTGCGCGTCGGCCGAAATATACTTGTCGCCGGCGGCCTCGATGGCGGCCTTCATCGCCGCTTCGTCGGTCTTCCAGCGCTCTTCCTGGAAATTCGACCACGAGACGCCGATCACCTTGCCCTTCGCCTCGGCGACCGAAGCCAGCGTCAGCGACATGGCAACGCCCGCCAGAATGGCGGCTGCGAATTTCTTCATGATATCCTCCCTGCGCCCTGTGCGGCGCGACCCAGACTGGCCCAAAGGCCGGCATAGAGGCTTTTTTTCGAGCCTCAAAAAAATAGTGATGCAGCGAAATGGAGCTGTCAACCGAGATTCTGATGGCATTTGACGGGTCCAGGCATTTTTTTCGACATCCGCAATAAATAATGACATCGGCTTTGGCTTCTGCCACTATCCCTAGCGTGTCAGCGACAGGCCGTGACATCATCACAAGGCCGCGATGACCGGGGAGGACGTGCGAGACGATGTCGGTCGGAATCCGTCACGACGATTTGCGCCGGCGCAACCGCGCCATGGTGATTTCGGCCGTGCGCCGCGCCGGCCAGCCATCGCGGACGGAAATCGCCGCCACCACCGGCCTCAGCCACTCGACCATTTCGGCGATCTCCGCCGATCTGATCCAGGAGGGCATCCTCACCGAGAGCAAGGCCAGCGAGCCGACGGCGTTGAAACGCGGCCGGCCGCAGATCGGCCTGGCGTTGAACCCCGAAGCCGCCGCGGTGCTGACGGTGGTGCTGTCGCTGAACTTCCTGTCGGTCGCCGTCATCGACTATGCCGGCCAGGTGATCGCCGAGGAACAGCGGCGCCTGGACACGCTCGTCATGCCGCGCGACGAGCTGATCGGCGAGTGCCTGGCGATCGTCCGGCGCCGGCTGCAGGATCCCGATCTCGACGTGGGCAGCGTCGCCCGCATCGCCATGGGCATTCAAGGCATCACCGATTCCCACGCGCGCGCCATGCTATGGTCGCCGATCACGCCGCTGACCGACATTCCGTTCGCCGACATCCTGGAGAGGGAATTCGGCATCCCTGCCACCATGGAGAACGACTGCAACATGATGGCGGTGGCGCTGCGATGGCGCGATCCCGAGCGCTATCGCGACAATTTCATCGCCATCCTGCTCTCGCACGGCATCGGCATGGGCCTGGTGCTGAAGGGCGAATTGTTCACCGGCACGCATTCCTCTGGCGGCGAGTTCGGCCACATGATCCATCGTCCGGGCGGCGCGCTTTGCCGCTGCGGCCGCCGCGGCTGCGTCGAGGCCTATGCCGGCAACTACGCGATCTGGCGCAGCGCCATGGAAATAAGCGAGGACGCAGCGCCGACCGACGTCGGCGACGCCGACATGCGCGCGCTGGCCGCAAAGGCTCGACAGACGGACGGCCCCGAACGGGAAGCCTATCGTCGGGCCGGCGAGGCCCTGGGCTTCGGCCTTGGCAGCCTGTTCGCCCTCATCGACCCGGCGCCGGTCGCCATGGTCGGCGTCAGCGCGGCCGCCTTCGACCTGATCGAGCCGGCGCTGAGGGAGGCGATCGCCCAGACCGCCGGCGGCCAGCACTCGAACTCGATCTCCTTCGACACCGAGCCGAACGAGCTGCCGCTGATCCGCGAAGGCTGCGCAATGCGCGCGCTGACCTTCGTCGACCAGGAGATTTTCGCGCCAGGTGTGCAGGCGAGAAGCAGTGCGGGGAAGATCGTCGCCTGAGCGAACTTGGCGCTGAACGCGCGAATCGCGCCAACGTTGGAGGTTGGCCGAAGCCACCGCGACTTCGTCATTCCAGGGCGAAGCAGGAGCGCAGCTCCGTCGCGGAGACCCTGGAATCCATGCCGTTACCTCGATCGTAGCCACAGCGGAGCAGAATTCTGCACCGCGGAGGCGCGTCGAAGTCACGGAATGGATCCTCGAGTCTGCGCTGCGTCGCTACGCTCCTTGCTCCGCCCGTGGATGACGAAGCACGACCGTCCCGGCTACTCGCCAACGCATGCGATCCACGCGTCATTCCGCGAACCGTGCGGCTCAGTCTTCCCGGATCGCATACCCCGCCCCGCGGATCGTGCGGATGACGTCGGGCATGCGGCCGTTGTTGACGGCCTTGCGCAGGCGGCCGACATGCACGTCCACCGTGCGCTCGTCGATATAGATCGTCTCGCCCCAGACATTGTCGAGCAGCTGGCTGCGCGAGAACACGCGGCCGGGATGCCGCATCATGAATTCGAGCAGGCGGAACTCGGTCGGGCCGAGCCTGATCTCGCTCTTCTTGCGGTAGACGCGGTGCGATTCGCGGTCGAGCACGATGTCGCCGACCTTGAGCACGCTGGACAGCACCTCGGGCTTGGCGCGGCGCAGCAGCGCCTTGACGCGCGCCATGAACTCCGGCGTCGAGAACGGCTTGACCAGATAGTCGTCGGCGCCGGTGGACAAACCTCGAACCCGATCGCTTTCTTCACCGCGCGCGGTCAGCATGATGATCGGCAGCCGCTCGGTCTCGGGCCGCATCCTGAGACGCCGGCAGAGCTCGATGCCGGAGACCGCCGGCACCATCCAGTCGAGCACGAGCAGGTCGGGAACATTTTCCTGAAGGCGGATTTCGGCCTCGTCGCCGCGGGTCACCACTTCCACCTGGTAACCCTCGGATTCGAGATTGTAGCGGAGCAGCACCCCCAGCGGCTCCTCGTCCTCCACGACCATGATGCGTGGCGCGATCATCGGGGTCACCTTTTCCGTCAGGCGGCCGGCGCCGACATTGCCGTCTCGTCCTGCTTGGGACGGTTGGCGGGCAATTGCGTCCCGGTCAGCACATAATAGGCGTTCTCGGCGATGTTGGTCACATGGTCGCCGATGCGCTCGAGATTCTTGGCGCAGAACAGAAGATGCGTGCAGGCGGTGATGTTGCGCGGGTCCTCCATCATGTAGGTCAACAGCTCACGGAAGACGGAGGTGTATTTGACGTCGATGCGTTCGTCGTCGTTGCGAAGCTTGGCCAGCGCCGTGGCATCGCCCACCGTGTATTCCTGGATCACGCCCTGGACCTGGATTAGCACCAGCTGCGCCATGGAATCGATCGAATGCGTGAGGTCGCGCGGGGCGGTGCTGACGCCGACCGAGCCGACGCGCTTGGCGATGTTCTTGGCCAGATCGCCGATTCGTTCGAGGTCGCCCGCCATGCGGATCGAGCCGACCACGTGGCGAAGATCGTCCGCCATCGGCTGCCGCTTGGCGATCAGCGTGATGGCGCGGTCGTCAAGCTCGCGCTGGCGCGCGTCCATGATGGCATCGTCGGAGACGACGCGCTGCGCCAGCGCATTGTCGCTCTCGAGCAGGGCCCTGGTCGAGCCGCCGACCATGGAGCCGGCGAGATCGCCCATATCGTTGATGAGCCGGCTGATCTGCCTCAGATCCTCGTCGAAGGAGGCGACGGTATGTTCGGCCATGATGTTGTCCTCGTATGAGCTCAGCCGAAGCGGCCGGTGATGTAGTCCTGGGTGCGCTTCTCGCGGGGCGAGGTGAAGATCTTCTCGGTCCGGTCGAACTCCACCAGCTCGCCCAGATACATGAACGCCGTCTGCCGCGACACGCGCGCCGCCTGCTGCATGTTATGGGTGACGATGACGATCGTGTAGTCGGCCTGCAATTCGTCGATCAGCTCCTCGATCTTGGCGGTCGAGAGCGGATCGAGCGCCGAGGCCGGTTCGTCGAGCAGGATGACCTCCGGCTTCACCGCGACGGTGCGGGCGATGCAAAGGCGCTGCTGCTGGCCGCCCGAGAGGCTCTGGCCGCTGGCATTGAGCTTGTCCTTGACCTCGTTCCAGAGTGCGGCGCGCTTCAGCGCCGACTCGACGCGGCTGTCCATCTCGGCCTTGCTGATCTTCTCATAAAGCCTGACGCCGAAGGCTATGTTCTCGTAGATCGACATCGGGAACGGCGTCGGCTTCTGGAACACCATGCCGATCTTGGTCCTGAGCAGGTTGAGGTCCTGCGAGCGGTCGAGGATGTTCTTGCCATCGAGCAGCACCTGGCCCTCGGCGCTCTGCTTCGGATAAAGCTCGTAGATACGGTTCAAGACGCGCAGCAGCGTCGACTTCCCGCAGCCCGACGGCCCGATGAAGGCGGTCACGCTGCGCTCGGGCAGCGACAGGTTGATGTCCTTCAGCGCCTTCGACTGGCCATAGTAGAAGTTGAGGTTCTTGACCTCGATCTTGGCCTTCTCGACGGTCGTGTCGGATACGTTCAGGTCGGTGGACAACATCGGTTTCATCTGTCCTCTCTGCGTCCGGTTAGGCTGCGGGCGATGATGCTCAGCCCGAGAACCGTCAGGGTGATTATCAGTGCGCCCGTCCAGGCCAGCTGCTGCCATTCCTCGTAAGGGCTGAGAGCGAACTGGAAGATGGTCACCGGCAGGCTGGCCATCGGGGCATTGAGATTGCTCGACCAGAACTGGTTGTTGAGCGCGGTGAAGAGCAGCGGCGCCGTCTCGCCGGAGATGCGGGCGATTGCCAAAAGGATGCCGGTCACGATGCCGGACAGCGCCGCGCGATAGGCGACGGAGCGGATCACCACCCAGCGCGGCGCGCCGATGGCGGTGCCCGCCTCGCGCAGCGCGTTGGGCACGAGGTTCAGCATGTCCTCGGTGGTGCGCACCACGACGGGGATCACCAGGATGGACAGCGCGACGGCGCCGGCGATGGCCGAGAAGTGCCCCATGGGCCGCACCATCAGCTCATAGACGAACAGGCCGACGATGATCGAAGGGGCCGACAACAGGATGTCGTTGATGAAACGCACCACCGTGGTGAGCTTCGAGAAGCGGCCATACTCGGCCATGTAGGTGCCGGCCAGCACGCCGATCGGCGTGCCGACGACGATGCCGATGATCGTCATCACGATGCTGCCGTAGATGGCGTTGAGCAGGCCGCCGGCATCGCCGGGCGGCGGCGTCATCTGGGTGAACACGGCCAGCGACACCCCGGAGAGCCCCTTGTAGAGCAGGGCGCCGAGGATCAGCGCCAGCCAGGCGAGGCCGATGCCGGCGGCGATAACGCACAGCGCCATCATCACGGCATTCTTGCGCTTGCGGCTCTGGTGAAGTGATGCGGCAGTCGCCATCGGTCAGGCTCCCGTGCGGCTATCGATGCGCAGCAGCATGTAGCGTGCGAGCGCCAGGATGATGAAGGTTATGATGAACAGGATCAGGCCGAGAGCCACCAGCGAGGAGGTGTAGATCGCGCCATCGGCCTCGGTGAACTCGTTGGCGATCGTCGCCGAGATCGTGGTGCCCGGCGCGAACAGCGAGGCGCTGATGCGATGCGCGTTGCCGATGACGAAGGTCACGGCCATCGTCTCGCCGAGCGCGCGGCCGAGGCCGAGCATGACGCCGCCCATGATGCCGACGCGGGTGTAGGGGATGGTCACGCGCCGCGTCACCTCCCAGGTCGTGCAGCCGATGCCGTAGGCCGATTCCTTCAGCACCGCCGGCACCGTGTCGAACACGTCCTTGGTGATCGAGGTGATGAAGGGCAGCACCATGATGGCCAGGATCAGCGAGGAGGTCAGCAGGCCGATGCCGTAGGGCGGGCCGGCAAACAGGCTGTTGAGGCCCGGGATGCCCTTGAAGAGCCAGATGATGAAGGGCTGGATCGTCGTCTGCAGGAAGGGCGCGAAGACGAACAGGCCCCAGATTCCGTAGATGATCGAGGGAATGCCGGCCAGAAGCTCGACGGCGATGCCGATAGGGCGCCGCAGCGGACGCGGGCAGAGCTCGGTCAGGAAGACGGCGATGCCGATGCCGATCGGCACGGCGATGATGATGGCGATGGCAGAGGTGACGATAGTGCCGTAGATGGGCGCCAGCGCGCCGAAATTCTCGGTGACCGGGTTCCAGGATTCGGTCGAAAGGAAGGATATGCCGAATTTCGACAGTGCTTCCCACGATCCGGCGATCAGCGAGATGGCGACCCCGCCGAGCAGAACCAGCACGAGGATAGCGGAAGCGCGCGTAGCCGCCCGGAAGACCATGTCGGTGAAGGCAAAGCGGCGCACCGTCGCTTCCCTGGTCCGCATGGCGGACGATGTCGCGGCTTCGGAAACGGCACTCATCTAGCCCCTCGCATTTCGAAAGAGACAGGAGGGCGCCGGAAGCGCCCTCCCTTTTTCGTCAGAATCACATGCCGGAATAGAGCGGCTTGCCGTTGGCGTCGACGATGTCCTTGCCCCACATTTCCTCGACGCTCTTCACAACCGCGTCGGGCATCGGAACATAGTCCAGGCTGGCGGCCAGCTCGTCGCCCTTGGCGTAGGACCAGGCGAAGAACTTGAGCGCCTCGCCGGTGGCGGCGGCGTCGTCGGGCTTCTTGTAGACGAGGATCCAGGTGGCGGACGTCATCGGCCAGGTTTCGGCGCCGGCCTGGTTGGCCAGGATGACGCCGTAGCCCGGCTGCGAGTTCCAGTCGGCATTGGCCGCGGCGGCCGAGAAGGCGGCGGCGGTCGGCTCGACCTTCTTGCCGTCCTTGTTGATCAGGTCGGTGTAGGTCAGCTTGTTCTGCTTGGCATAGGCATATTCGACATAGCCAATCGCGCCGCCGGTCTGCGACACGTTGTTGGCGACGCCCTCATTGCCCTTGGCGCCGATGCCCACCGGCCACTCGAGCGCGGTGTTGACGCCGACCTTCGACTTCCAGTCGGCGCTGACGTCGGCCAGATAGTAGCTGAAGTTGAACGTGGTGCCCGAGCCGTCCGAACGGTGCACGACCGCGATCGCCTGGTCGGGCAGCTTGACGTCCGGGTTGAGCTTCTTGATCGCTTCGTCGTTCCAGTTGGTGATCTTGCCGGAGAAGATGTCGGCCAGCGTCGGGCCGTCGAGCACCAGCTCGCCCGGCTTGACGCCTTCGAGGTTGACGACCGGAACGATGCCGCCCATCACCATCGGGAACTGCGCGAGCCCGGTGGAGTTGAGATCCTCGCCCTTCAGCGGCGCGTCGGAAGCGCCGAAGGTCACCGTCTTGGCCTTGATCTGCTTGATGCCGCCGCCGGAGCCGATCGACTGGTAGTTGAGACCGATGCCGGTCTCCTTCTTGTAGGCGTCGGCCCACTTCGCATAGATCGGATAAGGGAAGGTGGCGCCGGCGCCGGAGATGTCGGCTGCCATCGCGGCGGAGATGCTAAGGGTTGATGCCGCAGCCATTGCAATCGCAACGGCCGCAGAGCGGATGAAATGTCTCATGTGGCCTGCTCCTGTTCGGAAGATGGTCTTTCGGCACCCGTTCTATCGGCGCCCGGTGAGCGCAATAGACTTCGATTATTACAGTCGCATGACAGTTTCGTGTCAGCCCGGTAACGCCTGAACGGGAATGCTCGGGGGGGCTTCCGGCGGTCTCTGCGGGCCGGCCGGAGTTTGCCGCGGGAATCAGCGACTTGTCTGACTTTTGAATCAAAAATTATCCCGGCGGCCGGATCGCGGCCGCCGGGAAATAAAATCCGGACGAGAGCGCGTTGCCTGCATGCCAGAGCGGATCATGGCGTGGCCATCGCCGAAAACAGGTCCGTTGGGGTAGAGTCGACGCTGTTTCTTGTTGGCGGTCGCTGCTCCCGCCCGTAACCGAAGAGCGGAATCAATGCTACGATTGTCAGAGCTTGGCGTTTGCTTTGGTATGGTGCGATCGCACCATACGCATACGTCAACGCCTTGCGCCCGCCTGCCGGCTAAATTCGCTTTAACCCGCGCTGCGCCGGGTCTCGATATCCGGACCCAGCCAGCGCTCGAGCTTCTCGAGCAGCGCCCGCGGGCTGATCGGCTTCGGCAGGTAATCGTCCATCCCGGCCTCGAGGCAGCGTTCGCGGTCGCCCTTCAGCGCATGCGCCGTGACGCCCACGATCGGCACATGCGTGCCCGTGTCCTGCTCGAGCTTGCGAATGGCGCCTGTTGCTTCCAGCCCGTTCATTTCCGGCATCGACACGTCCATCAGGATCATGCGCGGATTGAGCTTGCCGAAAGCATCGAGCGCCTTCCGGCCGTTGCCGACGATTTCGAAGCGGTAGCCGGTCTCGCCAAGGATCTGGGTGAACACCATCTGGTTCACCTCATTGTCTTCGGCGACGAGGATGTCGAGCCCGCGCTCGGCTTCGGCCGGGCGTTGGCGCGCACGCACAGGCGGCGGCTGCAGCATGGCGCGGTCCGACGTCGCCGTCTGCGCCGGCGCGGCTTGCGATAGGCCGCCGCCAACGGCGGGGTGCGCCGCGGCGCTGCTGTGGCGATGGCGCTGGATGGTCGCGACCAGCGTTTCCAGAAGGACGGAGGAGCGCGCCGGCTTGATCAGTTGCGCATCGATGCCAAGCTCGCGATAGGTGGTATTGGCAAGCGACTGGTCGACCGAGGTCAGCATGATGATGGGCGTGTGCGCCAGGCCCGCCGTGTTGCGCACGATGCGCGCCATCTCGGCGCCGGTCATGCCCGGCATCTGGTAGTCGAGCACGACACAGTCGACCGGCACACCATAGGCAGCGGCGGCAATCAGCACCTTAAGCCCTTCGGCGCCGCTTTCGGCGGCGCAGGCATCGAACGTCCACGACGCCATCTGCTCGCTCAGGATCGAGCGGTTGACGGCGTTGTCGTCGACGATGAGCACACGCGCGCCGGTGACGTCGACCGGCATGATGCGCTGTCCACTCTGCTCCGCCCTGGGCAGCGTGACCGTGAACGAGAAGGTCGAGCCCTTGCCCTCGGCGCTGTCGACGCCGATCTCGCCGCCCATCATCTCGACCAGCCGCGAGGTGATGGCGAGGCCGAGGCCGGTGCCTTCGTGCCGCCTTGTCGAGGACGTATCGACCTGGCTGAACTTCTCGAACACCAGCTTCAGCTTGTCCTCGGGAATGCCGATGCCGGTATCCGTCACGGAAATGGTGAGCTTCGTTCCCGCGGGAGCCCGCTCGCCCGTCACATCGACCAGCACATGGCCCTCGTCGGTGAACTTCACCGCGTTGCCGAGCAGGTTTGTGACGATTTGCCGGATGCGCCCGACATCGCCGACGAACTGGCCGTCAAGGCCCGGCTGGACGCGCACGATCAGCTCGAGGTCCTTCTCCTTGGCGCGCGTCGAGACCAGCGTCGCCACATCCTCGATCGCCTCGGCAAGATTGAATGGCGCCGGGTCGAGCACCAGCTGGCCGGCGTCGATCTTGGAGAAGTCGAGGATATCGTTGATGATGGTGAGCAACGCGTTGCCGGATTTGACGATGATGTCGGTGAACGTCTTCTGCTTCGGATCGAGGTCCGACTTTGCCAAAAGCTCTGCCATTCCAAGGACCCCGTTCATCGGCGTTCGGATCTCGTGGCTCATATTGGCGAGGAATTCCGACTTGGCCCGGTCGGCGAGCACGGCACGTTGCCGCGCTTCGTTGAGCTCGGCCTCGCGCTGCTTGAGCTCGGTGATGTCGGTGGTGGAGCCGATGAGATAGAGCGAGCCGTCCGAGGCGATCATCGCGCCCTTGCGCGCGAACTGGTGCCTGACGCTGCCGTCCGGCAGCGTCACCGTCTCTTCGATCTCCTGCGTCTCTCCGGTCCGCAGCACGGCAAGGTCGCCGGCGACGAAGGCTTCGCCGTCGGCGCCGAATATCTCGACGTCGGTCTTGCCGATCGCCTCTTCCCGGCTGAAGCCGGTGAGATCGCACCAGCCCTTGTTGACATAGAATTGCCTGAGGTCCGAACGTTTGGCGTAGATCGACACCGGCACATTGTCGATCAGGCTGCGGAACACCTCGTTCTCGCTCATGGTCTGCCGGAGCGCCTGCTCGCGCGCCTTGACGTCGGTTATGTCAGTGCTGGAGCCGACCAGATGCACCGACCCGTCAATGGCCACCAGCCGGCTCTTGCGCGTCATCAGCTGCCGCACGGTGCCGTCGCGATGGGTGACAGATTCCTCGACCTCGCGTCCCGCGCCGGTTGCCACGACTCCGGTATCGTCATTGCTGAAGCCGTCCGCCTCTTCCGACGCGAAAAGCTCGCGATCCGTCTTGCCGAGCACCTCGTCCTTGGCGAATCCGGTCAGCGCGCACCAGGCCTTGTTGACGAATTCCATGCTGAGATCGTCGGCCTTGATGAAGGCCGCCACCGGCAGCTCATCCATCACGTGCCGGTAGAGGTCGATCTGCCGCATGGAGTCGCGCAGCGCCTTTTCGCGAACCTTTATGTCGGTGATATCGACACGCACACCGATGAACGTCCCGTCATCGGTGCGCATGTCATAGACCTGGTACCAGCGCCCGTCGGCGTTGAGCCGCTCGTAGGCGGAATTTGGCAAACGGTACCGCTTGAGCATGGCGTCAAGCCAGCGCTCGGTGTCGACGCCGTACAGACTGTCGATCTGGGTGTCGCCGCTCGATCGGAAATAGCCAACCGAATGGCCGAGAATCAATGCTTCGCGAAACGTGCAACCCGGCTGCCACGCCGGCTTCAGCGCCGGCAACGTGTCCTGCAGCTTGCGGTTGGCAAAGACGAAGCGGTCGTCGCGGTCGTAGATGATGACGCCGGCCGGTAGCGATTCCAGAACGGTGGCGAGGTTTCTGCGCGCATCCTCGGCCTCGGTCTCGCGCTGCTTCATATCGGTGATGTCGACATAGGAGATCAGCCGCTTGCCGCCCGGAAGCGGCGCCAGCGAGGCGATCAGCGTGCGGCCGTCGCTGCGCGGCAAATGCCTGGAGCCTGCGGCGCCGGCCCGGATTTCGGCTTCCCGCTCGGCCACATGGCTTTGCCAGTTCCGCTCCTCGCCTCCGAACGGATCGGCGGCACGAGTGGCTTCCATGAGGTCGCGAAAAGAGATGCCGGCCGGAGCACGCAGCGGATCAACCTTCCAGAAGTCGTAGAAGGCCCGGTTGATCACCTCGACGCGCAATTCGGCATCGACAACGATGACGCCGATCGGCATCGAATCGACCATCAGGCTGAGATTGCTGAACGTCTCGGCCGTCCTGGCATTGGCTCTTTCGATCTCGGCGTCTCGGCGCTTGACCTCGGTGACGTCATAGTAGGTCAACAGGCGCTTGCCGCCGGACAACGCCGTCACCGAGAATATCATCGTGCGGCCGTCGGCATGAACGAACTCGCGCGGCGCGACGGAACCGGCACGAATTTCCGCGATTCGGCTGGCAAGGTAGCGCTGCCACTCCTGTTCGTCGATCTCGCCGTAGATGCCGTTGCGGCGATTGAGATCCATCAGGCGGCTGAATGACGCACCGACAGTCACCGCCCCCTCGGGGATCTTGGACAACTCCCGGTAGGCTTTATTGATGATCAGCGTGTCGAGCCGGGCGTCCAGCAGCACGACGCCCATGCGCATGGCGTCCATCGTGCGTTCGAGATCGGCAAGATGCTGCTCGCCGCTCTCGTCGGCGGGCGTGTCGTCGTCATGCCCAACCGTTGCGTCGAGGGGGTCGCGCATGCCGCCAGTCCCACTCGTCTTGTCCACGTCCGCCATGCTGTTGCCACCCCAACCGAACCCCCCTTCGCGGTTCGTCGGCGGAATGTGCCCGACAAGCATTAACGATCCGCTAACCATAATGGATCGCAACCACCTGCCGTTCGATGCCGTTGAGAAAACCAGCATCATGGCACCGGTTGCGGTAATCCGCCTGTTGGCGATTGGGGCGACGACACACTATAAAGCACCTGAGGTGTTGCTAATGTTCAATCGAATCGCCGCTTTCGTCCTGTGCCCCGCGCTGCTTGCAGCGGGCGCCTGCACACGAAGCGACGACGGCACGGTGATCGTTCCCAGCCGGATGGATGTCAGGCGTGTCTGGGACAAGGCGCCGCCGGGAACGACCCCCTCGCGGCAGATCGTGTCGGATGTGTTTCCTCCGCCGCCAAGCGCGCCGGCAAGCCTGCCGGCGAGCCCGACTGTCCGGCGCCATTCCAGGCCCGCTTCAAAGAAATCGTCCTTCGGCCGGGATCTGCCCGACCCGACATCCGGCGAGCAGAGCCCCCTCACCTGCAGGAATGTCGGCGAAGACGGCAAGCGCTATCGCGTCATCTGCGAATAACGTTCCGTGGGCCCAGTGCCGGCCGGACAGAGTCGAACAACGGCCGGCGTAAAAACCGAGCCGCCGTCGCGATCACCGATTGCTGATGAAACCTTTGACCGGTGGTGGACGTTTCCGGTGCTGATGTGATCCGCGCTGCACCCAGGAGACTGAAGATGTCCATTCACTTCACCGTCTCTGGCCTGACCAGGAACCTGATCCATTCGCTTGGGTTGGATCATGAGCAGGCGCCGAGGCCCCTTACCCCGGAACAGAACCTTCTGCTGGATTGTTACCTGGCCGGGCAGATTCCAGAGTCGGCCTGGAGCGACTATGTCTTCGAGATGCCGGTGTTGGAAAAACACGCCCAGGCTAGGCGTGCCAAGTCAGGCGTACCAAATCGAGCGTTCGCGGCCTGACCTGAAACGGTGAGCCTGCCGCTTATTTCTTCGGCGAGCTGAACTGCAGCGTGAAGACGTTGCCGGCGATGCCTTGCGCCAGCGTCGGCGAAAGGCTGAGCGGCAGGCAACCATTCAACGCCTTTATCGCCGCGTCGACATAGGCCTTGCGCGCCTTGTCGTCGCCGCCGACATGGATGGCGGTTGTTTTAGGCGGCCCGATCAGCGTGCCGTCGCGCTTGAAGCTGAAGCTGAGCGTGACCGAGGAATTGTCGGAATTGGCCGGCGGCGTCCAGCAGGCGAGCAAGGCGGCGCCGACCTCGTTCATGCCGTTGAGCGATGCGGCAGCCGATAGAAAGGGCACAACCGACAGCGTGCCCGCCATCACAAGAAATCTTGCCGTGTTCATCGCAGGTCCTCGTCGCCGTCGCTCTGCCTATGACGGTATCGTACGATCCATGACGAGGATGACAATAGGATTTCGGTCCGCCCGTCGGTGGTGCAATCATACTGTCGTGATTTCGGCGATGGCCGCGAAAAGCAAAAGGCCGGCACGGAGCCGACCTTTCCCTTGCCTCGTCATGGCGCCAGTACATCCGTGGTCGCGGCGAGGACTGAGACCAGTAGACAGGTCTTAGGTAAACGAAACCTTAACCCGACCAACCGCTACGCCCTGGCCTGCGATTTCACATGCGCGATGTAGCCGCGCACGTCGCCGGCCGGCTCGGCATAGGCCTTGCCGAGCTTCTTCTCCAGCGCCGCCATGTACTCTTTCGCCCATTTGGGCAGCGCATAGTCGACGACCGCCAGGAATTCGAGCGTTGCCCCCAGCCTTATGTCGGCGATCGACGGGTTGTTGCCGCCGATGAACGGTTTGCCGTTGCGGAAGAAAGAGTGAAACACTTCGAGCGGCTCGGTGATCGCGGCCATCGCCGCCTTCTGCGCTTCCGATTTCTTGTCGGGATGGGCGTCGCTGTGGCCGACCTCGCCGGCATATTGCGGAAAGCCGAGCGCCGGATAGGTCGCGCGCGCGACATAGGGATAAAGCGTACCGACAAGATAGAACATGGCGCTGTCGATCATCGCCCGCTTGGCCGGCGCCTTGGGATAGAACTTCTCCAGCCCGTGCTTGTTGGCGAGATACTGCATGATGGCGCAGCTTTCCCACAGCACGCCGCGCGGCAGGCTCTTGTCCTCGATCATCGGCGTCAGATGCGCCGGATTGCGCGCCAGGAACTCAGGCGAGCGCGTATGGCCCCAGGCGTCGGTCTCCGCGGGATCGAGCCCGGCCGCGCGCGCGAACACCCTAACCGTCATGTTGTTGACGCTCGGCCTCAGCATGCTGAGTTTTATGCTGGGCTTCTTAGCCGGCTTTGCTTTTGCCTTTGCCGTCACTTTGGGTGCGGCTTTTGCCGTCACCTTCGCGGCCGTCTTCGCCGCTGCTTTCGGCGCGGCCTTGGCCGCGGATTTCTTTGCGCTCTTGGTTGCGGTCTTCGCCATCTTGGTCCTCCCTCTGACCTGATTAATAAGGATTTTTCGGCGCCCTGTTTTCCGACAGTGTTTCACGCGACCGCTCGACCAGCGCCTGGATGGCATCGGCCAGATGGAGTTCGGCGATATTGTAGTCGCCGCGCGCCACGCGGATCCTGTGCGCCTCCATCAGCACGTCTGCATGGGTGAAGCCGGCCGGCGGCTCGAAACGGTAGGACGCAAGCTCGATCAGCAGCCCCAGCGGATCCTCGAAATAGATCGAGTCCATGAAGCCGCGATCCTTGACGCCGCTATGCCTGATGCCGCGCTCGTCGAGCCGCCCGACCGCCTGCAGGAAGGTGACCCGCGACACCGAGAAGGCGATGTGGTGGACGCAGCCGATATCGGTCGGCGTGCGCCGTTTGACCGGGGTGCGGCTCTCGTCGGTGAAAACCGTGACCAGACGCCCGTCCCCCGGGTCGAAATAAAGGTGGCTCTCGCTCGCCTTGTCGAGATTGGGCTGCTCGAAGATGAAGGGCATGCCGAGCACCCCCTCCCAGAAGTCGATCGAGGTCTGGCGTCCGGCGCCGACCAGCGTGATGTGATGAACGCCTTGCGACTGCAGCTTCCGCATTGGTTCCTCCCCGCGTTCCGCTCGCCTCTTCTGCCGGGCAAGTTCGAAACGCATCCCCTGGCGCCTTCGGCCAGGGCAGCATGATGCAATGCTAATTCAATCCGCGACACCACGCCAGAAGGGACATGTTGCCTCTAGCTCTGAACCTGGACCGAAGACCTTGGGTCGGACGGCACTCCATCTGCCACAACCCTGCGGACACCCTCCAGCGCGTCATGCAACGGTTGCCGAAGCTCGACGGCGCGCTGGGTCAGGACCATCCCACGCCGTGCCGGAATGAGGAGGGGATCGCCGAGTTGATCGCGAAGCCGCGCCAGCCGGGCCGACAAGGCGGGTTGGCTCAGGTTCAAGCGCCGGGCGGCACGCGTGACGTTCCCTTCTGCCAGTAGGGCTTCGAGCGTGACGAGGAGGCCGAGATCGAGGTTTCTGGTATCCATTCGTTGGATAACAACAGGCAGGAGGTTCGATTTTAACCTCGGCGACGTACCGAGCAGTAATGCCGAGTAGTCTTCGGCTCTCAGAACATCGATCGACAATATCGGATTCGTGGACACCCTCTTCCTGGAACCGCATCCCAGCTTAAGCGGAGAACATCATGATTTCACCCTACACAATAAACGTCCCTGACGAACGGCTCGCCACGATCAGAGCCAAGGTCGAGGCTTATGACTGGAGCCAGCTGCCGGATGCGGGAGGCTGGTCGGCGGGGGTCGGGGTTGATGACCTCAAGCGACTCGCCGCCTATTGGCGGGACAGCTACGACTGGCGTGCGGTCGAACGGCGCCTCAACGCGCTGCCCAACTTCACGGCTGACGTGGAAGGCGAGCAGCTCCACTTCGTTCATGTGAAGGGTGACGGCTCTAAGCCGCCCGTACTGCTTCTCCACGGCTGGCCGGGCTCGTATCTCGAGTTCGAGCGCCTGTTGCAGCCGCTCGCAGCGGACGGGCACGATGTTGTCGTCCCCTCGCTTCCTGGCTTCGCGTTCTCAAACCCGATCACGCGCCCGATCGGCCCGCGGCGGGCTGCTGCGCTCGTGCATGGGCTGATGATCCAACTGTTCGGCGACGCGCGGTATTTCGTTCAAGGGGGCGATTGGGGCCACGGCATCGCGGCCTGGGCAGCGCATGATCGACCGGACGCTCTGCTCGGCATCCATATTAACATGATGACCGTGCGCGCGGAGGATGCCGCTCCGACGACCGACGAGGAGAAGTCCTTCGCCGCCAAGCGGGCCGCGATTGCCGATTGGGAGAGGGCCTACTTTCACGAGCAGGAAACCCGTCCGCAGACGCTTGGCGTCGCGATGGTCGACAGCCCGGTCGGAGCGGCAGGCTGGATACTCGAAAAGTTCGGCAAGTGGGCCGATCTTCCGACTACCGCCGATGGCGCCCCGGACATATGGAGCAAGTTTTCCGAGGAGGAACTCCTCACCAACATCATGCTCTACATCGCGCCGGCATCGTTCGTGACTGCAACCTGGATCTACTACGGCAGCCGGATTGAGGAGTCGCTGATGCTTCCGGCCGGCACCCGCATCCAGGTGCCGACCGGCGTTGCGGCCTTCCCCGATCCGGTGTTCTTGCCGCCGCCGCGCTCGTTTGCGGAGAAGACCTACAACATCGTGCATTGGACCGACATGCCGCGGGGCGGCCATTTCGCCGCGCTGGAAGAGCCGGAACTGATGCTGGCCGACCTGCGCGCCTTTATCGCGACGGTGTCGGGAGCGCGCTCCTGAAGGTGGAGACATCTCCGTTTCCGAAGCGCGGTGCGTGGCGCTGGCCGCGCAGGGCTTCAATGCCTTGCGTCGTCACGACCGCTCGCGGCGAGCGGAGGCGATCCAGCCACCGGGCAGCCTCACCTGGACCATTAGGTCGACGCGCTGCTAGCCCCTTCTCGCGGTGTAGGGCCGCGCTGAGGAAACTGAGGGCCGGGTTCGTTGGCTCAGCTCAACAACCCGATTTTCCGAGGAGCCGAGCTGGTGCGGGCGTTCTTCGGACCGGCCCAGGTTGTGAAGCAGCGGCGAACTCGATAGCCTCGGCGATTGCGGAAACCGGTCGCTGCCCGATTGGTCTAGGCGCGCGGCGCGTCGTCTTCGCCCTCGGCCATCAGCTTTCCGATCAATTCGCGAACCCAGCGCTGCCCGGCATGGCCGTGACAACGCTCGTGCCAGATCAAGCCGATATCGAACCGCTCGCTCAGCCAGGGCAGATCGATGATCATCAGCCTTTCCGATTGGGCACGAAACAGCCGCCTGGGTACGAGAGCGACAAGATCGCTGCTGGAAACAATTTCGGGAATGAACAAGAACGAGCCCGCTGACATGACGACATTGCGCCGATAACCGAGAACTCCCAAGGCGTCGTCAACTGGTGTCTCGAAATTGCCGCCTCGCCGTGAGACGACGATATGTTCCAGCCTGACATAGTTCTCGATCGTCAGCCCAGGCTTCAGATCCGGGTGGCCTTGCCTGCCGATGAGGACATATGTTTCGTCGTAAAGATGACATGCACGTAGATGCGGCATCGCGGGATCGGGTGTGGCGATCACCAAATCGATATCGCCGTTCGCCAACTGCTGCTCCATGAGGGCGGGGGACAGGTGCCAAACCGCCACGCGCACGCCTGGCGCTATCCGCCGGAGCGCCAAGACGAGCGGCATCACAACGGCTGCCTGGACATAATCCGAGCAAGCGATCGAAACAGCGAGTTGCGCCGTTTCGGGATCGAAGTCCCTGTGGGACTGCAGTGTCGAGCGCACCCGATCCAACGCCTCGCGCAATTGTGGGGCGAGTTCTGTTGCCTTGGCGGTCGGGGTCATTCCGCGCTGGGCAGGAAGAAGCAACGGATCGTCGAACAAATCCCGCAGCCGCGCGAGTTGCGCACTGACTGCCGGCTGGCTGAGATGCAGCTTCGCCGCCGCCTTGGTGACGTTCCGTTCGGCGAGCAACACTTCGAGGGTTACCAGAAGGTTGAGGTCGATGCGGCTGGTATCCACCACATTTATTTCCGGGCAAAATATAATCGATTTCAAATATGGCTGAAAAGCCTTCATCCTGCAAGCCTCGACGCGGGAGCTTCACCAATCCCTCCCGCGGGAGGCAAGGATGATCATCGTCAGTTTTCTTTATCCCAATACTGAGCGGGCACGCTTCGATGCCGCCTGTTATGTCGAGAAACATGCGCCCTTGGCCCTGGGCCTGCTTGGCGACGCCGTCAGAGGGGTGATCGTCGAGACCGGCCTTGGCGGCGCAGCCGGGTGCCCCCGCGCCCTACATCGCCGCGTTTCGCGCGCTGTTCGAGTCGCCGGACAGCTTCCAAAAAGCATGCCACGCGCACGCGGCCGAAATTCACGGCGACGTACAGAACTACACCGACATCGCGCCGGTCGTTCAGCTCGGGAATGTGAGCGTCGCGACGTTGATGGCCGACGCAAAGATCATCTCCAACTTCACCAACGCGCTGGCCCATACCGAGCTTGATGATCCGGTGAAGCCGTTGGCTTGGGTAGATCCCAGCGAGCGCTGAAGCGCCCCCCACACTCCACGATCGAGACCAGAGAAGCATGATGAAGAAGAATATCCTTATTGTATCTGCGCACCCCGAACCAACGTCGCTCACCCGGCAGTTGGTCGATGTTACTGTCGAGACGCTTGGCGCCGCCGGACACGAGATCGTGCAATCCGAACTTTACGGTATGAAGTGGAAAGCAGTGTTCGACGCCGACGACTTTCCCGTCCGCACCAATCCCGACCGGCTGTCGTTCATCATGGAATCGGGCCATGCCTATGTGACCGGCAACCAGACGCCGGATGTTGTCGCCGAACAGGCCAAACTCCTTGCCGCGGACGCGGTCATCCTGCAGTTCCCGCTGTGGTGGTACGGCGTGCCCGCGATCCTGAAGGGCTGGATCGAACGCGTCTATGCCTTTGGTTTCGCTTATGGCTACCAGAACGGCACCAACGAGTTTCGCTTCGGGGACGGCATCCTGAAGGGCAAGCGCGCGCTGGTAAATGTTCAGGCCGGTGGACCTGTGGCGGACTATGGCCCGCGCGGGATCAACGCGCCGATTGAGCAGCTGCTCTTTCCGCTGACCCACGGCGCGCTCTTCTATCCGGGCATGGATGTACTGCCCACGCACGCTGTCTACAGCGCCGGCCATGTCTCCACCGCCGAGGAGGTCGAGGCGATCAAGGCGGGCTGGCGCGCGCGACTCGCCGGGCTGTTCACCGACGCGCCAATCCCGTTCCGTGCGCAGAATGGAGGCGATTTCCCCGATCGCCACACCATGGCGGATGACGTCGCGCCGGGCCAGACCGGCATCGTCGCGCATGTCGCCGAAAAATTGCGTTTCGTTGATGCCGTGGCGGGCGATGCCGCTGCAATAGCGTCAGTCGTGAACGGGGCATACAGGGCCAATGGCGCAGTTGAGGGATGGACCAACGAGCGTGGATTGCTTGATGGACCGCGCATCGGCGAGGCGGGCGTTCGTGCGCTCATCGCGCGGGGACGCATTCTTCTGCTGCGCCGGTTGACGGATGGCGCGATCTCCGGCTGCATCAACATCGCGATAGACGACGATGGCGCGTGGCATACGTCGATGCTCGCCGTGGCTCCGGACGAGCAGACCGCGGGCATCGGAAAGTTGATCAAGCAGGAGGTCGAGCGACAGGCCGCGGCGGCTGGGGCGCCACGGATGCGAATGGAGGTGATCCGGCAGCGTGAGGCATTGATCGCTTGGCATCGCCGGCGTGGATACGAGCTGACGGGTGAAACTCTAGCATTCCCCTACGACGACCCTTCGGTCGGTCATCCGCTGCGCCCCGACCTGGAACTTGTTGTTATGGAAAAGCAGTTGAACTCCACTGTTGGCTGAGTGTCAGCCACATTCATGCGCTTGCCGGCTTGTCGCAAACATCAGATCAAATCTCTACTCCCGAAGCTCGGGCGGTCGCAGAGCACCTACAATCCTTCCCGTTTAACCATCCTTTTCGGGAGGGCGGGCAGCGCTTCGCGATGTCGTCCGCCACCTCAGGGCCGCCGTCCTTCCGCGGCGGTCGCTACAACCGCTTGAAACTCTGCGGGTGTAGGAGTGCGATGAAACGCCTGAGCGTTAGCCGGCAAAGCGATCCGAGGCTGTTTGCGAGAAGTCCAGATATGCACGTAGGGTTCGATCTCCCTACTCCGGACGAGCGTCCCCGCACGAAGTATCAGCATTCCGGGAACGGCCGAGTTACGATTGGCAAGGCGGGTCATGCAAGCCTCACACCCGATATGCTCTGAGGCGGCCTGTTCCGCGCCGTTCAAAGCGAAGGTCGTGGCCGCGCCTGGAAGCAGATAGCTGACTCAGGTAGCGTGGCGTGCAGCGCGAAGGCACTTCCACTCCACGTCTGACAATCTTCGCAGTGGCAGGCGTAACTCGCCGGCAGATCCTCCAACGCTATTTGATACGTCACCGCTCCACAGCGGCATCCCCCTCGAAGCATCTCGTTCTCCATCAAAAGACGTCCTGAAACTGTGCTGCGGGCCGGTGACGAGCTTAGATCAGCGATCAAAAAGAGGTTGCATTGGCGTGACCCGAACCACCTGCACACGCGGATTCTCTGTACCAGTTTTGAGTGCAGTTACGGCATATACGATGGCGCGATCGGTCTGGTTACAGAGGCTGGTGGAGTGGTTTAGCGCCTGCTTTCCACCCACAACCGGACGTTCCGCTAACCACCCGATCTCAGACATTCCGGCGGCGAAGCGGACCCCAAAAGCTGCCCGTCGGCAAACGCCGAAAAGCGGTCGATAAGATATCGAACTTGGCACCCTTTAGCGCAAAAAATCGCGACGTGATCCGAGGACATGCCGATCGGTGCCACTAAAGCCGCAAAAGTGTGGGACGAAAAGTGGGGACGACTTTGGCCAAATCGTCCGAAACGGCGGATTTCCGCCATTTTCCGCTTGACGATGGTGACCCCTAAGGAACTCTCTGCCCGCAGTGACCGTTTAGCGGTTGATGGCACTGGCTGACGACATCCAGATGGCGGAACGGCACGTTCTGCAAGCGGAGCGGCACATCAAGTGCCAGCGGGCGCGCATCGCCGCGCTGAAGCGCCGCCGGTTGCCGCGGGGCAAGGCATCCACCTTTCTGCGACTGCTTGAAGATGCGCAATCGATGCACCTCCAGCACTTATCGAGGTTGTTGGAGCAGGCATCACGCGAAAGAACCGAAGCCGGTTTCGCTGCCGCCATCGCCCTTGCTGCGGAGTGATCCGCCTGCTGGAGTCTTTTCGAAAGTCGGGTTTTCAGAAGCTTGGTACGCCCAAGGGGAATCGAACCCCTGTTCCCGCCGTGAGAGGGCGGTGTCCTGACCGCTAGACGATGGGCGCGCTCAAGAACCGGCTACATAGGCTGGCGGCCGCGAAAAAGCAACTGGGGTTTCTGGCACCCGAACCACTTTACGGATTGGCTGTGTCAGGACTGCCGTTTCGGCTCGATCAGGTCCCAGAGATTGCCGTAGAGATCGGAAAAGACCGCCACCGTGCCATAGGCTTCGTGGCGCGGCACCTCGCGGAACTCGACGCCCTTCGCCAGCATCGCCTGGTGGTCGCGGGAAAAATCGTCGGTTTCGAGAAAGAGAAAGACCCGGCCGCCCGTCTGGTTGCCGATGCGGCCGGCCTGCTCCTCGCCGGAAGCTTCCGCCAGCAGCAGCCGCGCGCCCTGGCCCTTGGCCGGCGCGACGGTGACCCAGCGCTTGCCGCCGCCAAGGTCGACATCCTCGATGAGCACGAAGCCGAGCCGCTCGACATACCAGGCGATCGCTTCGTCGTAATTGCCGACGACGAGCGCGACGGTCGCAACACTGCGGCGTTCGGCAAAGCCGCTCATTTGTTGCGAATCGCGAACTGGCCGATGATGCGGCGCTCGGCGATGTCGTAGACGAAGATCGACCGGCTGCCGTCGGCAAGCTCGGCGTCGATCGACAGGCGGTTGCCGGAGAGCGACTGGCTGATCACCTTGGCGCCGACAGGCAGCACGATGTCGCCCGACAGCGGCGCGCCGGCCGGAGGCTGGACGTCGCCGGCGGGAGCCGGTCCGGCCACCGGCGCGTTGCGCGCTTTGTAGACAAGCGCGCCGATCACCACCATAAGGGCGAGGAACAGAAGGCCGAGATTGACGATCATGAAGCGGACGAGCTTGCGGCGCACATTCTCGGCCGCGGGGTCGAGCGGCTTTTCCTCGTCTTCTTCGGCGACCGGCCGGGCCATGGCTAAACAATCCGCAACGGGTTTCGATGAGCGCTCATAACGAAGAGACCCCGATATTGATAGAGGACGAATTGACGGACGAGGAATCCGGCGAAGCTGTCGCGCTCGAAGCCGGCCCCGATGCCGCCGGGCAGCGCCTCGACCAGTGGCTCGCCGCCAGGCTCGGGCCGGAGCTTTCGCGCAGCCGCGTGCAGGCGCTGATCAAACAGGGCGCCGTCTCCATCGCCGGCAAGCCGGTGCTGGAAGCTAAGCGCAAGCTGATCGCCGGTGAACGGATCGAGATTCTGGTGCCCGCGCCCGAGCCAGCCGAACCGCAGGGCGAGGACATTCCCCTCGACATCCTCTACGAGGACGACGAGCTGATTGTCATCAGCAAGCCGGCGGGGCTGGTCGTGCATCCCGGCGCCGGCAACTGGACCGGCACGCTGGTCAATGCGCTGATCCATCATTGCGGCGACAGCCTGTCCGGCATCGGCGGCGTCAAACGGCCTGGTATCGTCCACCGGTTGGACAAGGAGACCAGCGGCGTCATGGTCGTGGCCAAGACCGACCGGGCGCACAAGGCCCTGTCGGAAGCCTTTGCCGATCACGGCCGCACCGGCGATCTCGAGCGCGCCTATCTGGCGCTGGTCTGGGGCATTCCGCAGCGGCCGACCGGCACGATCGACGCCCATCTCGGCCGAGCCGCCGACCGCGTGCGCCGCGCGGTCGTTCCCGAGGGCCGCGACGATGCCCGCCATGCCGTCACCCATTTCAGCGTCGTCGAGCGCTTCGGCGAGGGACAGCAGGCTTTCGCCACCGCGAGCCTCATCGAATGCCGGCTGGAGACCGGCCGCACCCACCAGATCCGCGTGCACATGGCCCATATCGGCCATCCGGTTGTCGGAGATCCGGATTACGGCCAGGCCTTCCGCACCAAGGCCAACCGGCTGCCGGAACCCTTGAAGACCAAGGTCAAAGCCTTTCCACGGCAGGCCCTGCATGCCTGGCTCCTTGAATTCGAGCATCCGACCACCCATCTAACGATGAGGTTCGAAGCGCCGATACCGGGAGACATGGAGGAACTCGTCGGCGACTTCCGAAAACTTTGAACCGACCCGCCACCAACAAGCTGCAAACCAGCCATCAAAAAACCTGACCGGCGTTGTTCACTTCAGCGTGACAGACTGTTTAGCGTTGAACAAATGCCTGTCTTTTCTGGTTTTGTTCCTATATATAGAGGTTGTCGCGGATGAGCCTTTGGCATCCGTGGCGTGTGCCCGCCGCGTTTCGGGGGCATCCACTCCAAAGAGAGAGGGGGCGCTATCATGGCCCAATCATTACCCAGTATTGTTTCCGGTGAAGGCGGTCTCGCCCGTTACCTGGAAGAAATCCGCCGCTTTCCGATGCTTCAGCCGCAGGAAGAGTACATGCTCGCGAAACGCTACGCCGAGCATCAGGACACCACGGCTGCCCACAAGCTCGTCACCAGCCATTTGCGGCTCGTCGCCAAGATCGCCATGGGCTATCGCGGCTACGGCCTGCCGATCGGCGAGGTGATCTCGGAAGGCAATGTCGGCCTCATGCAGGCCGTGAAGAAATTCGAACCGGAGCGTGGTTTCCGGCTCGCCACCTATGCCATGTGGTGGATCAAGGCCTCGATCCAGGAATACATCCTGCGCTCGTGGAGCCTGGTCAAGATGGGCACCACCGCCAACCAGAAGCGTCTGTTCTTCAATCTGCGCAAGGTGAAGGGCAAGATCCAGGCGCTCGATGATGGCGACCTGAAGCCCGACCAGATTGCCGAGATCGCCACCCGCCTCAACGTTTCCGAGGCGGAAGTGGTGTCGATGAACCGCCGCCTGTCGGGCGACGCCTCGCTCAACGCCCCGATCCGGGCGAGCGAGGGCGAGTCCGGCGAATGGCAGGACTGGCTGGTCGACGACCACGAAAGCCAGGAAGAGATGCTGATCGAGCAGGACGAGCTGGAAAGCCGGCGCGCCATGCTGTCGGGCGCTCTGTCGGTGCTCAACGACCGCGAGCGGCGCATCTTCGAGGCGCGCCGCCTTGCCGAAGAGCCGCTGACGCTGGAAGAGCTCTCGGCCGAGTTCGACATCAGCCGCGAGCGCGTGCGCCAGATCGAGGTGCGCGCCTTCGAGAAGGTGCAGGACGCGGTCAAGGCCGCCGCCAAGCGCCAGATGCAGGCGCTGCGCACCATCGAAGCGCAGCCGGCGGTGTAAAGCCACCGCAAAGAGCAACGACAAAACGGCGGCGCCATGACTTGGCGCCGCCGTTTTTTATTGGCGAAGGCGGCGAACCAGCCCTTTCTCCCCGTCACTATACGGGGAGAAATGTCCGGCAGGACAATGAGGGGCAGCGCCGACGCTGCAAGGTTTTCTCTTCAGAACGATCCGGGGAAGGTTTCGGCGCGGTCCCTTCGAACGCCGCGCCGCCCCTCATCCGCCCTTCGGGCACCTTCTCCCCGTGAACGGGGAGAAGGAAAAATCATGCCGTCGGCTGCTTGGTCTTCCTGAGGTAAGGAAGAACGGTTTCGTACGCCCCAAAGCGCTTGATCGCATCCTCGTTGGAGACGGCGGCGGTGATGATCACGTCGTCGCCCTGCTTCCAGTTGGCCGGCGTCGCCACCTGGTGCCTGGCGGTCAGCTGGATGGAATCGATGACGCGCAGGATCTCGTCGAAGTTGCGCCCCGTGGTCATCGGATAGGTCAGCACCAGCTTGATCTTCTTGTCCGGGCCTATGACATAGACCGAACGCACCGTGGCATTATCCGCCGGCGTGCGGCCTTCCGAGCTCTCGCCGGCGCCCGCCGGCAGCATTTCATAGAGCTTGGCGACGTGAAGGTCTTTGTCGCCGATCAGCGGATAGTGCACCGTATGGCCGGTGGCGGTCTTGATGTCGGCCTGCCACTTCTCGTGGCTCGACACCGGATCGACCGAGATGCCGATGATCTTGACATTGCGCTTTTTGAACTCGCCCTCGAGACCGGCCATGGTGCCGAGCTCGGTGGTGCAGACCGGCGTGAAATTCTTCGGATGGCTGAACAGCACCGCCCAGCCGTCGCCGATCCAGTCATGGAACTTGATGGTGCCCTGCGTGGTCTCAGCCGTGAAATCCGGCGCGACATCGTTGATACGAAGACTCATGACATATCCCTACCCTTTTTTGAAAACCGTAGCCGGCCTGCGGCTGGCCGTTGCCGGCTCCAAAAGCGTAGCACCATCATGACGCCGATTAAACGCTCGCGATGATGGTCATGGCCTGCGCGAGGCGAATTTTTTGCGTGAACGCCGGCAATTCGCGGTAGGATTTTCCGTCAGAATGGGTATCGGAGCCGCTCAGGCCTTCTTCACCGCGAGCGTCACAGCGAGGTCTTCCATGCGCTGCGCAAGCGCGCCGAGCGCGGTTGTCAGCACGCTGTCGCTCTTGTCGGCCTTGGTCAGCGCCTCGTCGCGCGTCTTGCGCAAGGTCAGCACTTCGCTCTCCATGCCCTTGACGCGCTTGGTGAGCTCCGAGAGTTCGTCCATCACCATGATGCCGGCCATGACAGTAAGCCGCTGGTCGCCGATTTCGCCGAAGGAATCCTTCAGATGCGAGACATAGCGGTCGAAGCGCTCGGCAAGGTCGATCAGGTGCTCTTCCTGGCCCTCGTCGCAGGCCATGCGATACTGCTTGCCGTCGATGGAAACCGTGACCTGTGCCATTGCCCTACCTGTCCAGAACCGCGCGGATGGTTTCCATGGCGGTCACCAGCCGCCGCGACACTTCCTTGTTGGCATCTTCAAGCCGCTCGGCGCGCGCTTCGGAATTGTCGAGCTCCTGCGCCAGGCGCGAACGGTCGGCGTTCATGCGCTGCACCTCTGCCTCGGCTTCCGAATAATCACGCTCGTGCTCGAGCTTCGCCGCCACGGCGTTTTCCAGCCCTTCCATGGCCTTGCCCAGCCTGGCGATGACTTCCTTGAGGGTCGTTTCCCCGGTCATGGCCTTCGTCCTATGCCCTGCCCATCACCGAATCGCGCGCATTCAGAACGCGTTACCTCGGAAAGATTAGGCGCCGGGTGAAGGGCGCGTCAACAAAGCTCTCGCGACTGTCCCCCGCTATCGCTAATGTAAGGCGCTCGATGCCATCACAAGCCCGGCAAAATCCACCCCGATTTGTTGACTAAAAGGCCGCGCCTGCTATGTGTCGCGGCATCCTTTTCAAGGGCTCTCCCCAGGCTCAAACCCACTTCCGGAGGAAGCATGACCTCGCGTGAACAACATGATCGGATGGCCAACGCGATCCGTTTCCTTTCCATGGACGCCGTCGAGAAGGCGAACTCCGGCCACCCCGGCCTGCCGATGGGCTGCGCCGACATCGCCACGGTTCTGTTCAGCCGTTTCCTGAAATTCGACGCCAAGGCCCCGCACTGGGCCGACCGCGACCGCTTCATCCTGTCGGCCGGCCACGGCTCGATGCTGCTCTATTCGCTCCTCTACCTCACCGGCTACGAGGACATGACGATCGACCAGATCAAGAACTTCCGCCAGCTCGGCTCCAAGACCGCCGGCCATCCCGAATACGGCCATGCCGCCGGCATCGAGACCACCACCGGTCCGCTCGGCCAGGGCCTTGCCAATTCGGTCGGCTTCGCGCTCGGCGAGCGCATCATGAACGCCGCCTTCGGCAACGACCTCGTCAACCACTACACCTATGTGCTGGCCGGCGACGGCTGCCTGATGGAAGGCGTCTCCCAGGAAGCCATCGCGCTGGCTGGCCATCTGAAGCTGAACAAGCTGATCGTCTTCTGGGACAATAACAACATCTCGATCGACGGCCCGGTCTCGCTGGCCGACAACACCGACCAGGTCGCCCGCTTCCAGGCCTCCGGCTGGAACGCCAGCCATATCGACGGCACCGATCCGGAAGCGATCGCCTATGCCATCGAGGCAGCGCGCCATTCCGACAAGCCGACGATGATTGCCTGCAAGACCACCATCGGCTTCGGCGCCCCGACCAAGGCCGGCACCAACAAGGCGCATGGCTCGCCGCTCGGCGCCGAGGAAATCGCCGGCGCGCGCAAATTCTTCAACTGGGAATCGCCGCCCTTCGAGATTCCGGCCGACATCCTCGATGCATGGCGCGCCGTCGGCGCCGGCGGCGCCAAGGCCCGCGCCGACTGGGAAGGCCGCCTCGCCAAGGCCGAGCCGGCGCTGAAAGCCGAGTTCGAGCGCCGGATCGCCGGCAAGCTGCCGTCCGACTTCGACGCCGTCATCGCCGACTACAAGAAGAAGCTCTCGGCCGACAAGCCGAAGGTCGCCACTCGCAAGTCCTCGGAGATGGCGCTGGAAGTCATCAACGGCGCGGTGCCGGAGACCATCGGCGGCTCGGCCGACCTCACCGGCTCAAACAACACCAAGACCAGCCAGACCAAGAACATCACGTCCGACGATTACGGCCAGCGCTATGTCCATTACGGCATCCGCGAGCACGGCATGGCGGCCGCGATCAACGGCCTCACGCTGCATGGCGGCCTGATCGCCTATGGCGGCACGTTCATGTGCTTCTCGGACTATGCCCGTCCTTCGATGCGCTTGGCCTCGCTGATGGGCATCCGCTCCATCTTCGTCATGACGCATGACTCGATCGGCCTCGGCGAGGACGGCCCGACCCACCAGCCGGTCGAGCATCTGGCAGCATTGCGCGCAATCCCGAACCACAATGTCTTCCGCCCGGCCGACGCGGTCGAGACCGCCGAATGCTGGCAGATTGCGCTCGAATCCGAAAAGACGCCGTCGACCCTGGCGCTGACCCGTCAGAACCTGCCGACCGTGCGCACGGAGCATTCGGCGAAGAACCTCTCCAGCCAGGGCGCCTATGAGCTCGCCGCGGCAAACGGCGAGGCCGTGGTGACGATCTTCGCCACCGGTTCCGAGGTCGAGATCGCGCTCGGCGCGCGCGACCTGCTTGAAAAGCACGGCCATCCGACCCGCGTCGTCTCGGTGCCCTGCTTCGAGCTGTTCGACCAGCAGAGCGACGACTACCGCAAGAAGACCATCGGCAACGCCAAGGTGAAGGTCGCGATCGAGGCCGGCATCCGCCAGGGCTGGGATCACCTGATCGGCACCGACGGCATCTTCATCGGCATGCACGGTTTTGGCGCCTCCGGCTCGATCGAGCAGCTCTATCCGCATTTCGGCATCACCGCCGAGGCCGCGGCGAAAGCGGTCGAGGCGCGCCTGCACGGCTGACCGGCTGCGTCATTCGCGGGGCCGCAAATAGGCGGCTCCGCCATGCTGGACTAACCTAATCGATTTAAGTTCGACCTTCTGCGGCTGGATTCTTTGGCTCATGGCCGCTATGAAGCAGCGGACCCAATCGCCCCCAGTCCCTAGGGAGAAAACAATGACCGTCAGAGTTGCCATCAACGGATTTGGCCGTATCGGCCGCAACATCCTGCGCGCCATCCATGAATCCGGCCGCAAGGATATCGACGTGGTCGCCGTCAACGACCTCGGCCCGGTCGAGACCAACGCGCATCTGCTTCGCTACGACAGCGTGCATGGCCGCTTCCCGCATGAGGTGACCGTCGACGGCGACCAGATCTCGGTCGGCAAGGAGAAGTTCAAGGTCACCGCGATCAAGGATCCGACCCAGCTGCCGTGGAAGGAGCTCGGCGTCGACATCGCGCTCGAATGCACGGGCATCTTCACCGCCCGTGACAAGGCCGCCGCGCACCTGGCCGCCGGCGCCAAGCGCGTCATCGTCTCGGCCCCGTCCGACGGCGCCGACCTCACCGTGGTCTACGGCATCAACCACGACAAGCTGAGCAAGGACCACATCGTCATCTCGAACGCGTCCTGCACCACCAACTGCCTGGCGCCGCTGGCGGCCGTGCTGCACGAGACGGTCGGCATCGAGAAGGGCATGATGACGACGATCCACTCCTACACCGGCGACCAGCCGACGCTGGACACCATGCACAAGGATCTCTACCGCGCCCGCGCCGCGGCGCTGTCGCAGATCCCGACCTCGACGGGCGCCGCCAAGGCGATCGGCCTCGTGCTGCCCGACCTCAAGGGTAAGCTCGACGGCATCTCGATCCGCGTGCCGACCCCGAATGTCTCGGTGGTCGATCTCAAGTTCATCGCCAAGCGTTCGACCACGCCGCAGGAGATCAACGAAGCGCTGATCGCCGCCTCCAAGGGCAAGCTGAAGGGCGTGCTCTCGGTCACCCATCACCCGAACGTCTCGATCGACTTCAACCACGATCCGCACTCCTCGATCGTGGCCCTCGACCAGACCAAGGTCATGGACGGCGACTTCGTCTCGGTCCTGTCCTGGTACGACAATGAATGGGGCTTCTCGAACCGCATGGGCGACACCGCCGTCGCCTTCGGCAAGACCATCGCCTGATCCAGGCTCGCTTCAGAGTTTTAAAACGCCCGGCTCGGCCGGGCGTTTTTTTATTGGTCGGCTGAGCCAAAAACCACGCTGTTGCCTTGCACCGGCCATGTCTTCGCCCCACTCTCCCTTAAATCGACAAATGAGAGGGACTTGAGGGGCACTGGCGGATGGAGCATGCGATCTATCTCGTGACGCTGGTCGGCACCGCGCTCATTGTTGCCGCCGCGTTTTCGAGCTTGATCGCCTTCCGCTTCGGCGCTCCTTTGCTGCTCCTCTTCCTCTGCATTGGGCTTGCCACCGGCGTCGACGGCCTCGGCATCGAATTCGACAATGCGCGGCTGGCTTATTTTGCCGGCTCACTGGCTTTGGCCATCATCCTGTTCGACTCCGGTTTCGGCACCCCGCTCAACGCGCTGAAGCAAGCGGCCGGGCCGGCACTGTCGCTGGCCACGATAGGCGTCGTCCTGACCACCGGCATCTTTGCCGTCGCCGCTTCCTATTTTCTCAAGCTCAGCTGGCTTGAATCCTCCCTGCTCGGCGCCGCCGTCGCCTCGACCGACGCGGCCGCCGTGTTCTTCCTGCTCCGCGCCGGCGAGATCCATCTGCGCGAGCGCGTGCGATCGACGCTCGAAGTGGAATCCGGCACCAACGACCCGATCGCCATCTTCCTCACCATCACCCTGGTCGAGATCATCGCCGCGCATGCAACCCCCGAGGCCAACGTGCTGGCCGCCAACCTCTTGCTCGGCTTCCTTGCCAATATGGGGCTCGGCGCCGTGATCGGCGTCCTCGGCGGCTTCGGCATCGTGCGTCTGGTCGAGCGGCTCAACCTGGATCACGGCCTGCTGCCGATCTTCGTGCTGACGCTGTCGCTGATGGTGTTTGCCGCCGCCGGCGCGATCGGCGGCTCAGGCTTTCTCGCCGTCTACCTTGCCGGGCTTATCGCCGGCAATTCCGACATCCGCGCCGTCACCATCCTGAGGCGTTTCCAGGACGGCATGTCGTGGCTGGCGCAGATCATCATGTTCCTGATCCTCGGCCTGTTCGCCACACCCTCACAGTTCCCGGCGATCCTGGTGCCGGCGGTGCTGCTCGGCCTGTTCCTGATCTTCGTCGCGCGGCCTTTGGCCGTCTGGCTCTGCCTGATCCCCTTCCGCCTGCCGCGTCCCGAGGTCGCCTTCGTGTCCTGGGTCGGCCTGCGTGGCGCGGTCTCGATCCTGCTTGCCATCACGCCGCTGCTCGGCGGCCTCGAACACGGCCGCCTGATCTTCAACGCCGCCTTCATCATCGTGCTAGTGTCGCTGGTGGTGCAGGGCTGGACGGTCGGGCCGCTGGCGCGCCGCCTCGGCCTGATCGTGCCGGCGCGTCTCGGGCCCCTGGACAAGGTCGAGCTCGAACTGCCGGGCTCGGCCCATCACGAACTGCTTGCCTATCGCGTCGCGCCCGGCAGCCCGGTGGCGCGCGGCGAGCGCATCCCGCGCTGGGCAAGGCCCTCGCTGGTGCTGCGCGACGGCCGCTCGATGCGCTTTCAGGACATGGGCCGCCTCACCGCCGGCGACCAGGTCTATATCTTCGTGCCGGATCGCTATCCGCGCCTGCTCGACAAGCTTTTCGCCAGCCGCGCCGTGGTCGACCCCGAGGACGCCGACTTCTTCGGCGCCTTCGCCGTCGATCCGGCCCGCTCCGCCGCGGAGTTGGAAGCGGCCTATGGGCCCGGCCTTACCGAGGCCGAACAGAAGCTCACAGTCGCGGCGCTCGTTACCGAGCGGCTCGGCGGCCATGCCGAATATGCCGACCGCGTGATGATCGGGCCGATCGAGCTGATCGTGCGCGACGTCGACGAGAAGGGCCGGATCACCGGCCTCGGCTTGTCCTTCGAGCCGACCGCGCCGGTGGCGCGCGTGCCGGTGTTCATGAGCGCCGGCGAGATCGGCGACCGCATAGCGGCGCTGATCCGCAACTGGCGCAGGCCGGCGGAAAAGCGGCCGGTCGAGGACGTACCGATCGATCCCGTGGCGCCGGCACCGGGCGAGCAAAAGGCAACCGGCGAAGGCTGATGTCTCATGGCGACATCATTTTTGCGCGTGCGCTTTGACGCGGCTCTTGCATCGCCGCCGCTGCCGGTTAAGGTCCCCGCGTTTTCGCTAGAGCAATTCCATGAAAGATGTGGGCGGCTTTCCGTCCGGAATTGCCTTAACGCACCAGGGAGGAACGGATCATGGCCGGCTTCAAGACACTCGATGACATCGGCGCCGTCAGCGGCAAGCGCGTCCTGGTGCGCGTCGACCTCAACGTTCCCGTCGCCGACGGCAAGGTGACCGACGCCACCCGCATCGAGCGCATCGCGCCGACCATCGCCGAGCTCTCGAAGAAAGGCGCCAAGGTCATCCTGCTTGCGCATTTCGGCCGCCCCAAGGATGGCCCGTCGGCCGAGTTCTCGCTCGAGCCGATCGCCAGGGCCACGGCCGAGGTTCTCGGCCGCCCCGTCGGCTTCGCCGCCGACTGTGTCGGCGAAAAAGCCGCCGAAGGCGTTGCCGCCATGAAGGACGGCGACGTGCTGCTGCTCGAAAACACCCGCTTCTACAAAGCCGAGGAGAAGAACGACCCGGCCTTCACGGAGAAGCTCGCCGCCAATGGCGACATCTATGTCAACGACGCCTTCTCCGCCGCGCATCGTGCGCATGCGTCGACCGAAGGCCTGGCGCACCGGCTGCCGGCCTATGCCGGCCGCACCATGCAGGCCGAGCTCGACGCGCTGGAAAAGGGCCTCGGCAATCCGGTACGGCCGGTGGTCGCCATTGTCGGCGGCGCCAAGGTCTCGACCAAGATCGACCTCTTGATGAACCTGGTGAAGAAGGTCGACGCGCTGGTGATCGGCGGCGGCATGGCCAACACTTTTCTCGCCGCGCGTGGCACCGATGTCGGCAAGTCGCTTTGCGAGCACGACCTTGCCGGCACCGCCAAGCAGATCATGATCGAGGCGGCGGAAGCCGGCTGCGCCATCATCCTGCCCGCCGACGGCGTGGTGGCCAAGGAATTCAAGGCGGGTGCCGCGAGCGAGACCGTTGCCATCGAGGCCGTGCCGGCCGACGGCATGATCCTCGATGTCGGCGCAAAGACGGTGCAGAGCGTTACCGACTGGATCGATCGCGCCGCGACCTTGGTGTGGAACGGCCCGCTCGGCGCCTTCGAGATCGAGCCTTTCGATCGCGCGACGGTGCTCGCGGCAAAGCACGCGGCGGCTCGCACCAAGGAAGGCAAGCTTGTGTCGGTCGCCGGCGGCGGCGACACGGTGGCCGCCCTCAACCATGCCGGCGTCGCCGACGACTTCACCTATGTTTCGACCGCCGGCGGCGCCTTCCTCGAATGGATGGAAGGCAAGCCGCTGCCCGGCGTCGAAGTGCTGAAGCGGTAAACAGTCCGAGACAAGGCAAAGCTCGCGCGGCTTTCAATCGATTCGCGCTTTCCGGGGTCATTCCTTTGGCGATAATGTTCTGCTAGCGCGGAACAAACGCAGCGTAGGAGAGCACCCATGAGCGAACGTCTCGAAGATATCGCCACCGCGATGGTGAGCGGCGGCAAGGGCCTTTTGGCCGCCGATGAGAGCTCCGGCACCATCAAGAAACGTTTCGACGTCATCGGCGTCGAGTCGACCGCCGACAACCGGCGCGACTATCGCGAGATGATGTTCCGCGCCTCCGATGCGATGTCCAAGTACATCTCGGGCGTCATCCTCTATGACGAGACCATCCGCCAGAAGGCCGCCGACGGCACGCCGCTGGTCGACATCATCAAGGCGGCAGGTTCCATTCCGGGCATCAAGGTCGATCTCGGCGCCAAGCCTCTCGCCGGCTTTCCAGGCGATACCATCACCGAGGGCCTCGATGGCCTGCGCGAGCGGCTTGCCGACTACTACAAGCTCGGCGCCCGTTTCGCCAAATGGCGCGCCGTGATCGATATCGACACTGGCAAGGGCGTACCCTCGGCCAACTCGATCGCCTCGAACACCCATGCGCTGGCCCGTTATGCCGCGCTTTGCCAGGAGGCGGGCATCGTGCCGATCGTCGAGCCGGAAGTGCTGATGGACGGCGCGCATTCGATCGACACCTGCTACGACGTCACCAAGGCGACGCTGGTCAAGCTCTATGACGAGCTTTACGCGGCGCGCGTCGTGCTGGAAGGCTCGATCCTGAAGCCCAACATGGTCATCTCCGGCAAGAAGTCGGGCAGGACCGACAGCCCCGAGGAAATCGCCGAGAAGACGATAAAACTGTTCCGCGAAGTGGTGCCGGCGGCGGTGCCGGGCATCGCCTTCCTGTCCGGCGGCCAGGAGGACGAGGAGGCGACCGCCAACCTCAACGCCATCAACGCCATCGGCCCGCATCCGTGGAAGCTGACCTTCTCCTATGGGCGCGCGCTGCAGGCCGCGCCGCAGAAGGCATGGAGCGGCAAGGCCTCGAACGTCGCCGCCGGCCAGGCCGCCTTCACCCACCGCGCCCATATGAACCATCTGGCCGCGCTCGGGAAATGGCAGCCGACGCTTGAGAAAGCCGCCTGACGCCATCTCTTCCAATTCCAACAGAAGCCCGGGCCCACGGCCCGGGTTTTGCTTTTTGCGGGCCGCATTCCTACCTGAGCAGCGAAACAACGGCGACTGTGTCGGGTTGAGCCGATGTCGAACGTCCTTGGCAGGAGAGGACAGGAGATGGTCATGCAACGCAACGCCGTGGTTTCGCGCGAGGACTGGTTCGAGGCGCATCGAAAGCATCTCGAGCGCGAGAAGGAACTGACAAGGTTCCGCGATCTTATTGCCGCCGAGCGGCGGCAGCTGCCCTGGTTCAAGCTGCGCAAGGATTATGTCTTCGAGAGCGAAGCGGGACCGAAGCGTCTTGGCGACCTGTTCGCCGGCAAGAGCCAGCTCATTGTCTATCATTTCATGATGACGCCGGGTTGCGATCACCGTTGCCAGGGTTGCTCGTTCCTCGCCGACCATATCGACGGCGCCAACCAGCATCTGAAGCACCACGACGTATCCCTGGTCGTCGTCTCGCGCGCGCCGCTGGCCGAGATCCTGCCTTACAAGCGGCGCATGGGCTGGAAGTTCGACTGGGTGTCGTCCTATGCGTCGGACTTCAACTTCGACCTGCAGGTCTCCTTCACCGACAAGCAGATCGAGGCCGGCGACACCACCTACAATTTCGAGAAGCGACCGTTGCGGTCGAAAGACCTGCCCGGCACCAGCGTCTTCTACCGCGACGGCAATGGCGACATCTTCCTCACCTTCCTGTCGCGGGCCCGCGGCGGCGACGCGCTGATCGGCGCCTATCATTATCTCGACATGACGCCGAAAGGCCGCGGCGAGACCGGCCCCTACCACAACCTGATGGACTGGGTGCGCCTCCACGACGAATACCAGGACAGGGACGAGGGCCGCCGGCCGGACTGCTGCGCGTGACGCCGCTCGTTCACCTCGGCGCAAACATGCGCTAATGGCTTGCGGGTCACGCCAACGGAACCGCCATGCAGCGTCTGCTTGCCCTCCTCACCTGGCTCGCTTTCCCGGTCTATGTCTGGCAGGGCCTCGGCGTGCGCCGCCGCACTTCGCGCATGCTGCCCGCGCGAGGCCCGGTGCTGCACGAAATACCGGGCAAGGCGCCGCCCGTCGCATTGCTGGTCCTGGGCGATTCCTCGGCAGCATCGGTCGGCATCGAGCAATCCGAATACGGGCTTGCGGCGCAGCTTGCGGGTCTGATCGCCGAGCGAACCGGCCGAGCCGTGCGCTGGCGCGCCGCCGGCTTCAATTCGGCGACATCCGGCCAGATCCGCGACCATGTCCTGCCCAATCTGTCGGCCGACCCATGGACGCATATCGTGCTCGCCATCGGCACCAACGACACCAAGAACTTCCATTCCGTGCAGCGCTTCAAGAAGGAGTTCGGCGGCCTGCTCTACGCGCTGCGCGCCAAATGGCCGGAAGCGCGCGTGGTCTGGTCGCCGGTGCTGGAATTCACCCGCGCGCCGGCAATGCCGCCATTGCTGGGCCGGATCCTCGAGATCCGCGCCACGGAAATGAACCGCATGGGCGTGCGTCTCTGCAACGAACGGGGCGCCGTGCCCGCCTCGCGCCTGCCGATCACCAATCCCGAAGCCGGCTTCGCGTCCGACGGCTTCCACGCCTCCGAGGCAGGTTATCGCGCCTGGGCCGAGCATCTGCTGGATTTCGTGCTGGGCGACGAAGCGGCTTGAACGAGTCGGCCGAGTTTAAGCCCAATGACCCAAGACAGCGGCAAGCGAGATGGCCGCCATCGCAAGCAGCGCCAGCTTCCAGAAATCGCCGCGCCGCTTCAGCCCCGGCCAGCCCAGCGGCTTGATGACCTGGATCAGCATGATGCCGCAGATGACTAGGGCGAGCAGTTTCGTCATGCCGCCTTTGACCAGCAACGATGGCGGCTGTCAAAGCTGTTCTTGCTGCATTTCGGGCCGAGCACTCCTGACAGGGATCGGCTTCATCCAGGCCCTGCGAGGCGCACCGTGCCGCCTTCTTCCGCACCCTGCCAACCTCCTGACAGACTGCTGTCAGGAGGGGTGTGAGATACTCTTCTCATCGAAAAGAGAGGAGTGAGGTCATGAACGGTTTTACCATCCTGCGCAGCGTGCAGCACTATGTCGGCCGGATCCGCACCGTGCACAACGAGATCCGCACCCAGCGTTTCCTGAACACCTTGCCGGCGGACATCCGCAAGGACATTGGCTGGCCGGACCTTTACACGGGCCGCGTGCGCGAAAACTGAAATTTTGCCGCCGCGACTTGGATTGTGGCGACACCGCGCCCAGATGTATTGGCGGCCAGTGATGTTGAGTACAGGGAAGAAGCCTTTGTTTGCCGGTAGCTTGCCGCAGCCTCCTGACAGTATGTTGTCAGGGGGAATGCGGTATTTGAGGCGGCTTCGATCCTGACAACAACGAACATGATCCGACGATCCGGAGTAATCCGCGTATGGTGAAAAGCTGGAACGACAGGCTGAACACGCCAGGCATCAACGGCATCAAACCGTCGCCGCGCACGGTCGGCGATGTCGTCGAAGGACAGTCGGTGCTGGTGCCGACCGCGCGCAAGCGCGAAGGGCTGAAGCCATAAACCCCGGGGGAGAAACCGATGCGCCGCGCCGACAGGCTTTTCCAGATCGTGCAGCATTTGCGGGGTGGCCGGCTGGTCACCGCGCAGAAGCTCGGCACCTGGCTCGAGGTTTCCGAGCGCACCATTTACCGCGACATAGCCGACCTGCAGTCGACCGGCGTGCCGATCGACGGCGAAGCGGGCGTCGGCTACATGATGAGGGAAGGTTTCGACCTTCCGCCGCTGATGTTCACACGTGACGAGATCGTGGCGCTGGTTGCCGGCGCCCGCATGGTTCGGGCCTTTGGCGGCGCCGCGATGGCGAGAGCCGCCGACGAGGCGCTGGTCAAGATCGGCGCGGTGCTGCCCGATACCGAGAAGGACCGCATCGCCCGCACCGAGATCCACACGCCGATGTGGGTGGTGAGCGACGCCGCGCGCGAGGCGATCGACCTGATCGAGCGCGCCGTCGAGAAACGCCAGGTGCTGACCATCGACTATTCCGACGAGGCCGGGCGCGGCACCGCGCGCGACATCAGGCCGCTCGGCCTCTGGTTCTGGGGCAAGGTCTGGACCCTGGTCGCCTGGTGCGAGATGCGCGACGATTTCCGCGCCTTCCGCATCGACCGCATCGCCTCGGTCGTGATCGCCGGCCGCACCTTCAAGCCGGAGCGCGGCAAGCAGCTCGCCGATTTCTACCGCGCCGTCGAGCGCTCGGAGGATTACGGCATGGCGCCCGACCGCGCTGCGCGGACGTGACTTCCTCCCAAGCCATTGTCCAACAAAAAAGCCCGCTCGAAGCGGGCTTTTTTGTTGATAGCCTCGGAAGGCTTACTCCTGGTCGTCGTCTTCGCCCTTGTCCTTCGACTTGAGCGCCGAGAGCTTGGCGAACACGGCGTTGGCGTCGAGCTCCTGGTCTTCGTCCTTCGGCTTCTCCGGCGCCGGCACCAGCCGTTCGGTGAGGGCGGCGGGCAGCAGCGTGTCGCCGACGGGCTGCGGCTGCTCGCGACCGCGCGAGGCGCGGTTGACTTCGAGGTCGAGGTCGATCTGCGAGGTGAGGCCGAGCGTCACCGGGTCCATCGGCTGCAGATTGGCCGAGTTCCAGTGCTTGCGTTCGCGGATCTGCTCGATTGTCGACTTGGTGGTGCCCACCAAACGGGCAATCTGCGCGTCCTTGAGCTCGGGGTGGTTGCGCACCAGCCAAAGGATGGCGTTCGGCCGGTCCTGGCGCTTCGACAGCGGCGTGTAGCGCGGGCCCTTGCGCTTCGATTCCGGCACCCGCACCTTCGGCTCCGAGAGCTTCAGCCGGTAGTTGATGTCCTTCTCGCCGCGCGCGATCTCGTCGCGCGTCAGCTGGCCGGTGATGATCGGGTCCATGCCCTTGATGCCCTGCGCCGACTCGCCGTCCGCGATCGCTTTGACCTCGAGCGGATGCAACCCGCAGAACTGCGCGATCTGCTCGAAGGAGAGCGCGGTGTTGTCGACCAGCCAGACGGCGGTCGCCTTGGGCATCAGCAGCGTATTGGCCATGTCAAAAATCCTTCTCGTTCGCCCGCGTTCCCGCGCGGGCGGTGGTTCTAGAGCCACCAAAATGGGAAATTCGCGGCCTGTATAAACGCTCCCTCGAATTTTCGCAATGTTTTTGGAAAAGGGCTGATTCACAGCCTTGAAAAGACAAAGCCCGCTGGACGAGGTCCAGCGGGCTTGGAACCGGAAACGAAGCAAGCGTCTCGACGGCTCTGGCTTGCCTGTCCAGCCTGGCCCTTTGGCCGGGCTGGTTTTTTGATTACACTGCCTGACGGGCAATGCGCTCGATGTCGGCGCGGTTGATGCCGAGGTCGCTGAGCTGGCGGGCATTGAGCTTGTTCAATTCGCGCACGGTCTCGTTGTACATGCGCCACTTACGGAAAGCACGGATCGGGTTCATTTCAGTTTCTCCAGTCGTTTGATGAAATCGTTTGATGCCGCGTAAATAGGCATGCCTGCCCAAGAAATGAACGGACGCTTTTGCATGGCCGCAATGCGTTTTGTGCATTGCACCATTAACGATGCGTTCAGCTTGGAACAGGGGACAAGGGCGGACCCAGGCTGGGTCGAGATTCAGGTCAGGCCGAGCCGAGAAGGGTGGGTTCCGAGAACCGGAGCGGAGCGTACTTCCGCATGTCCTGGAAAAGTGGTCCTCCGGTTTTCCGATAAGGACATGCGGCAGCCGGAACTACGTGAGCACCGGAAGCGCAGGAAGCCGCCATTCGCAGGCCGGCCTCACCTGAATATCGGCCTATCCTACCCGACGTCGAGGACGATCTTGCCGATATGCTCGCCCTCTTCCATCCGCTCATGCGCCCGCCAGGCTTCGGTCAGGGGAAAGATCATGTCCATGACCGGAGCCACCTTGCGCGTGCCGAGCAGCGGCCATACCTGCGCCTCCAGCGCGGCGGCGATCGCCGCCTTGAACTCGACGGTGCGCGGACGAAGCGTCGAACCGGTATGGGTCAGGCGCTTGACCATCAGCGTCGCGAAATTGGTGCTTGCGACAGCGCCGGCCTGCACGGCGATCTGGACGATCCGCCCCTCGACGGCCGCGGCCTCGTAGTTGCGCGCGACATAGTCGCCCCCGACCATGTCGAGGATGACGTCGGCGCCCTTGCCGTCGGTCGCATCCTTGACCGCGGCGACGAAATCCTCCTCGCGATAATTGATCGCCCGGTCGGCGCCGAGCTTGAGGCAGGCGTCGCATTTGTCCTTGCTGCCGGCGGTGGTGAAAACAGTGGCGCCGAAGGCCGAAGCAAGTTGGATGGCGGTGGTGCCGATGCCGGACGAGCCGCCATGGACAAGCAGCGTCTCGCCCTTCTTGAGCCCGCCGCGCTCGAACACATTGTGCCAGACGGTAAAGTAGTTCTCCGGCACGGCGGCGGCTTCCGAATAGGTGAAGCCGGCCGGGATCGGGAGCACGCTGCCGGCATGAACCTTGACATACTCGGCATAGCCGCCGCCCGGCGTGAGCGCGCAGACCCGGTCGCCGATGCGCCAGCGCGATATCTCGTCGCCAAGCGCCGCGATCTCGCCGGCGACCTCGAGGCCAGGCAGGTCCGAGGTGCCGGGCGGCGGCGGATAGGCGCCCTTGCGCTGCTGCACGTCGGGTCGGTTGACGCCGGCCGCATGCACGCGGATCAGCACTTCGCCGGGGCCGGGGACCGGCACGTCGCGGGTTTCCGGCTTGAGCACCCGCGGGCCGCCGGGCTGCGAGATCGCGATGGCCGTCATCTTTGCCGGAATCTTCTGACTTGCCATGGCTTGCGGTCTCCTTATCTCGATCTGTTGTCGGCCGTTTGCATCAATACCCCTGCCCTATGTATGCTCAATGCCAAATCAGGCAAATGGCCAAAACGGGAGGAGCGACGATGGCGATCTTCGACGACGAACCCAGGAAAAAGCAGCGCCCGCACGAGATCGGCCAGGACCTGTCGCTGCTCTCCGTCGATGAATTGTCGGAGCGCATCGCCCTGCTGCGCGACGAGATCGCCAGGCTTGAGGCAGAGCGGGCCGCCAAGGGCGCCACCAAATCCGCCGCCGACGCGTTGTTCCGACGCGGATAATCTTGCCGGCGCGAGCGACCGCCGCCGAAAAGCCCCAATACGTCTGTCTTCAGACCCCTGCGCCCGAAACCGGACCAAGCGATGTTTGCAACCTACAGACCGATCCTTTCGCTGCTGCGCGGCACGGCGTTCCTGCTCGCCGCATCCGGCCTGCACGGGCTGCTCCTGCCGCTGCGCGGCCAGGTGGAGGGCTTTTCGACCGCATCGCTCGGCCTGATGGGCACGGCCTGGGCCGGCGGCTTCGTCACCGGCTGTTTCTTCGCGCCGCGCCTTGTGCGCCGCGCCGGCCATGTCAGGGCCTTCGGCGCCTTCGCCGCTTCCGGTGCGATCATCGCGCTGCTCACCGGCCTCATCATCGACGAGTATTTCTGGATCCTCCTGCGCGCCTTCACCGGCTTCACCATGGCCGGCGCTTTCATGGTGATCGAGAGCTGGCTGAACGAGAAGGCCACCAACGAGAACCGCGGCACCGTCTTCGGTCTCTATATGATGGTCACCTATGCCTCGATCATGGGCGGCCAGATGATCGTCGCCGGCGGCGATGTGCGCTCGGCTTCGCTGTTCATGATCACCGGCATCCTGTTTTGCCTGTCGCTCATTCCGACGGCGGTTTCTACCCAATCGACTCCGAAGCCGCTGCAGGACGTCAAGCTCGACGTCAAAAGCCTCTATGCCAATTCGCCGGTGTCGGCGGTGGCCTGCCTTCTCGTCGGCATCGCCAACGGCGCCTGGGGCACGCTTGGCGCTGTCTATGGCGCGCGCATCGGCATCTCCACCGCCGAGATCGCGCTGATGATGAGCCTTGTCGTCGTTTCCGGCGCCGCCATGCAGCTTCCGGCCGGGCGCCTCTCCGATACAACCGACCGCCGCTTCGTGCTGGCGGGTGCTGCCTTCGGCGCGGCCCTGGTCGCGGTGCTGATCTTCCTGTTCGCGCCGCGCTCGGGCGTCTTCGTCATCGTGCTGACCGCTGCCTACGGCGCTTTCGCTTATACGCTCTATTCGATCGCCGTCGCGCATGCCAACGACCATGCCCGCGCCGAAGACTTCGTCAAGGTTTCGGGCGGCCTGTTGCTGCTCTACGGCTTCGGCACGATGATCGGTCCGCTTTTGGCCGCCGCCTTGATGGGTTCGGTGCGTCCGGAGGGGCTTTTCCTGGCAACCGCGCTCGCCCATCTCAGCCTCGCCGGCTACACGCTGCTGCGTATCCGCGCCCGCGCGCCGGTACCGATCGAAAACCGCGATGCCTTCAAGACGCAGCCCGCGGACCGTGCGGTCACGCCCGAAGCAACCCGGCTCGATCCGCGCAGAAAGATTGAAACCAATAGTTGAGATTCCGAAAACTTTGCCCCAAAAATAAGGGCATGATGTTTTCTGACGCCTTTGTGGCGATAGCCGACCCCAATCGGCGCTATCTCTTGGAAGAACTCCGGCGCGGCCCGAAGACGGTGAACGAATTGGCCGCCGGATTGCCCGTCTCGCGCCCGGCTGTTTCCCAGCATCTGAAGGTTCTGCTCGATGCCGGCCTGGTCAATGCCAAGGCCGAAGGCACCAGGCGCGTCTATACTGTCAGCAGCGCCGGCTTCCTCAGGCTCAACATCTGGCTCGACCAGTTCTGGGAAACAGCGCCGGGGGAATAGCCCCGCTCATCAATGCATGTCGCTCAGAAATGCGCAGTGGTTCTGAGACGACGGCATGCGTCAAAGTCGATTCCGTCACGCTAAGCTTTGTCCGAGCCTTCCCTAAGAACGCCGCGTCCGGTTTTTCGTTGCGCCGTGCCGGGAGAGATATTGTTCACTCGCCGGAAGGCCGTGCTGAAGGCGCTTTCCGATTCGTAGCCGACGGATTGGGCAATTTCGCCGACCCGCTTCTGCGTCGTTTTCAGTCCGTTGAATGCCAGCATCATTCGCCACGATCGCAGATATCCAAGCGGCGGAACGCCGACCACATCGCGAAAACGTCGTGCGAAATGCGACCGCGACATTCCCGCCGCGTGAGAAAGCGCCGACAAGGTCCACTTTCGTTCCGGCGCGGCATGAATGGTCGAGAGCGCGCGTGAAATACGGGCATCGGCCAATCCTCTCAGCCAGCCGGGTGCCGGGCGATTCGACGACAGGAGATGAGAACGCACGATCTCGACCAGCATGATCTGGGCTAGCCGTTCGCCGATGAGCCGACCGCCGGGGCGATCGAAACGGGCCTCATCGACAAACTGTTCCAGGGCCCGCCGGAAAACCGGGGCTGAGGGTTCATCGCCGCGAACGTGGACAACCACCGGAAAGCCCTCGAAGAGGTGCGCGGCTTGCTTGCTGCGGAAGGCGAAGCGGCCGCCCACAAGGGAAAATGCGCCGCCTTCGTTGACCCTTGCCGGGTTCTGATCCGCCGAGAACACTTCCTGCGCGGAAAGCGGCGGCAGGGAAAGATCGGTGCCGAGCGTGAAACCTTGGCATCTGGTCAACAGGAAGCAATCTCCCTCGGCAACGAAAATCGGCGCCGGTTCGCCCTCGACGCGCAGCCAGCATGTTCCCTTGGTGACGACGTTGAACTTGATGCCGTTTGGCGCCTCGAATGCGATGCACCACTCGCCGGCGGCATCCAATCCTGCGCTTACGGACGCGTCCGGCGTAACCTGGCCAATGATGTCCGACAAGACGTCCATGACGCGCGATGAGACTTTCGGCAAAGCATTTGGCACGCCCGCGAATGGTGCGCCGGCACCGCACTGAATATTAAAACCGCTGCGGAAATAAAAGAGAGTTTACATGGAACAGCCATCGGTAGCGTCCGGTTTCGGCGCAAGCAGCACAGCCGGAGAGGTTCTGCGCGGCATTGACCTGCGGGGAAAGCTGGCGGTCGTCACGGGCGGTTATTCGGGCCTCGGATATAAGATGACGCGTGCGCTCGCCGGAGCGGGTGCCCGCGTGATCGTGCCCGCGCGGCGGCCAATGGAGGCGCGCAGAACGCTCGCAAACATGGCCGGAGTGTCCGTCGTGGAGATGGATCTTGCCGATCTCGACAGCGTAAGGACCTTTGCGCGCAACCTGGTGGACGAAGGCAACGCCGTCGACATCGTGATAGCCAATGCCGGTGTTATGGCCTGCCCGGAAACGCGCCTCGCCAACGGCTGGGAGCTGCAGTTCGCCGTCAACCATCTTGGCCATTTCGTGCTCGTGGCGCGACTTTGGCCTCTGCTCGTTAAACCTTCCAGCGCCCGCGTGGTTGTCATGAGTTCGGGGGCGCATGCCATCACCGACATCCGCTGGGACGACCCCCATTTCGACAGGGGCTACGATCGCTGGCAGGCCTACGGCCAGTCCAAGACCGCGAACGTCCTGTTTGCTGTGGGGCTAGACGCTATCGGCAAGGAACACGGCATCCGTGCGTTCGCGGTTCATCCCGGCAACATCCTCACACCCCTGCAGCGTCACCTGACGAGGGCCGAGATGGTCGAGGCGGGCTGGGTCGACGAGAACGGCAGATTGGCGGATCCCTCGTTCAAGACACCCGAACAAGGGGCCGCAACGGCTGTATGGGCTGCAACGTCGCCGCAATTGGACGGTCTGGGCGGTCTCTATTGCGAAGACTGCGGGATCGCGCCGGTCGCTACGTCAGCAGGCGAACCCGGCGTGCAGAGCTACGCGATCGACCCGGGCAGTGCTTTGAGACTATGGCGCCTTTCGGCGAAGCTGACGGGGGACGACCCGGCTGACACTGGTGTCGAACAGGCGCGGCGTTCGCGATGAAACCGGTGGCGACCCAGCTACCGCGAACAACATCGCCGGCCCAAGCGATCTCAATGACGCAAGAGCAGGCAGCCATGCTCGGTGGCGATGCCCGTGGGGACTGCCGCATCGACGAAAACCATCCGGAATAGATGTCTGGAAAGATGCGCGTCTTTCAATTCCTTCCGGTCGATGGTCTGGCTCCCTATGTCGACCGGATTTGGGGATGGGAAAGTGTCGGCGCCGAGCGGGTCGACTTGCCTGTGCTGCTTCCCGGAACCGGGGCGGAACTGTATTTCCACCACCTTACGCCGTTCAGGCTATCGGTGGGTGGTGGCGCGCCGGAAACCTGTTCCGTCGCCCACTTGTTCTACATTCGCCATCGGCCGTTGGCACTGTTGCCATCCGACGACGTTGGTTTCGTCGCGGTGCGCTTCCGGGCCGGCATGATCCATCGATTTGTCGACATGCCGGGCAAGGACATGATGGATCGTGCCCTATCCGCGCAGGACCTGTGGGGCGTGGCGGGCCAGGAGTTGGCCCGGCGCGTAGCCGGCGCGGAGGGGCTGTCCAGCCGGCTCCGGCTGATCCAGCGCTTCCTTGCAGAACGCCTGTCCCGCGCGGCGCCGGACATCGTCTTCGAACACGCAATGGGCATGCTGTATGGCGATCCTGCCAACCTTGCGATCGAGCGATTGACGGACCGCCTCGGGCTCGGGCGCCGTCAGTTGGAACGTCGTTTCGCCAGCATTGCCGGGCAGACACCAGTCGAGATTCGTAGTCTGGGACGCTTCCAGAAGACGGTGCGCGCCCTGATGCTGGATGAAAGCGCAAGGACCACGGACGCGGCGCTCGCATACGGTTACTACGATCAGGCTCACTTTATCCGTCACTTCCGCGAGCTGGTTGCGGAGTCTCCGCAGCGCTACCTCAGAGAGGCTCGGGCCAGGACGCATTTTTACAATACTTCCCGATGGGCTGGAGCGATGGTGATGGCTCCCTCACATCTCTAGGAGATTGTCATCATGCATCTTTTGCTGGCGGAATTGAGTGCCCGCCCGGCCTGCGCCGGCGAAGTCGAGGAGATTCTGCGCAAGCTGGTGGATATCGCAAGCGGCGAAGAAGGCAATGTGCGCTACGCCGTGCATCGACGGAAGGACGACACCAATGCCTTTGTGGTCTATGAGGTCTATCGAGACGCGGCGGCGTGTGACGCGCATCTCGCATCTCCGCCGGTGAGGCAGGCGTTGGAGCGCTTCGAGACGCTGCTGAGTGCGCCGCCGCGGCTCGTTTTTTGTGATTTGATCGCCGCGGCCAGGTAAGACTGCTTAGCTGGACCGGCTTCACCATGCAGCGAGGATGCGCCAAGCATTTGACCAGTGGAGGGCGTCTCGCCGTTTCCGTGAAATGGGGAAACGCTCTACTGCATCACGTCGCCGGTTCCAGTGCCGCCCCAAGCGCGTCCAGCAATTCGCCGGTGCCGTGCTCGCGCGTGGCTGGCGAGTCGATGCCGTCGAAGAAAGCCCCCTGCTCCGTCAGGATAAGCCGCGTTCCCCTGCCTTCCGCGACAAGCTCGATCGTCGCAAGCGATACCGAGACCCGCGTTTCGCCGAACAACAGCTCATAGCTGTAGACGATGCGCCGGTTGGGCACGATGTCCTGATAGACAGCGTTGTAGAAATGCATCTGCCCGTCGCTGGGACAGCCGGCATTTACCTCCTTGCCGCCGATACGGAAGTCCATCTCGTGCCGGCTGGGCATCGGATTGTCGGGATCGAAGAACCAGCGCTTTTTCGCGTCGGCGTCGCTCAGGGCGAAATAGACCTTCTCGGGCGTCACCGGATAGACGCGCTCGATGACGAAAGTGGAATGGACGACGGATCGTTCGGTCATGATGGGACCCTTCAGCTCTCATCTTTCGTTTCAGCGAGGAAATCGCCGAGCCGGTCGAGCCGGCGCTCCCAGGCAAGCCGCCGCTCGCTGATCCAGTGCTCGGCTGCCCGAAGCGCCTGCGGCTCGATCTGGCAGCTCCGCACCCGGCCAAGCTTTTCGGTCCTGACCAGGCCGCTCGCCTCGAGCACGTTGAGATGCTGGACGACGGCCGACAATGACATCGCCAGCGGTTCCGCCAGTTGGCTGACCGACGCCGGCCCCCGCGATAGCCGGTCCACCATCAGGCGCCGTGCCGGATCGGCGAGCGCCTGGAACATAAGATCGAGCTGAGCCGGGTCGTGCAGCATTTCCGGTCAGCCGTTGTTGTACGGAAAGAACTTGAAGTAAGGTCCCGCTTCCTCGATCACGCGTGCGAAGGACGGTCGCGCCAGCAACCGGTCATGGTAGCGTTTCACCGCCGGGAATTCTTCGCCGAACGCCTCGACCTTGTTGGCGTAGAACAGCGCCGGCGCGGCGGCGCAGTCGGCCATGGTGAAGCTCTCGCCCGCCGCCCAGGGCCCACCCGCCATCTCCTCTTCGATAATGGCGTAGGAATTGCGCAATTGCGCGCGAGCCTCCTCGACCCCGAACGGATCGGTCTTGTCCTTTGGCCGCAGCCTGTCGCCGACGATCTTCTGCATCGGATGCTGCACGTAGAAATCGTAGAAGCGGTCGGCCTGGCGGACCTGCAAAGCGGGATCGATATCGGCCGGAACAAGCTCGACCGGCCCCGGATAATGCGCGGCGAGGTATTCGACGACGATGGTGGATTCCAACACCGTGCGGTCCCGTGTATCGTCGCGCAGCGCCGGCATCTTGCCGGTCGGCGACACCTTCAGGAAAGCCGCGCGGGAAGCCTCGTCGCCCAGGTCGACGATCACCGGCTGGAAGGGCGTGCCGTTTTCATAGAGCGCGATCAGCGGTTTCCAGCAGAACGAGGCCAGCGGATGGAAATGCAGCGTCAGGGACATTCTCGCTCTCTTCGCGTTCGGATATAGGGCAATACTGAAGTAAATACTTCACTATTGTCGCAAGCCCGTCGAGTCAAGCCGGAGCTTCCGCGCCTAGTAATGGGCGACGATAGCGTCGATGATCTGCGACCAGTCGCTGCGGTGCATCTCATGGCCGCCGCCTTCGATCTTGACCAGTCTTGCGTCGGGAACCACTTTTGCCAACGCCTCGCCATGTTCGATCGGAAAGAGCGGATCGGCGGTGCCGTGGACGACAAGCAGCGGTGCCGTCAGGTCTCGCACCGTCCGTTTCGGGCCGCCGCCCTTGAGCAGGAAATGGTTGGTCGCGCTGGCGAGGCCGCCGGAGCGATCATAGTCCGCCTCGACCATCGCGCGCGTGCATTCCTCGTCGAATGGATGGCGTGTGCTTGCAATCGCGCCGGCGTCCTTGACCATGAAATCGAGCACCTGCTCGCGGTTTGACCAGTCGACATTGGCGCCTTGTGCCGAATGCTCCTTATAGGCCTCGGTCGTGCCGGGCAGGCCGGACGTATCGACGCCGAGCGGCGAGCTTGAGATCACGGTGAGCGCGCTGACGCGTTCAGGATATTTCAGCGCTACGTTCTGCACGAGCATGCCGCCCATCGACATGCCGACGACATGCGCCTTGCCGACGCCATGGTCATCGAGCACCCGGATCGCATCGTCCACCATGTCCTCGAAATTGTAGGGCGGCGCGCCCGGCGGATATTTGGTCGACAGTCCGGTGTCGCGGTTGTCGTAGCGGATGACGAAGCGGCCGCGCCCGGCGAGCTGCCGGCAGAAGGCCTCCGGCCACCATGACATCGAAGCCATGGCGCCCATGATCAGAAGGACCGCCGGATCGGCCGGATTGCCGAAGCCTTCCGAAACGATGTCGGGTCGCTGCGACGCGTGGGACATCTGCTCTTCCAATCCGCTTGCATTTTGCAATCAGTTGCACTGTAGCGAAACCGATATCATAATGCAACTGGTTTTTCTGGAGACTGCCATGAACATCGACCGCCGGTCCGGTTGCCCGATCAATCTGTCGCTCGAAGTGTTCGGCGACCGTTGGAGCCTCATCATCCTGCGCGACATGATCTTTGGCGGCCGGCGCCATTTTCGCGAGCTGCTCAATGGCTCGCTGGAAGGCATCGCCTCCAACATCCTGGCCGACCGGCTGAAAAGGCTGATGGCGCTCGGCCTGCTGACCAAGGCCGACGACCCTAGCCACAAGCAGAAGGCGATCTACAGCCTGACCGAGATGGCGATCACGCTCGTCCCGATCATGGCGCAGCTCGGTGCCTGGGGGCGCGTCTGGCTGCCGGTAAGCGAAGAATTGTCGATCCGCGCCGAGCTGCTCGAAAAGGGCGGTCCGCCGCTCTGGGAACAATTCATGGACGAGTTGCGCCACGAGCATCTCGGCGCGCCCTCGAGGACGCCGCCCGGCGCGCCGAGCGTGCGCCAGCAGTTGCGGGCCGCTTATGAGGCCGTCGTCGAGCGCAAGGCCGACGAACTTCGCCACATCAAGACAGACGCTTGAAGCGCGTTGCGCGGATCCGGTTCACCCCGCCGCGATTTGGGATGAGGCGACGCACATAAGCGCGTCAGATGCCCTCACCGGCGAGCTCTTCCGAAAGCGTCGAAACCTGGTTTTGGGCGCTGCGCATCATCGGATAGATCGCCAGCACCTTCTGCCAGGCCTCCAGCGCCGACTGCTTGTGCCCGGTCTCGGTCATGATCTGGGCGAGGCCCGAGAGCGCGCCGAAATGGCGCGGCTCGAGCTGCAGGGTGCGGTCGATGTCGGCCATCGACTTCCCGTAATTCTTCATCAGGAAATGCACGGTGGCGCGCCGGTTCCAGCCTTCGGCATAGTCGGGCTGCAAGGTCACGACCTGGTCGAGGAAATCGAGCGCGACGTCGAATTTCTGGTCTTCCGTCGCCTTTTGCGCCCATTGCATCATCAGGTCGATCGAGGCGCTGCCGGACTGGTTCCATTCGTTCCAGATGCGGCCGGCGATGCGCTCGGCCGCCTTTTCATTGCGCTCGCGCTTCAACTCGGTGAAGAGCTGGTCGAGTCGACCCTGCCTGGTCGGAGCCGCCGGCGGCGGTGTCGCGGCGGGCGGCGCGGCATCTGGAGGCAGCGCGCCCGGCACCGTTTCTGCTCGCGCGGGCAAAGCTGCGCCGGAAAGCAAAAACGCCGTGAAAAATGTAAAAAGAATCCGCATCGCCGGAATCTAATCCCGGACGGCGGATCGTCAAAGTGATTTTAACGTGAGAACGCCGGCGAGCCGGCGCTCAACATCGAACGCGGCGTGGACGCCGCGCGCAAAACTCAGCCCTGGCGCGCCTTGTAGCGCGGAGCGGTCTTGTTGATGATGTAGATGCGTCCCTTGCGGCGAACCAGCCGGTTGTCGCGGTGACGCGCCTTGAGCGCCTTGAGCGAATTCTTGATCTTCATGGTCTTGCCTGTTCGGTCAGGGCCCGTCCCGGGCCGAGTTTTAAAGGCGCGCCCGGAAAAAGCGCGCCTTTGAACTTGGCGAGGCTCATAAACGAGGAGTGTCGTCCGTGTCAACCACGTGACGGTGCCGGAATAGGGCAATCGGCGCGATCCATCAAATATTCGCCACCGCGAAGGTCGCGGCATTGCGCGACTCAAGGGCGACTGGGATGGTGACCCACGCCCAAGCGACCGGAGATTCCCATGCGCCGTCTGTTTCTGTCCGCTTGCCTGGTCCTTCTGGCGACCGCGCCCGCAGCCTTTGCCGAGGACTGCGACCGCAGCGACGACAGCCAGTCGATGCTGAACATCTGCGCCGATGCCGACTATCAGGCGGCCGATGCCAAGCTCAATGCCGCCTATAAGAACATCGTCAGCAGCAACGATCAGGCCTCGAACAAGCTGCTACAGACGGCGCAGCGCGCCTGGATCGCCTTTCGCGATGCCGAATGCGCCTATTCGACCGTCGACAGCGAGGGCGGCTCGATCCACCCGATGGAGGTGTCAGAGTGCCTGACCAAGCTGACCATCGAGCGCATAAAGCAGCTCACCTCCGGCGCCAACTGCAAGCTGAGCGATCCTAGCTGTGCCGGTTCCGACGCGGGCAGCGACGAGGATATGCAATAGCGGATTATTTCGGCCCGATGAGGCGCGTGAAATGGCCCATCTTGCGGCCGGGGCGTGACTCGGCCTTGCCGTAGAGATGCAGCATCAGGTCGGGCTCTGCGAGCAGCGCCGGCACTTTCAGCATGTCGTCGCCGATCAGGTTTTCCATCACGCAGTCGAAATGGCGGAGAGGCGAGCCCAACGGCAGGCCGGCGACGGCGCGGATATGCTGCTCGAACTGCGAGACGAGGCAGGCGGCCTCCGTCCAGTGGCCGGAATTGTGCACGCGCGGCGCCAGCTCGTTGGCCAGCAGCGAGCCGTCGGCAAGCACGAAGAACTCGACGCCGATGACGCCGACATAATCGAGCGCGGAAAGAATTTTCGCGGCGGCATCCTTGGCGGCAGCGGCCGTTTCGGAGCGGATGCTCGCCGGCAAGGTCGAGCTGCGCAATATGCCCTCGCGGTGGACATTCTCGGCTGGATCGAAGGCCGCGACAGTTCCGTCGAGACCGCGTGCCGCGATCACCGAAATCTCGCGCTCGAAGGGCACGAGCGATTCCAGGATCAGCGGCACATTGCCCATCGCCTCGCAGATGCCGGCAAAGCCGCCCGTTTCCATGTTGCGGAAGACGCGCTGGCCCTTGCCGTCATAGCCCATGCGACGGGTTTTCAGCACACCGCTGCCGTCGAATTTCCTCAAAGCTTCGGTCAAATGGTCGTCATTGTCGACCGGACAGAACTCGGCCGTCGGGATGCCGATGCCGTTGAGGAAGCTTTTCTCGATGACGCGATCCTGCGCGACTTCGAGCGCGCGGGCCGGCGGGTAGACGGGGACCGTTGCCGCCAGCGTTCGCGCCGCGGCGACCGGAACATTCTCGAATTCATAGGTGACGACAGCGCTGGCGGCGGCGAGCTCGGCGAGCCCCGCGCGATCGTCATAGGCGGCGACGATCTGCCGGTTGGCGACCTGAGCCGCCGGGCAGCCGGCCTGGGGCTCCAGGACCACGATGCGGTAGCCGAGGCGGGCGGCGGCCATCGCCAGCATGCGGCCGAGCTGGCCGCCGCCGATGATGCCGATAGTCGATCCGGGCGCCAGGCTCACGGCGCGTCCGTCGGCTCGGCGGCGACCTTGGCGGTCTGCGCCGCGCGCCAGGCGTCGAGCCGGGCGGCGAGCTTGTCGTCGTTGAGCGCCAGCACCGCCGCGGCAAGCAGCGCGGCATTGGCAGCGCCGGCCTTGCCGATCGCCAGCGTGCCGACCGGGATGCCGGCCGGCATCTGCACGATGGAGAGCAGCGAATCCTGGCCGGACAGCGCCTTGGATTCCACCGGGACGCCGAAGACGGGCAGCGGCGTCATCGCCGCCGTCATGCCGGGCAGATGCGCGGCGCCGCCGGCGCCGGCGATGATCACCTTGTAACCGGCGGCCTTGGCGCCCTTGGCGAATTCATAGAGGCGGTCGGGGGTGCGGTGCGCCGACACGATCAGCCTTCTGTGCGGGATGCCCAGCGCATCCAGGGTTTCGGCCGCCTGGCGCATCGTCGCCCAGTCGGACTGGCTGCCCATGATGATGGCGACGTCGGCACGCTGATCGGTCAAGGTTTCGCTCCCGGCGGCAAAGGCGCGCCTTAGCGGAATTCGACGATAGCCGCAAGGATTGTCACGCCGGCGGCCAGCTAGTCCGGCCAGCGCAATGAGCCCGCCGAATCCTTGCGCGCCACTTTCATCGCGTCAGCCGGCCGGTCCTTCGCCGTCAGCACGGCGCGCAGTTGCTCGGCCACGATCTCCGCCTCGCCAGGATGCAGATTGCAAGGGTCGAGGAAGAAATGGCCTCGCTCGACCTCGTGGTTGCGCACGATGATCGGCGGCGAGCCAGCGGCGAGCGCGGAGGCAAGTCCGGCAGCGGTGAAGCGGCTCTCTGGGCGCACGAAGACCTGCAGGCGATCGAGAGGGTTGTTGGTCGGGTCGGGAATGATCTGTGCATTGATACCCGGAATGCCCTGCAGCGCGTCCTTCCACAGATTGAGCGCCGCCTCCTCACGCCGGCGGATGCCGGCATGGTCGCGCTTTTCCCAGGCCTCGAGCGCCGCCATGGTGCCGGCGATGCTTTCCTTGCCGACCTTCATGGCGCGCCCCACGCCGCGGTTCTGCAGATAGGCGGCGCGGACCAGGTCCTTGCGGCCGGTGACGATGCCGCTGGTTGGCCCTGAAAGGAATTTGTGGCCGCTGTAGACGACGATGTCGGCGCCGCGCGCCAGGAAGCTGCGCAGGTCGTATTCCGAGGCGGCGTCGACGATTACCGGAACGCCCTTGGCGTGGCAGATCTCGCAAAACTCCTCCAGCGAAAGCATGCCGTATTGCACGGTGTGGTGGGCGACGACGTAGAGAGCCGCCGCCGTGCGCTCGTTGATCGCCTCGCGCACATGATAATCCTGCGTCACGCTGACGGTGCCCGCCGGAATGACCTTGGCCCCGGCCACCCGGATCGACTGGTCAATCGGCGCGCCGTAATTGACGATATGGCCGAGCTGGATGACGACTTCAGACTTCAGCCCTTCAGTGTCGTCCGGCAGCCGCTCGATCGCCAGAAGATTGGTGCCGGTCATCGCGCCGGCGACCGCCATGGTGATGCCTGAGGCGCAGCAGGCGGTGATGAAGCCGGCCTCGCCGCCGGTGAGTCGGGCGACGACTGCGCTCGCTGAGCGCTGCAGATCGTCCATCTCCACCCATTGTGAGGCCATCTCGGCCATGGCGCTGATCGCCTCGGGTACGATGATCGAAGCACCCAATGCCGTCATCGTGCCGGAGACGTTGAGGATGGGTCTCAGCCCCAGGCGCTCGCGGATTGTGGTGTTGGAGCCGGCGTCGGAATAGGTTTTCATGAGGGCGAACTCCTAAAATCAGGCCGTGATCTCGACGACCGCTTCGATCTCGACGGTGATGTTGCCAGGCAACGAGCCGACGCCTATGGCCGAGCGGGCATGGCCGCCGATCTTGTCGAAGACATCGGCGAAAAGGTCCGAGCAGCCGTTGACCACTTTCGGGTGGTCGCTGAAGGTCGGGGTTGCGTTGACGAAGCCGAGCAGTTTTACCACGCGCACGATGCGGCCGAGGTCGCCCGCCGCCGCGTGCATGACGGCAAGCAGGTTGAGGCCCGTGAGGCGGGCATGCTCATAGGCCTGCTCGACGGTGACGTTGTCGCCGACCTTGCCGGTGCACAGCGTGCCGTCAGCGCGCAGCGGCCCCTGGCCCGAAAGGAAGATCAGACGGCCGCTCTCGGCATGGGTTACGAAATTGGCGATGGGCGTCGGCGGCTCGGGCAGGGTCAGGCCGAGTTCAGCGAGCCGTTCGTAAGGCGACATGGAAGGGTACTCCTTGGATGGCGAAAGCCATCCGCTTTCAGAAATGCGAGGCACGGAAGCGCGCCAGGAAGGTGCGCAGCCGCTCATTGGTGGTCTCGGCGGCGAGAACCTCCTTCGGCGGCCCCACGGCCGAGACGCCGCCATCGGCCATGAAGACGATGCGGCTGGAGGCGTCGCGGGCGAAGGCCATTTCATGCGTCACCATCACCATGGTCATGCCGTCCTCGGCGAGGCTTTTCACCACGGCCAGCACCTCGCCGACGAGTTCGGGGTCGAGCGCCGAGGTGATCTCGTCGAGCAGCAGGATCTTCGGCTCCATGGCGACGGCGCGGGCAATCCCGACCCGCTGCTGCTGGCCGCCGGAAAGCTCCGCCGGCAGGCTGTCGGCCTTGTGGGCGAGGCCGACGCGGCCGAGCCAATGCTCGGCGATCGAGCGGGCTTCGGCATTGCTCTTGCCGCGCACCTTGGTGAGGCCGAGCATGATGTTGCCGGCCGCGGTCAGATGCGGGAAGAGGTTGAAGCTCTGAAACACCATGCCGGTTTCGGCGCGCATGGCGGCCAAATCGCGTTCGCTGCGGCGCTGCCGCGTCCCGGAATCACGGTATCCGACTTCCTTGCCGTCGATGCGGATCGAGCCCGAGTCATAGCTCTCGAGGAAGTTCACGCAGCGCAGCAGCGTGGTCTTGCCGCTGCCGGAAGGGCCGATGATGGTGACCACCTCGCCCTTGGTGACCTGCAGGCTGACCGAGCGCAGCACCGCGACCGGGCCGAAGGATTTAGAGACCTCGGCGATCTCGAGAAGCGCTGGGCTGTTGCTGGAGCTGGTGGCCATGGTTAGTCCCGGATGAAGGCGAAGCGCCGTTCCAGCCTGCGGCTGGCGTAGGAAAGCGCGTAGTTGACGGCGAAATAGATCAGGGCGCCGAGGATGTAGAGCGGCATCGCCTCATAGGTGCGGCCGATGACCTGGTTGATGGCCTGCATCAGATCGGTGATGCCGAGCAGCGAGACCAGGGCGCTGCCCTTGACGGCGTCGGTGACGCCGTTGATCCAGGGCGGCAGGAAGCGGCGGAAGGCCTGCGGGAAGATGACCGAGGTGAGGCGCTGCCGGAAGGTCAGGCCGATCGCCATCGCCGCCTCTGACTGGCCCTTCGGTATCGAGGCGACGGCGCCGCGCACATATTCGACGACCTGCGCCGTCTTGAACAGCGTGAGCGCCAGCACCGCCGCCCAAAAGGACTGCAGATGCAGTCCGACCGCGGGCAGGCCGTAGTAAACGAAGAACATCAGCACCAGGATCGGGATGCCGCGGATGGTGTCCGAGAAAATGCGCACCGACCAACGCACCGGCGCCGGCCCATAGACGAGGCCGACACCCAGCAGCACCCCTGCGATCAAGGACAGGACCACGACCAGGAGCGAAACCCACAGGGTCAAGGCGAAGCCCTCGGCGAGGAACGGCAGGGCGTAGAGGATCTGGCTCAGCATCTCAGCGCGCCGCCCTGAAACGGCGTTCGACCAGCCTGAGCGCGAACAGCAGGGCGTAACCGGTCACCAGATACATCGCCGTCGTCACCAGATAGACCTCGACGATGCGGAACGTGTTGAAGTTGATCCACTGGGCGCCATAAGTCAGCTCGGGCACGGAGATGACCGAAGCGATCGAGGTGTCCTTGAACAGCGAGATGAAGGTGTTGGACAGCGCCGGCAGCGTGATGCGCAGCATCGTCGGCAGGCGCACATGGATCAGGCGCTGCCATGGGGTGAGGCCGATCGCCTTGCCGGCGTCGAGCTGGCCGCGCGGCACGGCTTCCAGGCCGGAGCGGAACACTTCCACCAGATAGGCGCCGCTATAGACCGACAGCGTCACGACAAAAGAGGTGGGCGCGCTGTAGGCGAGGTCTACGACGGTCGGGACACCGTAGAAGACGAGATAGACGAGCAGGATCAATGGCACGTTGCGGATGAATTCGACATAGGCCGCGATGATCGTGCGCACGACGCGCCCGGCCGAGACATACCAGACCGCCAACACCAGCCCGATGACGATGCCGATGGCGATCGAGATCACGGCGAGCTCGAGGCTGAGCAGCAGGCCGCCCCACAGCTTGTCGAAATGCCGCCAGATCAGGTTGAAATTGAGCGTGTAGCCCATGCATCCGTCTCAATGGCTCGCGGTGACAAACAATCTCTTGTCTTGACGCAATTTCGAACGGAAAACCGCTTCACACTCATCCTGAAATGCTCAAGGATTCGTCACCCGCATGGCCCGTGTCGAGGAGGCGGAAGAGCGTCTGCTGCGCTCCTCCGCCGGCTTGGCGTAGGCTTGGTCAGATGACCGGGAAGCCTGGATGGCGCGGCGGCGGCTCCTGGCCGAAATATTCCTTGAAGGCGGCGTCATACAGCGCCGTCTCGTGGCCGAACATGGCGATCGTGAAGGTCTGGTTGACGAAGGTCAGCCAATCGAGGTCGCCTTGCCGGACGGCAGCGCCGTAAAGCATCGAATACCAGCTCTTGCCGGCGTCGAAATATTTGTCCGGGTTGCGCGAGGCGAGCCAGCGCACAGTCGACAGATCGACGGCCGCGGCGTCGGCCCGCTTGGATTCCAGCGCTTGCAGCACGTTCGCCTGGGTGTCGATCTGCAGCACCTGAGCCTGCGGCAAGGCAAAATGCACCGAGCTTTCGGCATCGACATTCTGGAGGATCGAGATGCGGGTGTTGGCGCCATTGGCCAGGAGCTTGTCGAAGGTCTTGTTTTCGGAGCCGGGCAGCGTCAGCAGCGCCACGCCCTCGACATAGTAGGGCCGCGAGAAATGGATCAGCTGCGAGCGCTGCGCGGTCATGGTCATAAACTGGATGGTGATGTCGACCTTGTTGGTCGTCACGTTGGGGATGCGCTGCGCCGGGTCCTGGGCGACGAACTCGACCTTGGTCGGGTCGTCGAAGAGGCCCTTGGCGAGGATGCGGCCCATGGTGATGTCCATGCCGACCAATTCGCCGGCGTCGTTCTCGAAATGCCATGGCGCATTGGTGCTGCCGGTGCCGACGATCAGCTTGCCACGATCAAGCGCGGTGCGCAGCACGCTGTCGGCTGCGGCTTGCGCGGCTGCCTTCTCGGTGCTGATGGCGGTAAGCGCGCCGGCGGTGGCCAGCCCCGCCATTCCAAGTTTCAGAAAATCACGTCTGCCGGATGTGTCGTTCACGGCGACCTCCTTTGATGGTGTGTTCCCCAATGCAGCAGAAATACACGCCGCAATCAGCGATTGTCTCTTACAAGAGACGTGTGTATCCTGTACAAGACAGATACTAGCACCAGGAATCGACAATGCAAGAGAGTGAAATGCTGACCGGGTGGCCGGGCGAAGGCGCAGACGAAGAGCGGCCGGCTGGCTCGCGCGAGAAAGGTCTCAACAGGGTCCTGAACATCCTGGAGTTCCTGCACGCCAACCAGCGGGCGATCGGCATCGGCGAGCTGGCAAAGGGGCTCAACGCGCCGCGCTCGACCACCTACACGCTGGTGCGCGAACTGGTCGAAGCCGGTCTCCTGGAAATGGCCGGCGACGGCAATCGCGTCTATTTCGGCAAGAAGCTCTATCTCTACGGGATGGCCTATATGCGAGGCAACGACCTGCTGAGGCGCGGCCGCCAGGAGGTCGATACGCTGTCGCGCGAGACTGGGGAGACGTCCGAGCTCTGCATGCTGCAGAGCGGTCGCTACACCATCATCCATTCAAGCCCGGGCACGAGGCCGTTCCGCATCAGCTCGGCCACCGGCCTGCAGATCCCGCTGCCATGGACTGCTTCGGGCCGGTTGCTGCTGGCCGGTCTTGATCGCAGCCGGATCGAGGCGATGATCACGGAAGACGATCTCGTGCTGCCGGACGGCCGCAAGATAGAGATCGATGACTTCATCGATGACATCGCTCGGGCGCGCGTCACCGGCCATTGCGTCACGTCAGGCCTTGTCGACGCCTATACCAAATGCCTGGCGGCGCCCGTGTTCTCGGCGCCCGGCAAGGTCGAGGCGACGATGTGCCTTGTGGTGCCGATCGACACGTCGGAGGCGCGGACAGGCGAATTGGTCGCGTTGCTGCGCGAGCGCGCAGCCCGGCTTTCGATCTCGTAACGGCGTTGAGCCGGTTATCGGTCCAAGGCGTGTTGAGATTCAGGTCAGGCCGAGTCGAAAATGGTGGTTTCCGAGAACCGGAGCGGAGCGTACTTGAGGTACGCGAGCACCGGAAGCGCAGGAGGCCGCCATTTGCAGGCCGGCCTCACCTGAATATCGACACGCCTTATGCGATGATGTCCGGAATAATGCGGTCTTCCAGCGCCGACAGCCGGTCTTTCAGCATCAGCTTCTTCTTCTTCATGCGCTGAATCTGAAGCGGGTCGCAGCCGGTGGCGATCATCGCGTTGATGGCGGCGTCGAAATCGGCGTGTTCTTGTTTGAGCCGGGAATATTCGAGGCGTATTTCAGCCTGTTCCTGTTCGGACATTATCTACCGTCTGCGTATGCATCGCCCAATCGGGCTGTTTGGGCGGGACCGGCTGGGTTTGTGACTTTTCGTCTGAGACCGGCGCGCAGCCCTTATCACATTTCACTTTGTCGTGGAATGCTACCACGTGTCATTCGACATCGAGGTCGGTTGGTGGCAAACTGTCACGGTGCCGTCACAGTCTCAACCTGCGGTGGACGTGCCTGCGACGGCTGCAATCGAGGAAACCATGAAAGGGAGAACCAATCATGTCTCTTGCATCCCATCTTGATGAGTTGCAGCGGAAACACGGTGATATCGAGCGCGAGCTCACCGACGCCATGAACCATCCTTCGGTGGACGACCTCGAAATCGTGAATCTCAAGCGACGCAAGCTGGCAATCAAGGACGAGATTGAAAAGCTGAAGGCTAGCCCGACGACACACTGAAGCTCCTCCAGGCACCATCGCCGCAACCCGCCGCGGTGAAACTCCCGGTGGCAGGAAATGCCACCGGCGTGGTGTTTTTTAACTGAAATCGATGGAACGTTCGGTCGCGGATGCCGCGATCGGCAGAGCTGGCGTTTTTCGCGTGGCGGCTGCCGATTTGCCAACCTCGCCTGGCGCTTGCCATTGACAAGCCATCTTTGCTCCGCCACCTCATGCCCGGAACTTTCAGATGAAGGCGACCGGCATGACCGGATATTTCTCTTCTCCCTTCCCGCGGCGCAGGTCGGTCGGCGTTTCGGTCGGCGGCGTGATGGTCGGCGGCGGCGCGCCCGTCGTCGTGCAGTCGATGACCAACACCGACACCGCCGACGTCGACCAGACTGTCGCGCAGGTCGCGGCGCTGCATCGTGCCGGCTCGGAAATCGTGCGCATCACCGTCGACCGCGACGAGAGCGCGGCGGCGGTTCCGCGCATCCACGAGAGGCTGCTCAGGCTCGGCATCGATGTGCCGCTGGTCGGCGACTTCCACTATATCGGCCACAAGCTCTTGGCCGATCATCCGGCTTGCGCCGAGGCGCTGGCGAAATACCGCATCAATCCCGGCAATGTCGGCTTCAAGGACAAGAAGGACCGCCAGTTCGCGGCGATCGTCGAAATGGCGATCAGATATGACAAGCCGGTGCGCATCGGCGTCAACTGGGGTTCGCTCGACCAGGAGCTGTTGACCCGACTGATGGACCAGAACCAGGCCCAGGGCTCGCCGCTCACCGCGCAGGAAGTCACGCGCGAGGCGATCGTCCGGTCGGCCATCCTGTCGGCCGAGATGGCTGAAGAGATCGGGCTTGGCCGCGACAAGATCATCCTGTCGGCCAAGGTCAGCGGCGTGCAGGACCTGATCGCCGTCTATACCGAGCTTGCCACACGCTCCGACCACGCGCTGCATCTCGGTCTCACCGAAGCCGGCATGGGCACCAAGGGCATTGTTGCCTCATCGGCCGCCATGGGCATCCTTCTGCAGCAGGGCATCGGCGACACGATCCGCATCTCGCTGACGCCGGAGCCGAACGGCGATCGCACCCGCGAGGTGCAGGTGTCGCAGGAACTGCTGCAGACCATGGGCTTCCGGCAGTTCGTGCCGATCGTCGCGGCCTGCCCCGGCTGCGGCCGCACGACATCCACCGTGTTCCAGGAACTCGCCCAGAGCATCCAGGCCGATATCCGCAAGAACATGCCGGTGTGGCGCGAGAAATATCCGGGCGTCGAGAACCTCAAGGTCGCGGTGATGGGCTGCATCGTCAACGGTCCCGGCGAATCCAAGCATGCCGATATCGGCATATCCTTGCCTGGCACCGGCGAGACGCCGACGGCGCCTGTCTTCATCGACGGCAAGAAGGCGGCGACACTGCGCGGTCCGTCCATCGCGCAGGACTTCGAGAAGATGGTCGGCGACTATATCGAGCAGCGCTACGGACACGGCAAAGCCGCGGCCGAGTAGGCCGATGCGCCGTTCCCTCGCGGTGACCCTGGTCTTGCTGTGCAGCTTGAGTTGGGTGGCGGGCGCGTCCGCCGACCCGCCGCAGTCGAAATCGGCCGGCAAACGGCTGATCAACCGAGTCTGCGATCTGATCGAAGCCCAAGCCCAACAGAACGGGCTGCCCAAGGATTTCTTCGCCCGGCTGATCTGGAAGGAAAGCCGCTTCGATCCGAACGCGGTGAGCCCGGTCGGCGCCGAAGGCATCGCGCAATTCATGCCGGGAACCGCCAAGATGCGCGGCCTGGCCAATTCCTTCGACATCGAGCAGGCCATCCCGGCTTCAGCGAAATACCTCGCCGAGATGAAGGCAGGTTACGGCAATCTCGGCCTCGCGGCCGCGGCCTACAATGCCGGCGAGAACCGCGTGTCGCGCTGGCTGGCTTCCGGCGGCTTCCTGCCGATGGAGACCGAAAGCTATGTCTTCGACATCATGGGCGAACCCGTCGACAAGTTTTCCGACAAATCCTATGCCGGCACCGTCGAGCCGCTCGACCCCAAGATGAGCTTCGCGGTCGCCTGCCGCCGGCTGCCGGTGATCATGTCGCGGACGGTCGCCATGGCCTCGATCAACGTCAAGCCGTGGGGCGTGCAGGTGGCGGGCAATTTCCGCCGCTCCGCGGCGATCGGCCAATGGCTGCGGGTCAAGAGCCGGTTCCCGGCGCTGCTCGCCAGCCATGATCCGGTGGTGAGCCGGGTGCGCACGCCGATCGGGCGGCGCGGCATCTACGCGGTCAGGATCGGCGCCGACTCGCGCGGCGAGGCCAACGGCATCTGCGACAAGCTGCAAAGCGTCGGCGGCGCCTGCGTGGTGATGCGCAACCGGTGACGCCAGGCCAGGAGGGGAGATGACAGCCAAAATCATCCTGCTGAACGGCGTCGGCAGCGCCGGCAAAAGCTCGGTCGCCAGGGCTTTGCAGGAAATGACCGCCGCGCCGTTTCTGCATGTCGAGATGGACGCTTTCCTGTCCATGCTGCCGGAGGCGCTGCAGGAGAACATGCCTGGCTTCGCCTATAAGACCGGCTGGGAGAACGGCAAACCGTCCGTCTGCATCGAGGCCGGGCCGGTCGGCAGACGGGCCATGCAAGGCATGCGGCACGCCATCGCGGCGATGGCGGGCCAGGGCAACAACCTCATCGTCGACGATGTGATGCTCGACGGCGAAATGGCGCAGTATCAGGCGCTGCTTTCCGACTTCGAGCTTTTCCGCGTCGGTGTGTTCGCGCCGCTCGACGTGCTCGAAGCGCGCGAAAACGCACGAGCCGACCGATTGCCCGGCCTCGCACGCTGGCAGTTCGAGCGCGTGCACAAGGGCGCGGCCTATGATCTGCAGGTCGACACCAGCCGGCTCACGCCATTCGAATGCGCGCGCCTCATCCAGCAGAGATTCAGATTGTAGCCGCGGGCGTTCTTGCGGTGGCTCTATCTTCTTGTTTTGACGCAATTCCGGACGGAAAATCGCTCGCACTTTTCCTGGAATTGCTTTCGCTTCCCGCCCGTCAACAACGCCGATAGGCAATTGCTAATATTGCGGCGAGAATCCGCTTGTCAGGGCGGTGGCAGTTAAATCTTAATGTGCCCTGCCATAGTAGGAGCGGGTTTCAGTATTTCCAGGTCGCGTTTTTATTCGTGAACTTATAGGGGGAGCATCATGCCGGAAGGGAATTTCCTTAAAAGGGTTATTGGCGAGCTCGAGACGCCGCGCACCAAGCGGCCATTCGGCTCCGGCTGGCTGTCCGGCTCGATCGCATTGCTCGCCGGCATCACCGCCCTTCTGATGGTCATCGTGCTGCGCTACCCAACGCTGACCTCGATGCCGGACCTGGCGCCCATCCACCAGATGCTGTTCTTCAAGCCGGTCCTCTATTTCGTGCTCATGTCCGGCTACATCCTGGCCATCCTGAGCATGATGCTGCGCAGGGAAAAGACGCTCGGCGTGGCGGCGATGGCCACCGTGCTGCTTGCCTCGCTGATCGGCATGCTGCCGGTGCGTCACGAGTTGCGGATCGAGGGGGTGTTCTTCGGCCTCGACTTCTTCATCCTGAACGCCCTGTTCATGGGCGTGCTGTTCGTTCCGCTCGAGCGCATTTTCGCCCGCAACAAGGCTCAGACAGTGTTCCGCGACGAATGGCGCGAAGACCTGTTCTACTACCTGGTCTCGTCGCTGCTGGTGCAAATCCTGACCTACCTGACGCTCGCGCCGTCCAATTTCGTCAACGCGCAAGGCGGCCTCGGCTCGGTGCGCGTATGGGTCCACGACCTGCCCTGGATCGTGCAACTGCTGGCGGTGATGTTCCTGACCGATCTTGCCCAATATTGGGTGCACCGGGCTTTCCATCGCATCCCATTCCTGTGGAATTTCCATGCCGTGCATCATTCGGCCAAGTCGATGGACTGGATTGCCGGCGCGCGCATGCATTTCCTGGAAATCATCGTGCTGCGCAGCCTGACGGCCACGCCGATGTTCGTGCTCGGCTTCGATGAATCGGCGATCCAGACCTATATCCTGATCGTCTACGTCTATTCGTCCTTCATCCATTCCAACATCGGGACCAGTTTCGGCCCGGTCGAAAAGGTGCTGGTGTCGCCACGCTTCCATCATTGGCATCACGGCCTCGAGAAGGAGGCGATCGACGTCAACTTCGCCATCCATTTCCCGCTGCTCGATCGGCTGTTCGGCACCTACCATCTGCCCGAGGCACGCTGGCCGAAGGGTTACGGCATTCACGGCCACCCGGTACCGAAGGGATATTGGCGGCAATTCCTCTACCCATTCCGGCGCGGCTGAGCGCAAATATCTCGGGACCGAGGGCCGGGCATGTTCGACGCCTACATCATCTGCGGCACGCCCCGAACCGGCAGCACCTTGCTGTGCGATCTGCTGACGTCGACCAAAAAGACCGGCGCGCCGCATTCGTTCTATCGCCGGCAGGACATAGCGGAGTGGGCCGAGGAGTGGGGCCTGCCCGACCGCGGCACGATGAGCGGGCTCGACTTCGATGTCGCCTATCTCAACGCCGCGATCGCGGCCGGCAAGGGCGGGACGGACATCTTCGGCCTGCGCCTGATGCGGGAAAACCTGGACGAGCTTTCGGCGATCCTCGACCGGATCCATCCCGGGCTGCCGTCGGACAAGGCCCGTTTCGAGAAGGCTTTCGGCCGGGTTCTCTACCTGCATCTTTCACGCGAGGACAAGCTGGCGCAGGCCGTCTCGCTGATCAAGGCGGAGCAGACTGGCCTCTGGCACGTCGCCCCCGACGGGACCGAGATCGAAAGGGTCGGACCGCCGGGCGAGCCACGCTATGATTTCCAGCGCATCAGGGGTGAAGTCGGCGAACTCGAAGCCTATGACACCGCCTGGAACATGTGGTTCGCGCAACAGCACATCGCGCCGCTGCGGATCGGCTACGAGCGCCTTGCCGGCAATCCGGCCGCAATGCTGATCTCGATCTGCGTGGCGTTGGGCGTTCAACCTCCGGACACCGACGACATCAGACCGGGCGTGGCAAAACTCTCCGACGCGACAAGCCTCGACTGGATGCGCCGCTATCGGCTCGACGCGGCGGTTTGACTGAAGCGGTTCGCCGTTTCACGGAAACGGCGAACCGCTCTATCTCATTGTTTTACGCAATTCCGGACGGAAGGCTACGGCGAAGTCGCCGAACCTAACCGCTCACATTTTTCCTGGGATTGCTCTACGCCGTCTTTGCCGTCACGGTCTCGCTGAGCCAGGTGCCGATCTTGGCGCCGAGGCGGTCGGGCGAAACCGGCTTCGGCAGATAGTCGTCCATGCCGGCCTCGATGCATTTTTCGCGATCGCCCTTGAGCGCATGCGCGGTGACGCCGATGATCGGCGTGCGATCGCCGTTCTGCTGTTCGATCGCACGGATGGCGCGGGTCGCCTCGTAGCCGTTCATCTCCGGCATGGAGACGTCCATCAGCACCAGGCGGGGGCGCAGCGAGCGGTACATCTCGACCGCGGTGCGGCCATTGCCGGCGATGCGGTAGCTGAGACCGAAGCCGTTGAGGATCTGGCCGAAGACCAGCTGGTTCACGTCATTGTCCTCGGCGATCAGGATGTCGATCGGGCCGCTCGGCGCCGCTGTCGATTCCGGCGCGGCGGGCAAGGGCGCGGCCGGACCGCGGATAACGGTGAAGGCCGGCGGGGCCGCCTGGGCCGCGACCGGCTCGCGCACGAAATGCGCCTTGGCGCCCTGGGTGCGCGCCTTCTGGATGGCGGAGATCACGGTGCCCAGCAACACAGCCGAACGCGCCGGCTTGGTGAGATGCGCGGCGATGCCGAAATCGATCACCATCCTGCCGAAATCGACCTGGTCGACCGAGGTCAGCAGCACGACCGGGATGGAGAAGAGGCGGCTGTCGACGGCAATCGCCCTCGCGACATCGGCGCCGTTCATACCGGGCATCTGGTAATCGAGGATGATGCAGTCGACCGTGGCGCCGAGCTGGCAGGCGCGGTCGAGGAACGCAAGGCCGACAGCGCCGCTTTCGGCGGCCGCGCAGTCGAAGCTCCAGCTTCTGAGCTGCTCCAGCAGGATCTCCCGGTTGACCGGATTGTCGTCGATGACCAGCACCCGGGCGCCGGTGACATCGACCGGCACCAGCTTGTCGGCCGCCTCCTGGTTGTGCGCGGGCAGCGGCACGGCGAACCAGAAGACGGAGCCGCGGCCGATCTCGCTTTCGACGCCGATCTTGCCGCCCATCAGGTCGACAAGCCGGGCGCCGATCGCAAGGCCAAGCCCGGTGCCTTCGTGGCGGCGTGTCGAGGAGCCGTCGACCTGGGCGAATTTCTCGAACACGCTTTGCAGCTTTTCGGCCGGAATGCCGATGCCGGTGTCCTCGACGCGGACCTTGAGCTGGACGACGCCGTCGACGACATCGCCGCCGACATCGACCAGCACATGCCCCTTCTCGGTGAATTTCACGGCGTTGCCGAGCAGATTGGTGACGATCTGGCGGAAACGTCCGGCATCGCCGACGACAAAGGCCGGCAGGCGCGGGTCGACGCGCACGATGAGCTCGAGGTTCTTTTCGGCCACGCGCGCCGACACCAGCGTCGCCACATCCTCGACCGCTTCCGCCAGGCGGAAGGGGGCAGGATCGAGCGTCAGCTGGCCGGCATTGATCTTCGAGAAATCGAGGATGTCGTTGATGATGGTGAGCAGCGCGTTGCCGGATTTGACGATGACATCGGTGAAGGTCTTCTGGCGGGGCGTAAGCTCCGTCTTGGCCAGCAGCTCGGCCATGCCGAGCACGCCGTTCATCGGCGTGCGGATCTCATGGCTCATATTGGCCAGGAATTCCGACTTGGCGCGATCGGCCGCCTCAGCCTTGAACAGCGACGCGGCGCTCTCGGCGAAGGCGCGGCGGATGGCGTTCTCCATCGGCCGGAAAATCAGAACCGCGGCAATGGCCAGCACGGCAAACAGCAGCCCGCTCGCCCACAGCAGCAACCGGTCGTTGGCAGCGTCGGCGAGGCGACGCTCCTCGTCGAGCGCGGTCCGCACCTTGACCAGCATCGGCTGGGCGAACAGGTCGTTCTGGTTGCGGATCTCGCGGTAGCTCCATTCATCGACCTTCTGCGCGGTCGACATCAAATTGAAGTTGCGCACCATGTCGCGCGCCGACCAGAACAGGTCGTCGTTCACTGAAGCGGTGTCCAGCGCGTTGATGGTGTTCCTAGACAGGCGCGGCCTGATCGCGGCCAACTGCGCGTTGAGGATCCCGATCTCGCTGGTCAGTCGCTCGGAGTGGCCTCGCGCGGCAGCGGCCAGCGCATCGCGCGTCTCGCTGCGCCAGGCGGTGCCGGTCGTCTCGGCGAAATTGGTGGCGTTGCGCAGGTCGCGGGCAAAGATGACGAAATTGCCGCTGAGGGCATCGACCTCGTGGCGGTACGAATTCACACGGTTGAGCGCGAACATCACGGCGGCCGAGGCCAGCGCGAAGACAAGCAGCCCCGAAATGTAGCGGATCCGGATCGACCGGAGGAAGGAAGAATATTCCGGCATGCGCCACCCCAACACATACGCACAATTTTAATGGCCGGGATTACGCTTGATTTACATTAAGATTTCGTTGGTGGGGGCTGGTCCGATGCCGGCAGCAGCTTTGCGCCGTTGGCCGCTCCGGCCTGCAGCGACCGGGCTACGGCCCGAGCGACGTCTTCTCGCTGCCGCAACCGTGTCGAAGAGGCTACGAGCTGGCGACGAGAGAGCGGTATCGCGCGGTCACCAACGCAATGATTGCCAGGTGAAGCAGGACCGCGAGAGCTGCGCCGATCAAGTGCGGGAGAAGACCTGCCGTCCGGCCGATCGCCCAGATCGTAGAGACGCTCAGCGGCAAAAACAAAAGGACGCTGGTGACGAGGCCGGGATTGTATTTGCGCAGTCGCGCCGACGTGACGAGATGCGCGAGCGCGTTGACGATCATGACATAGGAAGCAACCAGGCCCCAAGCCGGTCCCCACAGGAAAGCCGCGTAAAGGGCCAGCAGGTTGATGCCCCAGACAAAGGGCAGGTTGATAACGAGAACCGAAGCGAGGGTAAGGGCGCCGCGGCCGCCGAAGACATGCTCGTTGGCGAATTGGCGGAATCGGTCTCCGGTGTGTTCCTCGACCTGATGCACCATGTAGACCGGGCTGTGCAGGAAGATCAGGAACACCGGCAGCGGAAGCGCCACGATTGGCGCAGTCGCTATGAGCGATGCTGCCATGAACCCTGCACCAATGACCCAATAATCGGCCAGCCAGGCTTGCAGCTTCAGCATTGATTCCCGCCCTCCTCAGTCGGTGATCCTGCATGAATGGACGCACATCGCCAGAACTATTCAAGTGCGTGGACGCCTTGGCGCTCCTTGACCATGTCGGACATTGACTGCCGCGAGCGCCCCTGAGACAGTCAATGGAAGATGCGCGTCTCCGAAATTTGGCACTCCGTCGGCTCGGACACCCGTTGCGCCGTTGGGCCTTCCCTTGATCAGAGGTGGAAACGCGCGCACGAGAGGCGGCCGTGAGCGAACTTACACAGCGAATAGTTGCGACCAACGGCATCCGCCTTAACATTGCGGAGCACGGAGACGGTCCGCCGGTGCTGTTGTGCCACGGCTTTCCCGAATCCTGGTATTCCTGGCGCCATCAGTTGAGCGCGCTTGCGGCGGCGGGCTTTCACGCCGTCGCCCCCGACATGCGGGGCTATGGCAAGAGCGATCGGCCGGAAGCGATCGACCATACACGCTCTTTCATCTGGTCGGCGACATGGTGGGCCTTCTCGACGCCCTTGAAGCTCCCAGCTCCGTCATCGTCGGCCACGACTGGGGCGCGGTCGTCGCCTGGCATGCGGCGCTGCTGCGACCGGACCGCTTCCATGCCGTCATCGGCCTCAGTGTGCCGTTCCGGCCGCGCGCCAATGCGCGCCCGACCAGCCTCATGCCGCGAACGGCGGAGCCCCAGTTCTACCAGCTCTATTTCCAGCAACCCGGCATTGCCGAGGCGGAGCTGGAACGGGACCCGCGGGCCGCGCTGCGCGCCATGCTTTACGCGGTGTCGGGAGACGCTTCGGACGGCGGCGCCGGAATTGCCATGGTCCCGCGCGGCGGAAGCCTCCTGCAAGCAGCCGAGGTTCCTGCAAGCCTGCCGCACTGGCTCAGCGAAAGCGACATAGATTTCTACGCCGGCGAGTTCCAGCGCGCCGGCTTCGCCGGAGGTCTCAGCTGGTACCGCAACATCGACCGGAACTGGGAACTGATGGCGCCCTTTGCGGGCGCGCGGATCAAGGTTCCCGCGCTCTACATGGCAGGTGATCGCGACCTGGTGGTCGCCTTCCCCGGCATGGATCAACTGTTGGCCAATCTCAGGAACTTCATCCCGCAAATCCGCGATACGCTGATGCTGCCCGGCTGCGGGCATTGGACCCAGCAGGAGCGCCCGGACGAGGTCAACGCCGCGATGATCGAATTCCTGCGGAGCTTGCCGAACCGGGGCTGATCCAAGCGAAGCGAGTATCGGCTCCGACACGGAAGGTCGGGCGTGCCGCTCGGCAAGCGACTCGCCCGGTTCAAGTCAGGCACTATCCTTAGCCCGGTAGGCGTCGGGAATGACGAAGACCTCGTCGGCGCGGCCATAGCCCCCATCGGGAACCTCCTCGATCAGCACCATGGTGTGGGGACGCACAGCTTCGCCGAAATAGTCGACGAACATCTGCGTGGTCTTGTGGACTAGCTCCTCCTTCTGCGCTTTCGTGAGGGCGGCCTCGGGCATCTTGAAGTTGGCAAAGGGCATTATCGGTTCCTTTCGGGTTGGGTTTCAGGGCTTTGGATGAAGGAGGTCGGCAAGGCCGATGCGCTCCAGAAGCTGCGCGCGGACGCGATCGGCGACGCCGTTGACGATGGCCGCGCCGTCGTCGGACGGATCGATATGGACGCGGAACGGCCGACGGCCATGCGGCATCGCCACGAGATCGACGATGGCCTCTACGACCTTCGAAGGATCGGCGTCCGCGGGCTCCAGGCCGGCAAGACCCCTGAGCGCCTGCTCATCCGCGGCGGCGTAAGGTCCCGACCAATAGGCGGCGGCACGGCCGGTGTCGGCGGGCTTGCCGGAATGAGCGAAATGCTCCGTGCCCTTGGTGAAGGCGCCCGGCACCACGATGCTCGTCTCGATGCCGAAACGGGACAATTCCAGCGCGTAGCTCTGCGCCAGCGCATCCATGCCCGCCTTGGCGGCGAAGTACGGCGCGAGGAAGGGCGGCGTGCCGCCGCGCGTGCTGCTCGATCCGACCCATATCATCAAGGCCCGGCCAAGCGAACGCATGGCGGGAAGGACTGCCCGGTTGACGCGCTGGGTCCCCAGCACATTGACGTCGTAGAGCTGCGCCAGCTGCTCCGGTGTAAACGCCTCGGTCGGTCCGAACACCATGTGGCCGGCATTGTGGATGACGACATCGATCCTGCCGGCTTCAGCGAGGATGGTTTCCACGGCCGCTTCGATCGACGGTTCCGACAGCACGTCGAGCGCGATGGCATGGATCGCCAGCTTCTCCTCGCGGGCCAGTCTTTCGACCTTGGCCGCCGCGGCGCCGCCTCGCGCCTGCGGATCGCGCATCGAGGCATAGACCCGGTGGCCGGCCCTGGCGAGAGCCTTCGCGGTCATGGCGCCGAAGCCGCTCGACGCGCCGGTGATGAGAATTGTCTGCTGCATGGTAGCCTCTATCCTTCAGATCGCGCCGCCATTGGCGCGGATGATCTGGCCGTTGACCCATCGGCCGTCGGGGCCGGCGAGGAAGGCGACGAGCCCGGCGATGTCGTCGGGCTGGCCGAGGCGGCCGAGCGGGATGAGCCTGGTGATCGCCTCGATCTGCGCGGCGCTCTTGCCGTCGGTGAAGAGTTCGGTGTCGACCGGGCCGGGCGCGACGGCGTTGACCGTGATGCCGCGCGGGCCGAGTTCCTTGGCAAGGACATGCGTCATCGCTTCGACGCCGGCCTTGGTCGCGGCATAGACGCCGTAGGCCGGCTGGTAGAAGCCCACGACACTTGAAGAAAAGTTGATGATACGGCCACCATCGTTCAAGCGCGTTGCAGCTTCGCGCATGCCGCGGAACGTGCCGCCGAGATTGATGGCGAGCTGCCGTTCGAATGCAGCGTCGTCGGTGTCGGCGATGGGCGACAGCCGCATCATGCCGGCATTGTTGACGAGGATGTCGGCCTTGCCAAAGGCCTTTTCAGCCGCGTCGAACAAGGCGGCCATGCCGGTCGTTTCGCCGATGTCGGCCTGGACCGCGAGAGCGGTGCCGCCGGCGGCCTCGATGGCCGACACCACCTCGCCGGCCGCGTCCTTGCCGCGCGCATAATTGACGATGACGGCGATGCCGTCCCGGGCGAGCCGCTTGGCGATCGCGGCGCCGATGCCTCTCGATGCGCCTGTCACGATCGCGGTTCTTGTCTTCTGCATGACCGGTCTCCGTTCGTTTGTTTGGTGTGAAGCGGATATAGATCGTCCTGTCTTCCGGATAATCGGTTGGCTATTGACAGCAGTATTCGGAAAAAGCGAACAATCAGCTATGGATCGATTGGAAAGAATGCGGCTGTTCGTGCGCGTGGTGGAGCGGCGCAATTTCACCGCGGCCGCGGCCGATCTCGGCCTGCCGCGCTCGACCGCGACCGAAGCGATCCAGCAACTGGAGGAGCATCTGGGGACAAGGCTGCTGGACCGCACCACGCGCCATGTCGCCACGACGCTCGACGGGCAGGCTTATTACGAGCGCTGCCTGTCGATCCTTGCCGAGGTTGAGGATGCCGAGGCCGGGTTCCGCAGTGCCGAGCCGCGCGGCCTGTTGCGCATCGATGCGCATCCGCTGCTCACGCAGCGCTTCCTGCTGCCGCAACTGCCGGCTTTCCTCGAACGCTATCCCGGCATCGACCTGCATATCGGCCAGGGCGACCGGCTGGTCGACCTGGTGCGCGAAGGCGTCGACTGTGTCATTCGCGCCGGCGAACCGCAGGACAGCGGCATGATCATGCGGCGGCTGGCGACGATCGAAGAAATCACCTGCGCCAGTCCAGCCTATTTGAAACGCCACGGAACGCCGGCATCGCCCGAGGCGCTGGAGGGCCACCAGGCCGTCTGCTTCGTTTCCTCCCGGACCGGCGATATCCTGCCGCTGGAATTCACGATGGGCGCCGGCCTGCGCCAGGTAACGTTGCCGGGCCGGGTCCGTGTCAACAATTCCGACACCGCGGCCGATCTGGCGCGCCTGGGCTTCGGGCTTCTGCAGGCGCCACGCTACCGGCTCGAAAGAGACCTGGCTGTCGGGACGCTGGTGGAGGTTCTCAAGGATTTCCCGCCGACGCCGACGCCGTTGTTCGCGCTCTATCCGCAGAACCGCCAGCTCGCGCCGCGGCTGCGCGTCTTCCTGGAATGGGCGTCCCGCATCTTTGCCGAGGCAAGAGTGTAAACATCGGCGGCGTCACCGCTGAAAACCGTGGCGGCTTTGAGCGAGCCGGGCGCTTTATGGGCAAACCACCAAGCCATTGTACCCATTCGCGCGGAGGACCGTTGACAAGCCTGCGTCCACTCGTGTTCTATTTCGCAAGCGCACAATTTCCCGCGTAACACATCGCGTCCGGCACGGCCGGGCAAGGGCAGCATGGCCTCGCCGCGTCTCATGAAAGCATGGGGTGCGTGTGGGGCCTTTGTTTTTTTGAGGTCCGGGTGAAGACGTTCAGGGTCGGCATCCTCTATTCGACCACCGGTCCCTACGGGGCGATCGGCCGCGACTGCCGCGCCGGCGCCGAATTTGCCATCGAGGAGCTGGAGAAGGCCGGCAGCGCCGTGCGCATCGAGCCGGTCTTCGGCGATCCGGGCGGCCAGCCGGAGCGTTACCTCGATTTGATCCGCGCCATGCTGCGCGACGACCAATGCCGCAATGTGATCGGCACCATCACCTCCCTGTCGCGCAAGGACGTCATCCCGCTGGTGGAGAAATATGACGGGCTGCTCTGGTACATCTGCCCCTACGAAGGCTTCGAGGCCAACGAGAACGTCATCTACACCGGCGCCTGTCCCAACCAGCATCTGATACCGCTGTTCGACTACATGCTGCCCCGCTACGGCAAGCGCGTCTATCTCGCCGGCGCCAATTATGTCTGGGGCTGGGAGATGAATCGGCTGGCGCGCGAGCTTCTCACGCGCGCCGGCGGCGAGGTGCTCGGCGAGCGCTATTTGCCGATCGAGGAGACCGATGTCAGCCTGCTGATCGCCGATCTGGAGCGCCACCGGCCCGACTTCATCTTGAACAACATGATCGGTCCTTCGAGCTACGCCTTCCTGGCCGCCGTGCGCCGCTTGGCCGATCGCAATCCCGCCTTCGCGCCGGAGCGCTGCCCGGTGCTGAGCTGCGACCTGACGGAGTGCGAACTGGGCGAGATCGAGCCGGGCACGGCCGTCGGCCAGCTTTCGACAGCCTCTTATTTCGACAGCCTGGAATCGCGCGAAAACCGAATCTTCAAGCAACGTGTCGCCGCCCGTTTCGGCGCCGAGCGGCGCGTCTCCAGCTTTTTTGCCGGCGCCTATGCCGCCGTCATGCTCTGCGCCGAGGCGATCAACGCGACCCATGGAGACGACCCCGCCAGCGTGCGCGCGTTCCTGCATGCCCGGCCGAGGCAGACCGTGCTCGGATCGCTTGTCATCGACCCGCGCACCAATCATGCGGCCCTGCCTTTCCATCTCGGCCGCATCAACGACCAGTCCGGCTTCGACGTCATCGCCTCGCATGGCGCGATCGTCGCCGATCCCTATCTTGTCGGCACGCTGGCCAGCCAGCCCGTCCCGCATCTGAGGGTCGTGCAATGACGCTGACGCCGAATTTCGTTTCCTGGCGCGCCGCGATCCTGCATCGCGCCGACGACAACATCGAGCGCCTGAAGCGTCAGCTCGAACGTCTCGGCGTCACTGTCCTGGTGCAGTGGAAGCCGCTCGATCTCGCCGAAACGCCGGCCGACATCGTGCTCGTCGACGCCGACCAGGGGTGGGACGATCTCTTGCCATGGCACGGCGACGATGCTCCCGTTCCGGTGGTCGCGCTGCTCGGCTCCGAAGCGCCGGGCCGCATCGCCTGGGCGCTCGAAAAGGGCGCCGGCGCGCTCATCGCCAAGCCGGTCACCGCCTCCTCGGTCTATCCGGCGCTGGTGCTTGCCACGCACGCCCATCACGAGCGCACGGCCGTCAAGGCGCGCATCGCCGGGCTGGAGGAGCGTCTGCGGCTGAGACCGATCGTCTACGACGCGATGCGCTCGATCATGGCCGCGCAAGGCGGCGATGAGACCGGCGCCTATCGCACGCTCTGCCGCCTCGCCATGCAGCGCCGGCTTACCGTCGAGCACGTCGCTGCGGCAATAGTTGCCGGGCACGAGCCCGTGCCGCGCGCGATGTAGGCCGCTGGCATGCGGGTTCTGCGTGAATTGATAAGACGGCCTTCCGCCCTGTTCGGGCTGGTCGTGGTCGTGCTCGTCTTGCTGGCGGCGATCTTCGCGCCATGGATCGCGCATTTCTCGCCGGACGACCAGCTTGCCGACGGCCTGTCGCTCGAAGGCGCCCCGCTGCCTCCGGGCGGCGACCATCTGTTCGGCACCGACACGCTCGGCCGCGACCTCTTCGCCCGCGTGCTGTTCGGCGCCCGCACGTCGCTCATCATCGGTCTCGTCGCCAACGGCGTCGCCGTCGCGATCGGATTGCTTGTCGGGCTGCTCGCCGGCTATCTGCGCGGCGCCGCCGGCAACTTGCTGATGCGCTTCACCGACCTGATGATGGCCTTTCCGGCGCTGCTGCTCGCCATCGCGCTCGCGGCGCTGCTGAGACCCAGCCTGTGGATCGTCGCCATGGTGATCGCCCTGGTGAACTGGGTGCAGGTCGCCCGCATCGTCTACACCGAAACGCGCGGCCTGGTGGAACGCGACTTCATCGTCGCCGAGCGTTCGCTTGGCGCCGGCAATGGCCGCATCATCCTTCTGCACATCCTTCCCCACCTGATGCCGACCGCGATCGTCTGGGGCACGCTCGGCATCGCCACCACGGTGCTGCTCGAGGCGACGCTGTCCTTCCTCGGCATTGGCGTGCAGCCGCCGCAGCCTTCCTGGGGCAACATCATCTTCGAGAGCCAGAGCTATTTCCAGGATGCGCCCTGGCTGGTGTTCATTCCCGGCGCGATCATCCTCGTCACGGCGCTGTCCTTCAATCTGATCGGCGACGCCCTGCGCGACATCCTCGACCCGACCCAGCGCGGGAGGCTGTGACGATGGCCTTCTTCCTGGCCCGCCGTCTCGTCCAGGCCGTGCTGATCCTGCTCGGCGTGGCCGCCATCACCTTCCTTCTGCTCTATTTCCTGCCGGCGGACCCCGCCGTGCTGATCGCCGGGCGCTCCGCGACGCCGCAGATGGTGGCCGCCATCCGGCATGAGCTTGGCTTCGACCAGCCTCTGGGCATGCAGTTCCTGCATTATGTCGGCAACCTGCTGCATGGCGATCTCGGCCGCTCCTATACGCAAAAGACCGAGGTGCTGCCGCTGATCCTGGCGCGGCTGCCGGCGACGCTCATCCTCATGGCCGCCGGCATCGTCGTCGAGGTCGCGCTCGGCCTGACCTTCGGCATCATCGCGGCGGTCCGGCGCGGCGGCTTCGTCGACCGCTCGGTGATGATGCTGTCCTTCGTCGGCGTCTCGTCGCCGCAATTCGTCGTGGCGCTGCTGCTTCTCTATGTCTTTGCCGCCACGCTCGGCTGGTTCCCGATGTCCGGCTTCGGCACGGCGCGGCATGTCGTGCTGCCGGCGCTCACGCTCGGCGTGCTCGGCGCCGGCTGGTATGCGCGCATGGTGCGTTCGGCCATGATCGAGGTGCTGCGCCATGACTATGTGCGCACCGCGCATGCCAAGGGGCTCAGCGGCCGTCGCGTCGTGCTCGGCCACGCGCTGCCCAACGCGCTGTTGCCTATCATCGCCATGGTCGGCATCGACATCGGCCAGTTCATGAGCGGCGTGGTGGTGGTCGAGGCCGTCTATGGCTGGCCCGGCATCGGCCAACTCGCCTGGCAGGCCATCCAGCAGGTCGACGTGCCGATCATCATGGGCGTCACGCTGGTCTCGGCGCTGGCCATCGTGCTCGGCAATTTGCTCGCCGACTTCGTCGCCCCGTTCGTCGATCCCCGCATCCGCAGCCAATAACCAACAAGACCAACAGAGGAGTGAACTCAATGAACAAATTCGTCAGAAAGATGGGCCTGGCGGCCTTGCTCGCCACCTCGGCCCTGGTGCCCGTCGCCTTCGCCGACACGCCGACCAATGGCGGTGACATCATCGTCACCTACAAGGACGACATCGCCACGCTGGATCCGGCTATCGGTTATGACTGGCAGAACTGGTCGATGATCAACGCCCTGTTCTCGCGCCTGGTCGACTACAAGCCGGGCACGACCGAACTCGCGCCGTCGCTCGCCGACAGCTACGACGTCTCCGACGACGGCAAGGTCTATACGTTCAAGCTGCATCCCGGCGTCAAGTTCACCAACGGCCGCGCGGTGACGGCGGCGGACGTCAAATGGTCGATCGAGCGCGCCGTCAACCCGAAGACGCAAGGCCCGGGCGCCGGCTTCTTCCACTCGATCGTTGGCGCCGACAAGATGACCGCCGGCACCGCCGAGACGATGGAGGGCATCACGGCGATAGACGACCATACGGTGAAGTTCACGCTGTCTCAGCCCGACGCCACCTTCCTCAACGTGCTGGCGCTCAACTTCGCTTCCGTCGTGCCGAAAGAGGCGGTGGAAGCCGCCGGCGGCGATTTCGGCAAGCATCCGGTCGGCTCCGGCGCCTTCACGCTGAAGGAATGGACGATCGGCCAGCGCCTCGTCTTCCAGAAGAACCCCGATTATTTCATCAAGGACCGGCCGCATGTCGACTCTTTCACGATCGAGATCGGCCAGGAACCGCTGGTGGCGCTGTTGCGCCTGCAGAAGGGCGAGGTCGACATTGCCGGCGACGGCATCCCGCCGGCGAAATATCTGGAGATGAAGAAGTCCCCCGAGTTCGAGGGCATGATCGTCGACCGCCAGCAGCTGGAAACCAGCTACGTCACTTTGAACACGCAGGTAAAACCCTTCGACAACGCCAAGGTGCGGCAGGCCGTCAACATGGCCATCAACAAGGACCGCATCGTGCGCATCATCAATGGCCGCGCCACGCCGGCAAGCCAGGTGCTGCCGCCGCTGATGCCGGGCTACGACCAGAACTACAAGGGCTATGCCTACGATCCCGAAAAGGCCAAGGCGCTGCTTGCCGAGGCCGGGTTGAAGGACGGCTTCTCGACGCAGATCTACACCTCCAACACCGATCCGCAGCCACGCATCACGCAGGCGATCCAGCAGGATCTGGCGGCGATCGGCGTCAAGGCCGAGATCAAGGCGGTGGCCAATCCGAACGTGATTGCCGCCGGCGGCACGCAGGGCCAAGCGCCCATGGTCTGGTCCGGCGGGCTCGGCTGGATCGCCGACTTCCCGGATCCGTCCGACTTCTACGGGCCGATCCTCGGCTGCGGCAGCGCGGTTGCCGGCGGCTGGAACTGGTCGTGGTACTGCAACAAGGACATCGACGCCCGCGCCCAGGCGGCGGACGCCATGCCGGTACCGGCCAAGGCCGAGGAGCGCAACAAGGCCTGGGCGCAGATCTTCACCGACATCCAGACCAATGACGCGCCCTGGATTCCGGTCTTCAACGAACGCCGCGTGGTGGCCAAGGCCAAGCGCATGGGTGGCCCGGACGAAATCTACATCGATCCGACCCGCGTCATCAATTACGAAGCGATCTATGTGAACAAATAGGCCGTCTCATTGCCGGCGGCGGGCGTTCGTCCCGCCGCCGGCGGCCTTCAACGATGCCGCCTGAACGGGAGGGCGGCTTTGCCAAAAACAAACGAGAAGCAACAACCATGTGCGTGAAGTGCGACTACACCATCCATCGCGCCAGCCACCATTTCGGCTGGAACCGCGATTTTGAGCCAGCGCTGACGGCTAGGCCGGGTTCGACGATCCATTTCGAATGCCTCGATTCCTCCGGCGGCCAGTTCGACGCGAACTCCACGGTGGCGGATGTTTCGACCATGGATTTCGGCAAGGTCAATCCGGTGACCGGACCCGTCTATGTCGAAGGCGCGATGCCGGGCGATGCGCTGAAGATCACACTGCGCCATTTCGAGCCGTCGGGCCTCGGCTGGACCGCCAACATTCCGGGCTTCGGCCTGCTTGCCGACCAGTTCAAGGAGCCGGCGCTGCACATCTGGAAATATGATGCCGCCTCGATGGCGCCGGCGCTCTATGGCCCGGGCGGGCGCGTGCCGCTGAAACCCTTCGCCGGCACCATCGGCGTGGCACCGGCCGAACCCGGCCTGCATTCCGTGGTGCCGCCGCGCCGCGTCGGCGGCAATCTCGACATCCGCGACCTTGCGGCCGGAACCACGCTCTACCTCCCGGTCGAGGTCGAGGGCGCGCTGTTCTCGATCGGCGACACCCACGCCGCCCAGGGCGACGGCGAGGTCTGCGGCACGGCGATCGAGAGCCGCATGGACGTCGAAGCGACGATCGAACTGGTCAAGGACGCGCGGCTGGAAAGCCCGCGCTTCACCACGCCCGGCCCGGTGACCCGCCATCTCGACGAGGCCGGTTACGAAGTCACAACCGGCGTCGGGCCGGACCTGATGATCGCGGCGCGCGAAAGCGTGATGCGCATGGTCGATCTGCTCGCCGCCGACCATGGGCTGAAGCCGGTCGACGCCTACATGCTCTGCTCGGTCTGCGGTGACTTGCGCATCAGCGAGATTGTCGACATGCCGAATTGGGTCGTCTCGTTCTACTTCCCAAGGATCGTCTTCAATTGATGGCGGATGGTTCCGGGCGAGGAAGAGATGCTGTCCTGACCGTCGAGAACCTGTCGGTCGACGCGCTGACGCCTGAGGGCGCGAGGCGCGTCATCGACGGCATCAGCTTTGCGCTGGCGCCGGGCGAGACGCTCTGCCTTGCCGGCGAGTCCGGCTCGGGCAAGTCGGTGACGGCACTCTCGATCATGCGCCTTTTGCCGCGCGCCTCGCTGCGCATCGCCGGCGGCGACATCAGGCTCGAACGCCAGTCGCTCCCGCGACTGCCGGAGCGCGCCATGCGCGACGTGCGCGGCGGCGAGATCGCGATGATTTTCCAGGAGCCGATGACGTCGCTCAACCCTGTACACTCGATCGGCACGCAATTGACCGAGGCGATCCGCATCCACCAGGGAGCGGAAGGTTCAAACGTCGAACAGCGTGCCCGCGACATGCTGGATGTCGTGCATATCAGCGACCCGGCGCGGCGCATGAAGCAATATCCGCACGAGCTCTCCGGCGGCATGCGCCAGCGCGTCATGATCGCCATGGCGCTGTCCTGCCGGCCGAAAGTGCTTCTGGCCGACGAGCCGACGACGGCGCTCGACGTGACGGTGCAGGCGCAGATCCTGAAACTGATGCGCGAGCTGAAGCGGGAGTTCGGCACCGCCATCATCCTCATCACCCATGACATGGGCGTCGTCGCCGAGATGGCCGACCGGGTGGCCGTCATGCGCGACGGACGGATCGTCGAGGCCGGGTCCGCGCTCGACGTCTTCGAGCGGCCGCAAGCCGACTACACGCGCGAGCTGCTTGCCGCCGTGCCGCGCCTCGGCGCCTTCGCGGGAACCGACGCACCCCCCCGGGTCACGGCCACCCCTCGACCGCCGGTCCCAGAAGGGGAAGCGCCCGTGCTTTCGGTGAAGAAGCTTGTCGTCGATTACGGCGCATCCTCCAGCCTGTTTCGCCGCCGCGCCTCGGAGGCGCCGGCGGTGCAGGATGTCTCCTTCGAGATAAGGCCCGGGCGCACACTCGGCCTCGTCGGCGAGAGCGGCTCCGGCAAGTCCACCACCGGCAAGGCCGTGCTCGGCCTTGTTCCGTTCACCGGCTCGGTGATCATCGGCGGCACGTCCGTTCACGGCCTCTCGGCGAGCGCGATGCGGCCGGTGCGCCGCGCCGCGCAGATGATCTTCCAGGATCCCTACGCCTCGCTCGACCCGCGCATGACGGTGGGCGCGGCAATCGCCGAGCCGCTCGTCATTCACGGCATCGGCAGCAGGGACGAGCGGCGCGAGCGCGTGGCCTCGCTTCTTGCGCGCGTCGGGCTCGAAGCCGATCACGCCTCGCGCTATCCGCACGAATTTTCCGGCGGCCAGCGCCAGCGCATCTGCATCGCACGCGCCCTGGCGCTGGAACCGAAGCTGATCGTTGCCGACGAAAGCGTCGCCGCGCTGGACGTGTCGGTGCGCGCTCGCGTGCTCGACCTGATGCTGGAGCTGCAGGAGACGCTGGGCCTAGCCTATCTCTTCATCTCGCACGACATGGCGGTGGTCGAGCGCATGAGCCATGACGTCGCCGTCATGCGCGCCGGCCGTATCGTCGAAGCCGGCCCGCGCCGCGCGGTGCTGTCGTCACCGCGGGAGGATTACACGCGCGAACTGATCGCCGCCGTGCCCATTCCGGACCCGCGTGTCGCAAATGTGCAGAGATAACGTCGTCGCGTCGCGCGCTCATACCGCCGCCCGTTCCGCGGCTGGACGGCGGCGGAGGCTGGCGGTGGTCAGAGCCGGTGGATTGTATGCGGCTTCGTTCAGGCCGACATCGGTGCCGGGCGGAACGATCCGGTCGATGCGGTCGAGGACGTCGTCGGCCAGGCGGATGTCGGCGCCGGCAAGCAGGTCGTCGAGATGCTGCATGGTGCGCGGGCCGAGGATCGCCGATGTCACGCCGGGATGCGCCATGACGAACGCCATCGCCAAGTGAGTGAGGGACATGCCGGCTTCGGCCGCCAGCGGAATCAGCTGCTCGACCACATCGAGGCTCCGCTCATCGGACATTTGCCTCGGCATGAATTTCGCTCGTATGCCGCCTTCGGGTAGCGGCTGCCCCTTGCGGTAGCGGCCGGTAAGCAGGCCTTTGGACAGCGGGCTCCAGACCAGCACGCCCATGCCGTAGCGCTGACAGGTGGGCAGCATGTCGCGTTCGATGCCGCGGTCGAGGATCGAATAGGGCGGCTGCTCGGTGCGGAAGCGCGCGAGGCCGCGCCGCTCCGCGACCCACTGCGCCTCGACGATTTCGGAAACCGGGAAGGTCGAGGAGCCGATGGCCCGCACCTTTCCCGCCCGCATCAGGTCGGTAAGCGCCGAAAGCGTCTCTTCGATGTCGGTGTCCGGCGAAGGACGGTGGATCTGGTAGAGGTCGATGTAGTCCGTCTGCAGGCGCTTGAGCGAATCCTCTACCGCACGGGTGATCCAGCGCCGCGAATTGCCTTGCATGTTGGGATCATCGCCCATCGGGCCATGGACCTTGGTGGCAAGCACGATGCTGTCGCGGCGCCCCTTCAGGGCCTTGCCGACGATCTGCTCGGATTCGCCGGCGCTGTAGCGATCAGCGGTGTCGACAAAGTTGATGCCGAAATCCAGCGCCTTATGGATGATGCGGACCGCATCGTCATGATCGGCATTGGCTATGCCGCCGAACATCATTGCGCCGAGGCAATAGGGGCTGACCTTGATGCCGGTTCGTCCGAGCGTACGGTACTGCATGGCTATTCTCCTTGAAATTCGACGCGCCGCCCAAGCGGCCTGCGGCAGAAGCTGCGCTGCCGGCTATGTTCGATCTGCCCTCACCAGGGAATCGTCACATTTTCCCATCTCGTGAACGTCCCCGAGGGACCGTCCGGACCGAGCAGAGCGACGCGGACCACCTCGCGCGAGCCGTCCTCGACCGATTCCGTTCCGCCGTAATTGTTGAGGTTGGTGCGGGTGTAGGCCGGCGAGACCAGGTTGACCTTGATGCCTGTCGACTCGAGCTCAATCATCATCGCCAGCGTTATGGCGTTGAGCGCGGTCTTGGAGGCCGGATAGACGGGGCCGAACAAGGCGCGATAGCCGAAGGCAGGATCGGCGTTGGAGGTCAGCGAGCCGACGCCGCTCGACACGTTGACGATGCGGGCATCCGCCGACCGGCGCAGCAGCGGCAGCATCGCCTGGTAAACGGCAAGCACGCCGAACACGTTGGTCTCCCACACGGCGCGTACTTCATCGAGGGAGACGTTGCTCGGGCGGGTCAATCTGGCATGATCCTCGACCGTCGCGTCCGGCCGGCGTCCGGTGTTCGAAATCGCGGCATTCTGCACGAGCAGGTCGAGCCGGCCGAATTCGTCGCCGATACGCGCCGCCGCGGCGGTGATCGAGTCCTGGTCCGTCAAGTCGAGCTGCAGCGCGATGGCCCTCGGCCCGATCTCGCTCGCCGCCGCCTCGCCGCGCTCGAAATTGCGCGATCCGACAAGGACGGTGACCCCGTTTGCCGCGAGTTCCTTCGCGACCTGCAGGCCGACACCTTGATTGGCTCCAGTGACCAGCGCGATGCGATTGTCCGGCATGATCGTCTCCTGTTGTCCGATTGATTGTCACAGCCGCCGCCCTGCACTATGTTTTGACGGATGCGGAACAGTGTTCCGATTCACAAATACGGAACATTGTTCCGTTTTTCAAGAGGTATTTGGTGAGCGGGAAACGGCGCACCCAAAATGAGCTGGCGGAGGGCGTCGACCGACGCGTGCGGGTCGACGTCCAGCGCAATCTCGACGCCTTGCTGCAAGCGGCCAAGACGATGTTCGCGACCTCAGGCGTCGATGCGCCGGTGCGCGAGATCGCCGAGAAGGCGGGTGTCGGGGTGGGTACGGTTTATCGGCACTTCCCGCGGCGCTCCGATCTCGTGGCCGCGGTGTTTCGCCGTGAAATCGATGCCTGCGCCGCCGCCGCGCCTCTCCTAGCGGCCAGCTATGAGCCCGGCGAGGCTTTGTTGAAGTGGATTGAGCGCTATGTGGCCTTTATCGCGACCAAGCGCGGGTTGGCCGAAGCGCTGCATTCGGGAGATCCCGTCTTCGAGCCGCTGCCGCTATACTTCCAGCAGAATCTGGAGCCCGCGCTCGGCCAACTGCTCCATGCCGCGGCGACCGCGGGGGAAATCCGGGGCGATGTCGATGCAGGGGACCTGCTCAACGCCATCGCGAGGCTGAGCGGCGCCGATCAGGCCCAGCGCATGGTCGCCCTGCTGGTCGACGGCCTTCGCTATGGCAAGAAAGCATCTTCAGGCGTCCGATAGCCTGTCGTCAGCTGTTGCGCGTCGCGACAAAAGTCGCGGCTTCCTTGAGCAACCCTGCCTGCTCGCCATAAGGCTCGAGCAGCGCATGCGCCTGGTCGATCAACCCGTGCAATTGGCCGCGCGCCCAGTCGGGTCCGTGCAGCGAAGCAAGCGTCGCCTTGCCGGCGGCTGCGTCCTTGTTCGTCGCCTTGCCCATCTGCTTGGCGTCGGCCGTCAGGTCGAGCAGGTCGTCGGCGAGCTGGAAGGCAAGGCCGATCGCCGAGCCGAATTCGGCCAGCCTCTCGCGATCGGCCAGCGGCGCGCCGGCAACGAGCGCGCCGGCCTCGCAGGCGAAGCGGATCAGCGCGCCGGTCTTCATCGCCTGCAACGTGATGATGCCCGCCTCGTCCGGCCGTTTGCGCTCGGCGTCGAGATCGAGCATCTGGCCGCCGACCATGCCGCCGGCGCCGGCCGCGCGCGCGAGCGCCAGCACGAGCGCCACCCTGCGGTCGGCAGGCAAGGCCGTCGCCTCGTCGGCGATGATGTCGAAGGCCAAGGTCAGCAGCGCGTCGCCGGCCAGGATCGCTGTCGCCTCGTCGAAGGCCTTGTGCACCGTCGGCTGGCCACGGCGCAGATCGTCGTCGTCCATCGCCGGCAGGTCGTCATGGATCAGCGAATAGCAATGCACGCATTCCAGCGCCGCGGCGACGCGCAACGCCGCGTCATTGTCGGCCGAAAACAGCGCGGCACTTTCCATGACCAGGAAAGGCCGCAGCCGCTTGCCGCCGTTGAGCACGCCATGCCGCATCGCCGCCATCAGGCGCTCGGGCCGCGCGATCTCACCGGTGAGCGGACGCGCGTCGAGAATCCGGCGCAGCTCGGTCTCGACGGCAGCGGCGCGCAGGAAAAGCGCCGTTTCGAAGGCGATCTGGTCGTCTTTGCTCATGGTCGGGACCGGTAGCCGACACTCAGACATTGCGCAAGCAGGCGCGCGCCTTTATGCCGGAGGGGGCGAGGCACGGGTGGGACGGCTTGACGGAACCGATCGTCGAACATGGAAGCGAAGGGCTGGACATGGCGCGGTCGCGGCGCCTGAGCCGCGCCAGTATGAGGCGCATCGGCCGGCGCTGCTTGGTCGTCGCGCTCGTACTGGCGGCCATTCCGGTCGTGCTCACCTTCCTCTATTTGCCGTCCTTCGTGCATCCGATATCGACCCTGATGCTGAAGGACCTCGCGACCTTCTCCGGCTACGACCGGCGCTGGGTGTCGATCGATGACGTGGCGCCGGTGCTGGCGAACTCGGTGATCATGTCGGAGGATGGGCAGTTCTGCTTCCATCGCGGCGTCGATCTGGGCGAATTGCGCGGCGTGGTCGACGACGCGCTGGCCGGTGAGGCGACGCGCGGCGCCTCCACCATCACCATGCAGACGGTGAAGAACCTTTTCTTGTGGTCGCGGCCGCTGGGCAGCGTGCGCAAGGTCGTCGAGCTGCCTTTGGCTGTCTATTTCGATGCGGTGATGTCGAAGCGGCGGATCATGGAGATCTATCTCAACATCGCCGAATGGGGGCCGGGAATCTACGGCATCGAGGCCGCCGCGCGGCACCATTTCGGCATCTCGGCCAAGCAGCTGTCGCGCAGGCAGGCGGCGCTGCTGGCCGTCAGCCTGCCCAACCCGATCGCGCGCAATCCGGCCAAGCCGGGGCCGGGATTGCGCCGGCTGGCCTCGCTGATCGAGCGGCGCGCCAGCCGATCCGGTGCCTATGTCGGGTGCCTCGACTAAGCCGTCGCGGCGCCGGCTCAAAAAAATTCGCGGCCAGCGCTGGCCAAAACGGCGCAAGGCGTGTATAGGCACCCGACTTTCTCAGATTATGGCCTCGATGCGGCCCTTTCGCGAGGGTTGCCGGGGCATTTTGACCATGTAGTGGAGCATATCCATGGCCGTTCCAAAAAGAAAAACCTCTCCGTCGAAGCGCGGCATGCGCCGCTCGGCCGACGCCCTCAAGGCCCCGACCTATGTCGAGGACAAGAATTCCGGCGAAATGCGCCGCCCGCATCACATCGACCTGAAGACCGGCATGTATCGCGGCCGCCAGGTTCTGGAGCCGAAGGAAAGCTGAGAAGCTTCCAAGGATTTCTGACGATTCGAAAGACCGGTCCCTGGCCGGTCTTTTTGTTTTGGCGCCGGCGGCGTCCGGAATTGATCGCTCGCACTGCCGATGGCGGCGCAACCGGCTGACATCGTTATTTCATTAGGTCTTACAGCGTGTTCGCCGCGGCGGCGAAAAACCTTGACGGCGCGCTTGCCGCGGATTTTACAAAAGGGGGTGCCCTGATTGGAGTCGCCCAGATGTTCGGTGCCATCCCGCTGCTGATCGTGCCTTTCGTCCTCTACAATCTCGGCCTGCTCGGATTGTTCGGCGGCGGCGACGACCCCTGGATGACCGAGATGTTCTCCTTCCGCATGATGTCGGGCGGCGTCTTCTCCATGACGCTCGGCGACCTGATGGTGCTGATCGGGCTGATCTTTCTCTTCATCGAGATCTCGAAATCGGTGCGCACGACCAATGCCTCGATCCTGGATCACCTTCTGTCGACGCTGGTCTTCATCGCCTTTCTCGTCGAATTCCTGCTGGTGAAGGGCGCCGCGCACTCCGTCTTCTTCACGCTGATGATCATCGCGCTGTTCGACGTTCTGGCAGGCTTCTCGGTGTCGATGCGGTCGGCAAGCCGCGACATCAATCTGAACTAGCCCCGGCACGGAAGTTCAGACGGGCTGCTCCCGTTGCCGGATGGCATGCGTTGACGATTGGCGGAGACCTCCAGCTCGCGCGCACCACGGCAGCGTGACAGATTCCGGCTGCCAACGCGGCCTCAACCTGTCAAGATCGCCTGACCGCTGAACCAGATCGTCACCTGCCCTCGTATCTCACCGCATGAACCTCATCGGCGCCGCGCTCTTCTTCCTCATCGCGCTCCTCTTTGCCCTGGCCGGCATCACCCGCGCCGGCGTCTGGCTGATCGAGCGCCGGAGCCCGCCGGCCGGCGAGTTCGCCGAGATCAACGGCGCGCGCATCCATTATGCCCATATCCAGGCGCCCGCCGGCGCCGACCTGCCGCCGCTCGTCTTCATCCATGGCGCCAGCGCCAACCTCAAGGACCAGATGCTGCCGTTGCAGCCGCTGCTCGAGGGCCGCGCCGAGATGCTGTTCCTCGACCGCCCGGGCCTCGGCTGGTCGCGGCGCGGCAACAACGAAACTCTGGCCGCGCAGGCCGATACGATCGCCGCGCTGATGGACCGCCTCGGCATTGCAAAGGCCATTGTCGTTGCACATTCGTTCGGCGGCGCGATCACCACAGCCTTCGCTCGCCAGCATCCTGAAAAGACGCTAGGCCTGGTCTTCCTCGCGCCCGCCACGCATCCATGGCCCGGCGGCGCGACCGCCTGGTATTACAAGCTCACCGCCACGCCGCTGATCGGCTGGCTGTTTTCCGAAACGCTCGCTTACCCGGCCGGCATGCTGCGGATCGGCGATGCGACGGCTTGCGTCTTTTCCCCCAACACCCTCCCGGACCTTTATCTCCAGAACGCCTCGATCCCGCTGGTGCTCAGGCCATCCGCCTTCCGTGCCAACGCCCGCGATGTCGTCCAGCTCCACGACTATGTCCGGGCCGCCTCGCCCGCTTACCGGGAAATCAAGGCGCCGACCGTCGTCATCTCGGGCGACCGCGACAAGGTGGTCTACGCGACGATCCACTCCGTCGGCCTCGAGCGCGACATTCCCGGCGCCGAACTGGTTTGGGTCCGCAATCTCGGCCATAAGCCGGACTGGATCGCGCCCGATCTCGTGGTCGGCGCAATCCGCAAGGTCGCGGGCGAAGATGTCGATCTGCAAGCGATGGGCAAGGCCGTCGAGGGCCGGATTGCCGGCGACGCCTACAATGACGGCAAGTGCCCCGACATCAAGGTGCCCGACGCCGAGCTCGCGCCGGGCTGACCTCGAAAACCAAGCGCCTGGGATGCGTTGAGATTCGGGTCAGGCCGAGCCGGAGTCGAAAACGGGCGCGAAGCGATCGACTGGGATCGCTTCCGACAACCGGAGCGGAACGTACTTAAAGGACGTGAGCACCGGAAGCGCAGGAAGCCGCTACGTGCAGGCCGGCCTCACCTGAATATCGGCATACCTAGTGAGTCTCAGACCCGATATATGCAATCCGCAGCATATTGGTCGATCCAGGTGTCCTGAGCGGCACGCCAGCCGTGATGATGACGCGGTCGCCAGGCTTGCCGAAACCTTCTTCCAGCGCGATCCGGCAGGCCCGGTCGACCATGTCGTCGAGGTCGGTGGCATCCTCCGAAACCACGCAATGCGTGCCCCACAGCAGCGACAGGCGGCGCGCCGTGCTGAGGATCGGCGACAGCGCCACGATCGGCACCTGTGGGCGCTCACGCGCGGCGCGCAGCCCAGTCGTGCCGGACGCGGTGTAGGAAATGATCGCCGACAGTTTCAGCGTCTCGGCGATCTCGCGGGCGGCGAGCGAAATGGCGTCGGCCCCGGTCGCCTCGGGCTCCGAGCGCTGCGCGTTGATGATGCCGGCATAGGTCGGGTCGGTTTCGACCTTGGTGGCGATGCGGTTCATCATGGCGACAGCTTCGACCGGATAGGCGCCGGCCGCGGATTCGGCCGAAAGCATGATCGCGTCGGCGCCCTCGAACACGGCGATCGACACGTCGGAGACCTCGGCGCGGGTCGGCACCGGCGCGGTGATCATCGATTCCAGCATCTGCGTGGCGATCACCACCGGCTTGCCGGCGCGCCGCGCCGCGCGCGTGATCTGCTTCTGGATGCCGGGCACGGCTTCGATCGGCATCTCGACGCCGAGATCGCCGCGGGCGACCATCAGCGCGTCGGACAGATCGATGATTTCAGGCAGCCTGGCGACCGCCTGCGGCTTCTCGATCTTGGCCATGATCAGCGCCCGCCCGCGCGCGATCTTGCGCGCCTCGGCCAGGTCCTCCGGCCGCTGCACGAAGGACAGCGCCACCCAGTCGACGCCGGTGGCAAGCACAGCGTCGAGATCGGCGCGGTCCTTGTCGGTCAGCGCGCCGACCGGCAGGTCGGTGTCGGGCAGGCTGACGCCCTTCTTGTCGGATATGCCCGAGCCGGCAACGACGGTGCAGGTGATCGACTTGCCGTCGGCCTTCAGAGCTTTCAGCTCCAGCTTGCCGTCGTCGATCAAAAGTCTGTGACCGGCTTCGACCGAGCTCAGGATTTCGGGATGCGGCAGGAAGACACGGCTGGAATTGCCGGGCTCGGGATTGTCGTCGAGCGTGAAGGTCTGCCCCGGTGTCAGCGCTTCCTTGCCGTTGGCGAACTTGCCGACCCTGAGCTTCGGCCCCTGCAAATCGGCGAGGATGCCAATCGGCCGGCCGACGGCGGCCTCGACGGCCCGGATGCGGCCGACCAGCGTGCGCATCAGCTCGTGGTCGGTATGGCTCATATTGATGCGGAAGACATCGGCGCCCGCTTCGAAGAGCTTCTTCAGCATTTCCTCGGATGAGGAAGCCGGACCGATGGTGGCGAGGATCTTGACCTTGCGGTTGCGTCTCATTGACTGTTTGTTCCCGGAGCGGGGGTCGCTGCTGGCGCGCCTCCCGTTGCGGGCTCGTCGGTCAGCTGGACCATCCAGCTGGCCTGCTCGCCCGTGTCATATTCCTGAAATCCGGCGCGTTGGAAGCCCCGGGCGACGCAATCATTCACGCCGGCGATCTTGAACTCTTTTTCGGCGACGCACATGTTGATCGGGCCATCCCAGCGTCCGCCACGCTCGGCGTCTTCTGCATAAAGATAGTAAAACCTTGATGACAGCGGACCCTCAATCAGTGTCTTGCAGGTCGATCCTTCGATGTGCCACCAGCCCTCGGTGATCCAGCCGGCCTTGGCGCGATAGCCGATGCCGACGCCCACCAGATTTTGCGTTGCGTTGCAAACGCGGAAGTCGGCCCGGGCCGGCGAGGTCGCGGCTATCGCGAAAAATCCCGCGCCGACGATCAGCAACGGCAGGGCCAGGCGCTTGCGCAGCCGGCCGGCAAAACCCATCGCAGATCCCCTTGCGAACCACATTTGCATCTCTCGAAGCCCCTTTTCAGCAAACTCCGGTCGCATGTCAACGCGCCGTTTTGTTCAATTCCAATCGATTTAGAAGGCCCCGTCGCGCAAATTCTCCCCACGCCGGGGATTTTTTGCGGAAACCTTGGCCAAACAACGGCATTGCGCCGGCGTCCTCTTCGTGGAATGACGATACCACAGCGAAGCCGCCATCCCCTTTTCAGCCGATGACCCGATCCACAGTTTTCACGCCGTTCGACATCGTCGAGGGCGACCGCAAGAAAGGCGTTGTCCTTCTGGCCGATCACGCCCGCCGTGACCTGCCGGAGGAGTATGGCAGTCTCGGTTTGCCGGCGTCCGAATTCGACCGCCACATCGCCTATGACATCGGCGTCGAGACGGTGACGCGAGAGCTCGCGGCCGCGCTCGACGCGCCGGCGGTGCTGGCCGGCTTCTCGCGGCTGTTGATCGACCCCAACCGGGGCGAGGACGACCCGACGATGATCCGTCAGCTCTATGACGGCACCGTGGTGCCGGGCAACTATCCGATGGCTCCGGAAGAACGTGAACGGCGGCTCGACCGTTTCTACAGGCCCTATCACGACGCCGTCGGCGCGATGATCGCCTCCGTGGCGCATGCCTCGGGCAAGGCGCCGTTCATCTTCTCCGTCCATTCCTTCACGCCGGTGATGCAGGGCTTTGTCCGCCCCTGGCATGTCGGCGTGCTGTGGGACCGCGACGACCGCGTGGCGCGGCCGCTGATCGACATGCTGGCGCAGGACAGGTCCCTCGTCGTCGGCGACAACGAGCCCTATGACGGCGCGTTGCGCGGCGACACCATGTTCCGCCACGCCATCGTCAACGGCTACGCCCATGCGCTGATCGAGATCCGCCAGGACCTGATCGCTGACCGCGCCGGGGCGCTTGCCTGGGCCGAGCGGCTGGCGCCCATCGTTGACGCCATCGACCGCCGTGCCGATATACATCAGGTGAAGATGTTCGGCTCGCGCACCGGACCGGTGTAAGCAGGCCGACAGTCCAGGAGTTTCCGAGATGACCGAGCTCAGCGACGACCAGAAGCGCGATTTCGAGGCCGCGGCTTTCCGCCGGCTGGTAGCGCATCTGCGCGAGCGCGGCGATGTCCAGAACATCGACCTGATGAACCTCGCCGGCTTCTGCCGCAACTGCCTTTCCAACTGGTATCGCGAGGCCGCCGAAGCCGAGGGCGTGGCGCTGTCGAAGGATGAATCGCGCGAGATCGTCTACGGCATGCCTTATGTCGAATGGCAGGCGCTCAACCAGACCGAGGCCTCCGCAACCAAGAAGGCCGAATTCGAGGCCAAGCGCCCGAAGGATCATTGAGCCAACGGCGAGGGCATAAGGAGCGAACGCTGGCGGGACAGCGCCCCC
>CCNC01000088.1:0-21403 GCA_000824845.1 Mesorhizobium sp. ORS 3359 | reverse complement strand
AAGGGGAGAAGGGAAAACCGCCCTACTCCCTTGCAATGATCTCCTGGCCGTCGATGACTAGCCTCAGGCCCAGGTTGCCGGCCTTGCGGCGGGCGAGGAAGCGCGGCCGGCGCGTGGTGGAGACGCGGCCCTTGCGGCGCTCCTGTGGCGTCCTCGCCTTGATCGCGGCGCCGAGCGATTCTTCCAGCGTGCGGGCAATGCCGTCGGCCTCGATCAGCAACATCGGTAGACGATAGGCGTCGGCCCAGGCGCGCCAGTCGGCGGCGACATCCTCGAGATCGTCGGCGACCAGCAGCGGCACCGACAGCATCGGATCATTGTGCAGAAGCTCGAGCGTCACGGTGACGTTGCCGTCCGGATCCTCCATGGCGCGGGCGGCGACGCCACGGAACGCCTTGGCGGGCAGTGCGATGATCGCCGGCAAACCGCTCATCTCCAGCATGCGGCGAATGACGGCGCCACGCTGGTCGATGGTGAAGGTCACATCGCCATAGTCGTCGCGGGTGGCGTAGCTCACCATCTGCGGCAGGCGAAACGGGTCGAGACGCATGTTGCGCCCGGCCCAGACTGGCTTCAGTCCAGTGTTCATCGATGTCTTCCCTGTTACTCCTGAGGGCCGTTTTCCGGTTCTCTCAGGGCCGGTTTTTCCGGCCTCGTTATGGGAAGAAACATTAGCGCTGGCTTCTTACCGGCGCGCTTAAGAAAGTCGGTTAAATTTTGCTGATCGGAGCCGATGGTTATCGGAATGCGACCGCCCACCAGATATGGGAAGGATCAGATAACCTTACCGGGGTTCATGATGCCTGCGGGATCGAAGGCGGCCTTCACGCGACGCATCAGGGCGATGGCCATCGGCGGCGCCGTGGCGATCAGCTCGTCGCGCTTCAACTGACCGATGCCGTGCTCGGCCGAGATCGAGCCGTGGAAGGAACGCACGACATCGTGCACGGCCTTGTTCATCGGGTGGTAGAGCTCGAGGAACGGCTCGTCCTGCCAGTCCACGGGGCGCGAGATGTTGTAGTGAAGATTGCCGTCGCCCATGTGGCCGAAGCAGACCACGCGCGCGCCTGGGCAGACGCCTTCCACCACGCCGGCCGCCTCTTCGATGAAGTCGGGGATCGAGGCGATCGGGACGGAGATGTCGTGCTTGATCGAGGCGCCTTCGGGCTTCTGGCACTCGGGCAGCGTCTCGCGGAAATTCCAGAAGGCGTCGCCCTGGGCAAGGCTTGCCGACACCACCGCGTCGCCGACGATGCCTTGCTCGAGGCCGGCTGAAAGAATCTCCTCGATCAGGGCCTTGCCGTCCTCCTCGGAGCGTCCGGACGAAATCTGCATCAGCACATACCACGGCCAGTCGTCGGCCAGCGGCCGCGTGATGCCTTGCCCGTGCTTCAGCGTGAAATCGTAAGGCCTTCTGGCGATCAGCTCGAAAGCTGTGAGCGAAGCGCCGGCGCGGTCCATCGCCAAAGTGAACAGCGAGAGCGCGTCTTTCGGGGACGACGGCAGGCCGGCAAAGGCGACCTCCCTGCCCTTCGGCTTCGGGAATAGTTTTAGCACCGCGGCAGTGATGACGCCGAGCGTGCCTTCGGCGCCGACGAACAGGTTCTTCAGATCGTAGCCGGTGTTGTCCTTCTTCAATTTGCGCAGATCGTCGAACACCTCGCCGGTCGGCAGCACCACCTCGACGCCGAGGCAGAGCTCGCGCGCATTGCCATAGGCAAGCACGCCCGTGCCGCCGGCATTGGAGGACAGATTGCCGCCGATCTGGCAGGAACCTTGCGCGGCGAGCGAGAGCGGAAACAGCCGGTCGGCGGCGTCGGCCGCCTCCTGCAGCGTCTGCAGGATGACGCCGGCTTCGGCCGTTACGGTATTCGACAGGACATCGATCTCGCGAATGCGATTCAGCCGCGACAGCGACAGCACGATGTCGTGGCCGGATTTGTCCGGCACCTGGGCGCCGACCAGCCCGGTGTTGCCGCTCTGCGGCACGATCGGCGTTCCGGTCTCGGTCGCAAGCCGCATAATGCGGCTCACTTCCTCGACGCTGCCGGGCCTCAGCACCAGCGATGTGCGGCCATGCCAGAGGCCACGCCGCTCGGTAATGTAGGGTGCGATGTCGGCCTGGTCGCGCAAGGCATATTTGTCGCCGACGATTGCCGCGAAGCGGTCGATGACGGCGGGGTCGAGGTCGAAGGGCTGATCGTTCATGGCGGCAAGAACCTATGGCGCTCAGGCCTGCTTGTCACGGGGGGCAGCAGCGCGCGCGAGCCGGTCGTTGATCGCCTCGCCCAGCCCCTCGAAAGGGATCGGCTCGACGGCGATGGTCGCGGCGCCGACGCGGTCAAGCGCCTGCATGGCGGCAAAAAGGTTGCTTGCCGCCTCGCGCAGGTCGCCGACCTCCGAGAGATTGCGTATAGCCGCCGCATGCTGCCAGCCCTCGGCGCGGCTGCGGCCGAAAGCAAGCAATGCTTCGCCCCTCACGATCTGTTGAACATTGAGCCGCATCGCCGCACCCGGCGCGTAATGCGAGGCAAGCATGCCGGGCGCTTCGATGCCGGCAGCGCCGCGCACCAGTTTCGCGCCGGCCGCCGCCTCGATCTCCTCGGCACTGACGCCGCCCGGCCTGAGCAGCCGCAATTTGCCGTCCTCGACCTTGAGAATGGTCGATTCCAGGCCGACGGGAGTCGCGCCGCCATCGACGACCAGCTTGATCCTATCGCCGAGATCGGCGGCGACCGCCTGCGCTGTCGTGCCGGAAATCCTGCCCGAGGAATTGGCGCTGGGAGCGGCAAGCGGCCGGCCGAGCCGCGCGATCAGCTCGCCGCCGAACCCGCGCGGCATGCGCAGCGCGATCGTGTCCAGCCCCGCGGTGACCAGCGGATGGATGCCGTTGTCGGCGCGCTGCGGCAGCACCAGCGTCAGCGGGCCGGGCCAGAAGGCTTGCGCGAGTTTCGCCGAGAGCGGGTCGAAGCCGGCGATGCGGTCCGCCATCGCGCGATCGGCGACATGGGCGATCAGCGGGTTGAAGCGCGGCCGGCCCTTGGCCTCGAAAATGCGCGCCACGGCGACGCCGTTGGTGGCATCGCCAGCCAGGCCGTAAACCGTCTCGGTCGGGATGGCGACGACGTCGCCGGCTTTAAGCAACGCCAGGGCCCGCTCAAGCGCCTCGCCAACCGCCAATATCTCAGCCAAATTTGCCACCAGTCCTGATGCATGTTGCCCAAAAATGTGCAGCGGTTTTGGGACAACAACATGCATGAAACAAAACCTAAAGCGCGTCGATTGAATCCGTTTCAACGCGACGCGCTTTAGACATGCCGGTCCCGTAATACGGCGGCTTACATCGGGCAAGGGCGGGCATTGGCGATTTATCAATCCCTAAAATGTTAAGTTTCCGCGCAAGCCGGCTTCAATTTGCCGGCCTTAAGGTGCGGGCCGGTGGTTACCGGCTGGGGAGTTTTTGTAATGCGTTTGCTCGGAGCGTTCGGCATCGGCCTTTTGGCAATGAACGGCGCGGCGGATGCGTCGTCGATCGTCGTGCTCGGCGTCTCGACCTCGACGCCTTCGGTGGTCAGGCTGGAAGCGATCGATCCGGCCAAGCTGTCAGCGCTCTCCGCGCCATCGATGATTGCGCTTGGCGATCCCGTGCCCGCGGTCACCGACGAAAAGGTCGCGGCTATTCCCGAAAAGTCCGGGCATCAGCCGGCGCCGATGATCATCCGCGGCGGCATCGTCGGCGGCGCCTTCTCGACGCCCGCGGCGACCGCTTCGGCCAAGCCCACGGCACCGGCCACCGCGGCCGCGCCGGCAAACGGCACTTCGACGGCAGCGCCGCCGAACGGCACGGCCTCCGCTTCGAAGGGCAACGACAAGGCTGGCAGCCAGCCGACCGCGACAGCCAATGCGTCGGGCGGCACGCAGCCACAGGCGCAGCCGCAAAATGCCCAGCCGCTGCCGCGTGTCGGCAAGGCGATGTAAATCAAACTGGACACCAGGCCGATGTGCTAGGCGCTTAACATTGTCCGATTACCGTCATCGGGATCGGGCACTATCGCGCTGGCATTTCAAAGGGGGTTCCATGACTGTTTCGAAAGCAATGGCCGTTGCGGGGTTGGTGGCGGCGACGATACTCGGCGTGGGTTCGGCGCGGGGCGACGATATGCTCGGCTCTTACGTCGCGCGGATTTCCGATCGCGATCACCGTGCCAGCGACGGCTATCCGCTGAGCAGCGCGGCGCAGATGGTGCGGCAGGACCGCGCCAACTGGCACAAGTTCCATCGGCGCGACGGCGACGACCAGGGCGATCCCTGGTTCCGCAGCGACGGTTCGCGCGCCGACCTGCAGCGCATGCTGGAACGCGGTGGCGCCATGAGCAGCGCCACAAGGCGCGCCATCGTCAACGGCGAGCCGCTGATCGAGGTGGATGTCTATTCCGACAGCGTGCGGGTCAGCATCGTGGAAGATTGAGGCGTCAATCTTCCTCATTGACGGGCCATTCTTCCTGGAAGGCTGATCAGGCTAGCCTGACGAAGAAAGGGCGACGCGAAACGCGGCGCCCTTCATTCTTCAAACGACTGCAGCCGGATCAGGTCGCTTCTTCCTTGTCATCGTCTTCGTCGGCGTCGTCTTCATCCTCATCGCCGTCTTCATCCTCGTCATCGCCCGAGGCCTTGGCTTCTTCTTCTTCGTCGCCGTCTTCGTCCTCGTCGTCCTCGGACATGTCGGCGGCTTCGACCGCCGCGGCGGCAGCATGGTCGAGGATGTCGTCGGAAGCGGGTTCGACGGCCTCGGCGGCGGCCGGGGTCTCTTCAATCAGGTCGATATCGTCAACGGAATTCATGGCATGCCTCCGTGGTTTGGGAACGTCTTTTGTCTGATGCATGTCGTTGTCCCGGAACCGCTGCGCAGTTCCGGGCGACATGCATCGGTTCTCCCACGCGGAGGTCATCGCCGTATGACTGTAAGCCGGCTCCGGCGCATTAAATTTCGGGCGCAGAATTGTTGAAGCCTGCCCGCACCCTGGCGGATGCGGGCAGCGCCGAAGGCGCGTTTTTTCGAGCCGTCAGCCGACGATTTTTGAAAAATCCGCGACCTGGTCGGTGGCGGCGCGGATGCGGGCGAGCAGCGCCAGGCGGTTGGCGCGCACGGCCTGGTCCTCATCATTCACGAGAACGCCCTCAAAAAATGAATCAACCGGTTCGCGCAACACGCTAAGCGCCAGCATGGCGGCGGAAAAATCTTCGTTTTGAATCGCTTGGCCGGCTTCCTTCTCGGCCTGATTCACCGCGGCATAGAGCTTCCTTTCCGCGTCTTCGCGGAACAGAGCCGGCTCAACGGTCTCGGCAACCAGCGTTTTCTTCTTCTCTTCGGCGGCCAGGATGTTGGCGGCGCGCTTGGTGCCGGCGAGCAGGTTCTTGCCCTCGTCGGTGTCGAACAAGGAGCCCAGCGCCTCGACGCGGCGCACGATCTGAAGGAGATCGTCCGACTGCGGCGTGATGACGGCGTCGATCAGATCGTGTCGCGCCCCCTGGTCGCGGAGATAAACTTTCAGGCGATCGTGGAAGAAGGCGAGGAGGTCGAGCACTTCGGCCCCAACCTGCTTTCCTTCGAATTGCACCATTCCTCGTCCCATCCCGGACGTTACGCCCTGCCTTTGCGAGGCGCTCTGTATTGACTCATGGATTGACGGAATGCGGGCCTCTGCTGTGTCGACAATGTTTAGCCGTATCTTGTTCTCAACCAAGATCCTGATCACGCCAAGCGCAGCGCGGCGCAAAGCGAACGGATCCTTGCTGCCGGTGGGCTTTTCGTCGATCGCCCAGAAGCCCGTCAGCGTATCAAGCTTGTCGGCAAGCGCAACGGCAATCGAGACAGGATCGGTCGGCACGCGATCGGACGGACCCTGCGGCTTGTAGTGTTCCTCGGCGGCGGCCGCGACCGACGCGTGCTCGCCCTGCAGCAGCGCGTATTTGCGGCCCATGGCCCCCTGCAACTCAGGAAATTCGCCGACCACCTCGGTCTGCAGATCGGCCTTGGCGAGCACGGCCGCGCGGGCGACCAAAGCGCTATCAGCGCCGACGATCGGGGCCAGCGCTTGCGCGAGCCGCTTGATGCGCTCCACGCGCTGCCCCTGCGTGCCAAGCTTGGCATGGAAGGTGACGTTGAGATGGTCGAGCCGCGCCATGCGCTGGTCGAGCGGCTTCTTAAGGTCGAGGCCGAACTTTGCCGCCGAATCCGTGAGCTGGTCGAGGTCCGGCAGGTCGCTCTGGTCGGTCTTCCAGAAATAGAGCGCGTCGGACAGGCGCGCGCGCACCACCTTGCCGTTGCCATAGGCGATCTCCTTGCCGCCGTCGTTCGCCTCGACGTTGGCGACCAGGATGAAGCGGTTCGACAGGTCCTCGCCCGCGCCCTGCGGCCGGGTGACGAAGCATTTCTGGTTGGCGCGGATGGTGAGGCGGATGACCTCGCCCGGAATGGTGAGGAAATCCTGCTCGAACTCGCCCATCAGCACGACCGGCCATTCGACCAGGCCGGAGACTTCCTCCAGCAGGCCATCATCCTCGACCAGGTCGAGGCCATTGGCGAAGGCGAGATTACGGGCGTCGTGCAGGATGATCTCCTTGCGGCGGTCGGCATCGAGCACGACCTTGGCCGCTTCGAGCTTCGCCACATAGTCGTCGAAGCGGCGCACCGTGATCTGGCCTGGCGCATGGAAGCGATGGCCATAGGTGACGTTGCCAGCGCGGATGCCGTCGATCTCGAAATCGACCACGACCGGCTCCTCGGTTTCAGGGCCGAAGGTGCAGACGATCGACTGCAGCGGCCGCACCCAGCGCAGCGAGCCGGGTTTCGCCGAGGCCGGCCCCCAGCGCATCGATTTCGGCCAGGGGAAGCTTTTGATGATGCGCGGTACCAGCTCGGCGATGATCTCTTCGGCCGCCCTGCCCGGCTTCGAGATGTGGGCGACGTAGAAGTCGCCCTTCTTCCGGTCGGAATGAACATGCGCCTCGGCGATCGACGACAGGCCGGCCTTGCGCAGAAAACCCTGCACCGCCTGCTCGGGCGCCGTCGTCGAGGGACCCTTGATCTCCTCGCGAATGTCCTTGGAGCGCGCCGTCAGGCCGCGGATGTCGAGCGCCAGCCGGCGCGGCGTCCAATATTCGCGCGCCGCCTCATAGGTGAGGCCCGCCTCGACCAGACCGTCGGTCAGCATCTTCCTGAGGTCGCCGGCAGCCTTGCGCTGCATGCGGGCGGGAATCTCTTCCGAGCGAAGTTCAAGCAGTAGGTCAGGCATGATTGGGCTCCCACCCTCCCCTTGATGGGGAGGGCCGGCGCGTCAGCGCCGTCACGAATGGGCGGGAAATAGCAACTCGGCCGGCCGCTGTCACCCCGCTAGGAGATCGCCTCTTCAAGCGATTTCACGGAATTTTCCGATCCGCTGTCGGGACGGCTCGGGGTCGGTCGTCCTTGGAGCAGACCTTCCCATGAACCGAACGCGGCGCTGAAGCGACACACGCTCAGGCAGAGACCTATTGGCTGAACGACAATGAAGACGGCATCGAGAACCCTGCAGATCCTGGCGCTCAGCGCCTGCTTCGCCGCCCAGATGCACGGCGTGATCACCATGCCGGGAGTGAGGCAGGCCATGCGCACGATCGATGGTGCGACCGCGCAGATCGTGTTGCCGGTAGGCGCCGCCGCCGAGAAAACGGTATGGGCTTAAGCCGCCGCTAGCCCGCCAGCCCGCGTCTTGAGGAACGCCTCGCCGCACGCCTTGGCCAGGTTGCGCACGCGCAAGATATAGCTCTGCCGCTCGGTGACCGAGATCACGCCGCGCGCGTCGAGCAGGTTGAAGACGTGGCTTGCCTTGATGCACTGGTCATAGGCCGGGAAGACCATGCGGTGCATCGGAAGATTGTCGCTCGGCTTGGGCGTGCCGGCATCAAGCAGCGCCTTGCACTCGGCCTCGGCATCCTCGAAGTGTCTCAGCAGCATCGCGGTGTTGGCGAATTCGAAATTGTGGCGCGAATATTCCTGCTCGGCCTGCAGGAAGACATCGCCGTAAGTGACCTTCTCGGCGCCTTCGCGGCCGTTGAAATTCAGGTCATAGACATTGTCGACGCCCTGCACATACATGGCCAGCCGCTCCAGGCCGTAGGTCAGCTCGCCCGCCACCGGCGCGCATTCGATGCCGCAAACCTGCTGGAAATAGGTGAACTGCGAGACCTCCATGCCGTCGCACCAGCATTCCCAGCCGAGGCCCCAGGCGCCAAGCGTGGGGCTTTCCCAGTCGTCCTCGACGAAGCGGATGTCGTGCAGCAGCGGATCGACACCGATCGCTTCCAGCGAGCCGAGATAAAGCTCCTGCAGGTTCGGCGGATTGGGCTTCAGGATCACCTGGTATTGGTAATAATGCTGCAGGCGGTTGGGGTTCTCGCCATAGCGGCCATCCTTCGGCCGGCGCGAGGGCTGCACGTAAGCGGCGTTCCAGCGCAGCGGACCCAGCGCTCGCAAGGTCGTCGCCGGATGGAAAGTGCCGGCGCCGACTTCCATGTCGTAGGGCTGCAGGATGAGGCAACCATAGTCCGCCCAGTAATTGTGCAAGGTCAGGATCAGCCCCTGGAAGGAGCGGCTGGGATGCATATGGGCGGGGATCTCGATGGTCACGGCGGCCTCGGAAAGCGCAGGATGACGCTTCCCTAGTTGCCGGGCCGGCAAGCGTCAAGGCAGTGGCTCGCGTCCGGCAAGGCGGAAAGCTTCGCGGCGGACTGGCCCATTGCCATCGAGCGGCGGTCGCCGTCTGCTCCGTTCCGCGTCAACGACAGAGGTTTCGCCATGTCCGGTCAACTTACCGTCCGCCCCGTCACAAGGCAGGATTACGAGCAATGGCTCCCGCTGTGGGACGGCTACAACGCGTTTTACGGGCGCTCCGGCCCAACGGCGCTTGCCGGCGAGATCACGCAGATGACCTGGTCGCGCTTCTTCGACGCCTATGAGCCGGTGCATGCGCTGGTGGCCGAGCGCGAAGGCAGTCTGCTCGGCCTCGTGCATTATCTCTACCATCGCTCGACGACATCGATCGCGCCGAGCTGCTATCTGCAGGATCTCTTCACCACGCAGGCCGCGCGCGGCCAGGGCGTCGGCAGGGCGCTGATCGAAGGCGTCTATGAGCGCGCCGGCCAAGCGGGCGCGAACCGCGTCTACTGGCTGACGCACGAGACGAACCACACGGCGATGCAGCTCTACGACAAGGTCGGAGAGAAGTCCGGGTTCGTGGTGTACAGAAAGATGTTTTAGCTCCTGGACACAGGGATTTTCACCTATGGGCTCCGCTTGCGTTGGCAGGTGGCACGCGGCTGCCGAGCAACCGCAGCTACAAGGTCGACACTTCCCCGCCGGGGAACTGGCGCTTGCCGATATTCAGGGGAGGCCCAAGCTCGACAGACTCCAAGCCGAACGAAAACGGGGCTCGACGAGCCCCGCATTCTTGAACGTCGACGAAAGTCGCTCAGCCCTTCGGCGCGGGCGTCGGGTCCGGCTTCACCTTCGGGGTTTCCTGCGCTGTGTTGGATTCGATCGGCGGCAGGCCCTTGAGCAGCTTCTGCTGCAAAGTGGCGAGCACATCCGGATCGGGCTTCAGGTCACGCGCCTGGGTCCACTGATAGGTGGCCTCGAGCTTGCGGCCGACGCGCCAGTAGGCATCGCCGAGATGGTCGTTGAGGACCGGATCCTCCGGCTTCAGTGAGACGGCGCGCTCCATCTCGCGCACGGCGTCGTCGAAGCGGCCCATGCGGAAATAGGCCCAGCCGAGCGAATCGACGATGTAGCCGTCGTTCGGCCGCAGATCCACGGCCTTCTGGATCATCGCCAGGCCTTCCTTGAGGTTCATGTTCATGTCGACCCAGGAATAGCCGAGATAGTTCATGACCTGCGGCTGGTCGGGCTGCAGCTCCAGCGCCTTGCGGAAATTGGGTTCGGCCTTCGGCCATTCCTTCAGCCGCTCATAGGCGATGCCGCGCTGGTAGAAGATGTTCCAGTTGGCGGCGGTCGGCGACTTCAGCTGCTCGACGGCCTTGTCGTAGAGATTGGCGGCCGAACGGAAATCTTCCTTCGAGCCATAGACGCCGCCAAGCGCCAGATAGGCGCGCATGTCGTCCGGGTGCTTGTCGAGATAGGCCTTGAGGTGGGAAATCGCCTCGTCATGCTTGTCGAGATCGGCAAGGTTGAGGCCGATCTGCAGATCGGAGAGCTCTTTCAGCGGCGAGGACGCCGGAATGCGGCGATAGAGCGCGACCGCGCCCTCGCCGTCCTTCAGCTGCTCGGCAACGGCGGCAAGCTGCACAAGGGCCGCATCGCTGTCCGGCTTCAGCGCCAGCGCGTATTGCAAATAGAGCCGCACGAAAGGCTCGCCGCCGCCGCGGTTGAGCGCGGTGGCAAGGTCGAGCAGGATTTCGGACGCGCCGTCGGCCGGGCCGGCGACCAGCGGTTCGATCTTGTCGCCCTTGGCGATGCGGTCGCGCAGCGTGGTGATCTCGAGCTTGCCCGGGGCGAAGGCTTCGGCCTGGTTCAACACCGCCTCGGCCTTCGACTTGTCGCCCTTGCGGGCGAGGAAGGAGGCATAGGCCTGGGCATTGCGCATCCAGGTTTCGGGCGCGGAGCCACCGGCCGCGGTGTCGGCCAAGGTGGCAGCGTAGATCGCATCGGCCTTGTCGCTGAGGCCGGCGGCATCGGCGATCAGCGCGCGGTGGAACGACTTGAACAGGCCGAACCAATCGGGGCCTTTCAGCTTGTCGATGGCATCCATGGCCTCCGACGCATTGCCGGCGCCCGCCTTGGCCCAGCCGTCCATGACGCCGGAAAGCAGCCGGTCGAGATCGGATTCGAGCGACAGCTTCAGCCAGTACTGCGCCTTGGCGTAGTCTTTCTTGTGGAAGGAATCGATGGCCAGCGCCAGGCGCGAGAAGCGCTCGACATCGGGCACTTCCTTCAGCTTGTCGGCATAGACCAGCGATTCCTCAAAGCGGCCCTGCGAGACCAGCGCCAGCATCAGGCTCTGCTGCAGGTCCTTGTCGTCGGGCGCAAAGGCCAGCGCCTGCTTGTAATAGGCGATCGCGTCGTCGAGGTCGTTGTCGCTTTCGGCGATATGGGCAGCAAGATAGGCGCCCGAGAAAGACGTGATCTGCAGCGGTTGGGCTTCTTCCTTGGCCTGGACCGGCAGCACCCAGAGCGCCACTCCGGTCAAAAATGCCAGCCTCGTCAGCCAGCGCGCACGTCCTTGCCGCATCGTATCCCTTTCAGCCAGATGCGATCCCGCCCTCGGCGGACCGCCCACAGACTCGATCTTTTCCGGCCAAAGCATGGCCTTTTTGGGGTCGGGCTTCAATCGCCGAGCGAATCACAATGCAATCATCCGGCTTAAAAAACGATGCCAGTCAGCGAAAATATGCGGATCGGCAGCCGAAATTCGCCATATCCGTCTAAATGCGCGTTCCGTGAAAGCCGCTCGCCGCGACCGCGCCGCACAGCTCGAACCATTCGCAGCCCGGGCACGCCTTGCGCGTCAGGCCAGATGAAAATGCCCCGCGCATGCGCGCGAGCGTCGAGGCATCAAGCTCGAGCCGGGCGCCGGCCGGGAGCGGCCGGCCGAGAAGACCGGAGACATCGCGAGCCGCGAGGGCGTCCCGCCCAGCAGCGCTTTCACCCAGGCAGTGCGGCTCCGGCTCATTGAGCAGCGGGGCGCAGATGTCGTCAGGGTCGGAAACGATCAGGATGTCCTCGCCACCGGCCAGGCGCTTCACCACCTTGTCGTAGTTGGCGGTGAAGGCCGGCGAGTAGCCCTTGCCGACATAGGTCAGCAGGCAAAGCAGATGATGGGCGCGCAGCCTGACGGTCATCTGGTGTCGGGTTCCGTCATCCGCCCAGCGGCTTACCGAGGATCGGCCGGCCGGTTGCCCGAAAACAGCTTCAGCGTCGCGGCACCCAGCGCCGACTTGAGCAGGCCGCCGACGATGAAGGGCAGGAAGCCGAAGGTGATCGCCTTCTCGGCGCCGATCATCACGCCAAGCCAGGCTGTGCCCAGAACCAGGCAGAGCAGGTTGCCGATGAGCATGGCGGCGAAGGCAAGCATGACGCGGTTGCCGTTCCAGCCGCGCTCGGCCAGCCAGCCGACGACGGCACCGACGACCGGAAAGGCGAAGAGGTAGCCACCGGTCGGACCGACGAAATGCTGCACGCCGGCTGCCCCGCCCGCCAGCACCGGCAACCCTGCCGCGCCTTCGACCAGCCAGGCGGCGATGGTCAGCGCGCCGAAGCGCCAGCCGTAGAGCGCGCCGACCAGCGTGACGGCGAAGGTCTGCATGGTCACCGGAACCGGCACCATCGGCACCTCGATGTAGGAGGACAGCGCCAAGAACAGCGAGCCGATGATCACGGCGCCGATCTGCCAGGCGAGCGATCGGCTGTGCAGCTTGAGCGGGCTGAAGGAGGGCTTGTCGATCGAAACGGTTGCGTTGGTCACGGCGTCTTCCCTGGTTGGCCTGGAATTATAGATAATTTTCCGACTTCATCTATTATCGAATCCATATTTTCGTGAGGATGGCAAGCCTGGAGGTTCGTCATCCACGGGCGGAGCAGGAGCGAAGCGGACGCGGAGACCCGAGGGTCCATGCCGTGACCTGGGCCTCATGGCAAAAGCGGCGCAGAACAGAGGGCCGTTCTGCACCGCTGCAAAGCTCCGACGTAACGGCATGGATTCCAGGGTCTGCGCGCGTCGCTTCGCTCCTTGCTTCGCCCTGGAATGACGAAGCTGGGATGCCTCGGCCAATCGCTAACCGACGATGACGAGGCTGAGAGGCCTCGGCCAATTGCCAATCGCTGCAGTCCACTACCCTACGATGGCGAAGGCGTCGCGGGTGCGGCCGGAGGCGGTCTTGACCGGCTTCTGGCCGATCCATTGCACGTGGCGGCCGAGCGTCGCGGCGGCCGATTCGGTGTTGCCTTGCCGCAGCGCGCTGAGGATCGCGCGGTGGTCCTGGTCGGTGCGGGTTTCCCACTCAGAGCGCCAGGCCGCGAACAGGAACCGGGCGCTCGCCGCATGCAGGTCATCGATGGTGGAGAGCAGGCGCGGCATGTTGCAGGGCGCCAGGATAAGCCGGTGGAAGGTGCGGTTGGCCTCTTCCCAGGAGCGCACATCGCGGGATTTGTCGCCCGCCTTGGTCGCCTCCTCGGCCTGGTCGAGGATCGACGCCGTCAGATGCGGCGCGGCATGGCGCAGCGCCAGCACTTCGAGCGCGGCTCGCATCTCGGCCACCTCCCTGACCTCGCCGAGATCGAAGGCGGCGACACGCACGCCGCGCCTGGGCTCGCTGATCGCCAGGCCTTGCGCCTCGAGGCGGCGAAAGGCCTCGCGCACCGGGACATGGCTGGTGTTGAATTCCTCGGCGACATGGTCCTGACGCAGCCGCGAGCCGGGCTCGATCGCGCCCGAAATGATGCGATCCGCCAGTTCCTTGCTGATGCGGACGGCGATTGTGTCTTCTGTGCTGGCCATATTTTATAGATAATTTGGCCAACCGCCTTTTGTCGAGGCGGCCAAAGCGGGATTCACAAGTGCCCTGCCCGGCGGATGCCAGCCAGGCGCAGGGAGCCAAGCAGGCTCAGTTCACCCGGCTGATGCAGAAATCGATGACGTCGAGCAGCGCCGATTTCTGCGGCGTCGCCTCCAGCGGCGCCAGCGCGTCGCGGGCTATCTCGCCGAAATGGCGGGCGCGGCCGATCGTGTCGGCGATGGCGCCGTGGCGGGCCATCAGGCCGATCGCCTTTTCGAGCCCGGCATCGTCGGTGACGTTTTCCTCGATGGCGCGCTTCCAGAAGCTGCGCTCGGCCTTGGTGCCGCGCCGGTAGGCGAGGATCACCGGCAGCGTCACCTTGCCCTCGCGGAAATCGTCGCCGACATTCTTGCCGAGATCCGTGCTCGACCCGCCATAATCCAGCGCGTCGTCGATGAGCTGGAAAGCAAGGCCGAGATTCATGCCGTAGGAGCGCAATGCGGCGCGGTCGGTGCGCGAGGCCTGGGCGATCACCGGCCCGACTTCGGCGGCGGCCGAAAACAGCGCCGCGGTCTTGGCCTTGATGACGGCGAAATGCTCGTCCTCGGTGGTGTCGAGATTCTTGGCGGCGGCAAGCTGCATCACCTCGCCCTCGGCGATGATGGAGGCGGCGGCCGACAGGATGTCCAACGCTTCCAGCGAGCCGACCTCGACCATCATGCGGAAGGCCTGGCCGAGCAGGAAATCGCCGACGAGCACGCTCGCCTGGTTGCCCCAGATCATGCGCGCCGTCTTCTTGCCGCGGCGCAGCGCGCTCTCGTCGACCACGTCGTCATGCAGAAGCGTCGCCGTGTGCATGAACTCGACCGCGGTCGCGAGCTTGACATGGCCTTCGCCCGAATAGCCGAACATCTGCGCGGCGGCGAGCGTCAGCATGGGCCTGAGCCGCTTGCCGCCGGAAGAGATCAGGTGGTTGGCGATCTCCGGGATCATCTCGACGTCGGAGCCGGCCTTGGACAGGATCAGTTCGTTGACGCGTCCCATGTCGGCAGCCGTCAAATCGATCAGATCCTTGATGGAAGCGGGTTCCCGCTTGCCTTCGATGTTCAGAACGACACCCACCACGACAACTCCCGTCAATTTGACGCGTACCCTTGATCCCGCGCCGACTCTAGGGCGGCACAACCGGGCACGGCAAGAGGCGAATTGGCGCGCTCTGCCGACGCTGTGTTTACCCGCACGTTTACACGAACGCCGCAACCTGCGATTTTCGTTCCATGATCGAGCTTGTCCGCACCAATGACGCCGTCGTGATCTCCTTTGTCGAATCGCTGATGCGCGACGCCGGCATCGCCTGTTTCGTCGCCGACCAGAATATGAGCGTACTCGAAGGGTCGATCGGCCTTTTGCAGAAGCGCGTCATGGTCGACGCCGACAAGGCCGAGGTGGCGCGACGCATCCTCAAGGATGCCGGCATCGAAAACGAGATCCGCCAGAAATAATGGCAGCGACAACCGCCCCAGATACGCCGGCGCACACGGTCGATGCCTTCCATCGCGGACGCTTCTGGCTGGTGCAGCCTAGCCAGGGCGGTCATCGCGCCGGCATGGACGCCATGATGCTGGCGGCCGCGGTGCCGGCCGGCTTTTCCGGCCGGCTCGCCGATTTCGGCGCCGGGGCTGGTGCTGCCGCGCTTGCCGTGCTGTCGCGGTGTCCGTCGGCGCAGGCCGTGCTCGTCGAGCGCTCCGCCGAAATGGCGGGGTTCGCCGCCGCCACGCTTTCGCATCCCGGCAATGCGCATCTCGGCGACCGCGCCGCGATGCTGACGGCCGACGTGACGCTGACCGGCCGGGCACGCGTCGAAGCCGGACTCGCCGACAATTCTTTCGACTTCGTCATCATGAACCCGCCTTTCAACGCGGCGCAGGACCGCTCGACGCCCGACGCGCTGCGCCGGCAGGCGCATGTGGCGGAGGACGGGCTGTTCGAAAGCTGGATCAGGAGCGCCGCCGCCGTCGCCAGGCCGCGCAGCGGGCTGGCCGTCATCGCCCGGCCCGAGCAATTGGTCGCCATTCTCGATGCGATCGAGGGGCGCTTCGGCGATGCCGAATTGCTGTGCGTGCATCCGCGTCCGGATGCGGCGGCGATCCGCATCGTCGTCAGGGCGGTGCTCGGGGCGCGCGGGAAACTGTCGATCCGCCCGCCGCTCGTCTTGCACGGACCATCCGGCAGCGCGCCGACGGAGCGGACGGAAATGATCAACAACGGCCTGGCATCGCTGTTCGGCGATTGATCCTGGGCCGGCGATGCGGCATTGCCGTTGGCCGGCGAATGCCTACATGGCAGGCAAGGTGACATCGCGCCCGAAAGACATTACCGACTTGCCTGATCTCACCCTGCTCCTTTGCGTCTTGTCCGGAGACACCCGTTCGTGAAACGCCTTTTCAACCGCCTGCTGCCGAAATCCTGGCGCTCGACAGTCGTCACCATTCCGGTCATCCGGCTACAAGGCACCATCATGGCCGGCGGCGGCCAGTTTCGGCCGAGCCTGTCGCTCGCCTCGACGGCCGGCCTCATCGAAAAGGCGTTCGGCTTCGACGCGCCGGCCGTCGCCATCTCGATCAACTCGCCGGGCGGCTCCCCGGTGCAGTCGCGGCTGATCTTCAAGCGCATCCGCGACCTGGCGGCGGAGAAGAACAAAAAGGTGCTGGTCTTCGTCGAGGATGTCGCGGCTTCCGGCGGCTACATGATCGCGGTCGCCGGCGATGAGATCTTCGCCGACCCGTCCTCGATCGTCGGCTCGATCGGCGTGGTCTCGGCCTCGTTCGGCTTCCCTGAATTGATGAAGAAGATCGGCGTCGAGCGGCGCGTCCACACCGCCGGCCAGAACAAGGCCGTGCTCGATCCGTTCAAGCCCGAGAAGAAGGAGGACGTGGAGCGGCTGAAGGCGCTGCAGCTCGAAGTGCACGAGACCTTCATCGACCTCGTCAAGGAGCGGCGCGGCTCGAAGCTGAAAGACGACCCCGACCTGTTCACCGGCCTGTTCTGGACAGCCAAGCGCGGCCTCGAGCTCGGTCTTGTCGATGCGCTGGGCGACATGCGCAGCGTGCTCAAGACCCGTTTCGGCGACAAGACACAGCTCAAGCTGATCAGCGCGCCGCGCGGGCTGTTCGGCCGTTTCGGTCTGTTCGGCTCGCGCTTCTCGGCGCCCGATATCGCCGCTGCCGCCGCAAACGGCGTCCTCGATGCGGCGGAAGAACGCGCGCTGTGGGCGCGCTTCGGGCTTTGAAAAAGCCATGATTGCGGATAGCATGCCCGCTTGACCGAGCCCGTCGGCCGGCCTTGCCGCGACAACGCGGGAGGAGTTTGGATATGCCGCAGATCATTTTCTTCGCTGTTGTCGGCGCCGCCGCCTATTTCGGCTACCGCGCTTTCGTGCGCGAGGCCGAGCGCGTGACAGCCAAGATCCGGCGCACCGAAAAACAGACGGCGAACGGTACGATGGGCACGCTGGTCAAGGATCCCAAGACCGGCGAATATCGTCTCGCCAAGGATTGATCCCATCTCGCCAGCAGCCGACATCCTGGAGCCCGGCACAGAGGTCCGGACTTGGCTTGCGCCGGCCAAGATCAACCTGGCGCTGCATGTCACCGGCCGGCGCGACGACGGCTATCATCTCATCGACAGCCTTGCCGTGTTCACACGCTTCGGCGACCGGTTGGAAATCGAACCGGCGGAGCAGGACGAATTCTCGGTGTCCGGCCGATATGCCGCAGGCCTGCCGCTCGACGACGGCAATCTGGTGGTGAAGGCTCGCGATGCCCTGCGCCGGGAAGCCGGCGCGCAGCGCACGCCGCCGGTCGCCATCCGGCTGGAGAAGAACCTGCCGGTCGCCTCGGGAGTCGGCGGCGGCTCCAGCGACGCGGCAGCCGCGCTCAACGGCCTGGCGCGGCTCTGGAAGCTCGATATCGACGAGATTTCGCTGGCCCGGATCGGGCTTTCGCTCGGCGCCGACCTGCCGATGTGCCTGAAGTCGAAGCCGCTGATCGCACGCGGCATCGGTGATGAGGTGTGGCCGCTCTCCGCGTTTCCGGCGCTTGGTCTGGTCCTGGTCAATCCGGGCATCGCCGTCTCGACACCGGACGTGTTCAAGGCGCTCTCCCGTCGCGACAATGACGCGCTGCCGCCGCTGCCGAGGCGCCTCGACTTCCACGCCGTCCGCAACTGGCTGGAATCGACCCGCAACGATCTCGAAGGCGCCGCCAGTTCGATCGAACCTGCGGTGGGCGAGGCGCTCAAGGCGCTCAAACGCGCCGACTCAGCCTTTGCGCGCATGTCCGGCTCGGGCGCCACCTGCTTCGGCCTGTTCGAGACCGGCAATGTGGCCAAGCGCGCGGCGATCGAGATCCGCGCGCGTCATCCCGACTGGTTCGTGGCCGCCACGCGCAGCATGGAGGTGAGCGATGGCGAAGCTTGACGAGAGCCGACCCTTCATTCCGGTACGGATCGCGGTGCTGACGGTATCCGACACGCGCAGCCTTGCCGACGACAAGTCGGGCCAGGTGCTGACCGACCGCATCGCGGAAGCCGGCCATACGCTTGCGGCGCGCGACATCGTGACCGACGACCGCGAAAAGATCCGCGACAAGGTCCTCGGCTGGTCGAAGGACGACAAGATCGATGTCGTCATCACCACCGGCGGCACCGGTTTCACCGGCCGCGACGTGACGCCCGAGGCGCTGGAGCCGATCTTCGAAAAGCGCATGGACGGGTTTTCGGAAGTCTTCCACCGCATCTCCTACGACAAGATCGGCACCTCGACGATCCAAAGCCGGGCGACCGGCGGCGTCGTCAACGCCACCTTCGTCTTCGTGCTGCCGGGCTCGCCCGGCGCCTGCAAGGATGCCTGGGAAGGCATCATCAAGGCGCAGCTCGACTACCGGCACATGCCCTGCAATTTCGTGGAAATCATGCCGCGGCTGGACGAGCATCTCAGGCGCGGCGGCAAGCCCACTTCGTAAGGCGCACAGGCGTCACTTCGGCGGCGCCACCCAGATTTCGGCGTTCAACCGCCTGGTCGCGAGGCCACGAGCCAGAGCTTCCGCACCGCGAGCGCTCTTTGCCAGAGCCGCGGCCTGGCGCTTGCTGATGACGAGACCTTCGGCCAGCGCACGATTGCCCGAAAAGACGCGCGCCAGGAAAGGCGCGCGGTCGGCCCGAGCGCGTGAGAAACGGGCCGGCATGGTCTGCTTTGCCGTATGCGCGACGACCTCGTCGATCCAGCCTTCGGCGAGCCGGGCGCCGGGTTCCAGAAGCAGCAGCCAGTCGCCCTTGGCCTGACTGATGCCGGCGCCGAGCCCGCCGCTCACATAGTGACAGCCGGCATGTTCGGCCACCCGGTGCGTCTGGTCGGTCGAGCCTTGATCGCAGACGATGACGTCGCGCACGATGCCTTCGACCGCGCCGCCGACCAGCGAGGCGAGCGTGCGGGCAAGTCCCTCTTCGTCGTTGCGGGTCTCGATGAGAACGCTGAGCATGCCTAGCCGAATAGCGGAAAGTGCGGCGATGCGCCAGTTGCGCACTCCAAGCGAAAAAGTTCTTGCTTTGTTCTCATTGAGAAAATAGGAATAGTTTCATGAACAGAGCGATTCGACAGCCTGCCGACAGTCCCTGGGAGAGGGCAAAAATGGAACAGATCGTGCGCGCCGACATTGCCGCTTTCGGAGCAGGCAGAGCCGAGATGGCGAACGCGATGATAGAGCAGAGCGGCATGCGCGTGCGGCCCGACCGCAATCGCGGCCGCTCGGCCGGCATCAACCCGTCCGGCCGGTTCGAGCCGGTCAGCCGGCATGTGTTCGATGACGGCTGGAACTCGCTGGAGGAGCTGCCGCCGTTCAAGACGGAAGTGCAGGTCGAGAAGCCGCGCACCATCATAACCCGCAACGAGTCGCCCGACATTTCCTTCGACCGTTCGATCAATCCCTATCGCGGCTGCGAGCATGGCTGCGTCTACTGTTTCGCCCGTCCGACGCATGCCTTCATGGGTCTGTCGCCGGGGCTCGATTTCGAATCGAAGCTGTTCGCCAAGCCGGATGCGGCGCGCATGCTGGACAGGGAGTTGTCGAAGCCGGGCTACCAGCCGCGCACCATCGCCATCGGCACCAACACCGATCCCTATCAGCCGATCGAGAAGCAGTACCGGATCATGCGCGAGATCCTCGAGGTGCTGGAGGCGCGCGGACACCCGGTCGGCATCGTGACGAAGTCGGCGCTGGTGACGCGCGACATCGACATCCTGTCGCGCATGGCGGAGCGTGGCCTTGCCAAGGTGGCGCTTTCGGTGACGACGATGGACCGCATGCTGGCCCGCACCATGGAACCCCGCGCGTCGACCCCGACGAAGCGGCTGGAGGCGATCAGGCAATTGTCGGACGCTGGCATCCCGGCCTCGGTGATGGTGGCGCCGATCATTCCCGGCCTCAACGATCCGGAGATGGAGCGCATCCTCGATTCGGCGCGGGCCGCCGGCGCCCGGGAGGCCGGATACGTCATCCTGCGCCTGCCGCTGGAAGTGGCGCCGATCTTCAAGGACTGGCTGTTGCGGCATTACCCCGACCGCTACCGGCATGTGATGTCGCTGATCCGCTCGATGCGCGATGGCAAGGATTACGATTCCGAATGGGGCAAGCGCATGAAAGGCGCCGGACCCTATGCCTGGCAGATCGGCCGGCGCTTCGAGATCGCGGCCAAGCGTCTCGGCCTCAATGCCGAACGACGGCAGCTTCGCATCGATCAATTCGTCGCAGGCTCCGGCGCCGGCGAGCAGCTGGTGCTGCTGTGAAGATGGCGCCGGCCCTGACGGCCGGCCCTAAACAGTTCCAGGCAAAGCGGTTTTCGGTCTGGGATTGCTACTTGTTTCAAGAATTCCGTCCGGCCCTTGTCCCCCGGCCGTGAGACGGTGCCCTCCCGGTCCGGCGCCCCACCCGACCCGGAGGGACTTGCGGAGAATCGGAGCCGATGCGAACCTCGCCGCACAATGGCTCGCGCGCGTTCCGATTCTCCGCTTCTCTTTGAAATGGTCGAGAAGCCCGACTTCTCGATCGAGACCAAGGCGATGGCCGACGGGCTGTGGCCGGTCGCTGGCATGGATGAAGCTGGCCGCGGTCCGCTCGCAGGCCCGGTCGTGGCCGCGGCGGTGGTGCTCAATCCGGCGAATATCCCGGAAGGCCTCGACGATTCCAAACGCCTCACCCATTTGCAGCGCGAGGCGCTGTTCCTCAAAATCCTGGGCTCGGCGCTCAGCGTCTCGATGGCCTCGATCAGTGCCGAAGGCATCGACAACAGCAACATCCTGAAAGCCAGTCTCGAGGCGATGCGGCGCGCCGCCGCGGGCCTGTCACTGCAGCCAAAACTCGCCTTGGCCGACGGCCGCGACATTCCGCCCGGTCTCGCCTGCGAAGGCCGGGCGCTGATCAAGGGCGACCAGCGCTCGCAGTCGATCGCCGCCGCCTCGATCATCGCCAAGGTGATGCGCGACCGCATGATGTGCGGCTGCGGCCGCCATCACGAACACTACGGTTTCGAAGTACATATGGGCTACGCGACGGTCCGGCACCGCACCGCCATCGAGGCGCATGGCCCAGTGGCAAGGCTGCACCGGACCTCCTTCGCGCCGTTCCGGTTGGGCGGGGCCGAGGTGGTTGAGGAAGAGAGCTTCGCCGGGTTGGAGTGACGGCGACGCTCGGCTGATCTCCCCCCTTGTGGGGGAGATGTCCGGCAGGAAAGAGGGGCGCGAAGGATCGCGGCGCCCCAGGATCGAGGTTCCTCGCCACACGAAATGTGGGGAGAGGTGGCT
>CCNC01000087.1:6690-6755 GCA_000824845.1 Mesorhizobium sp. ORS 3359 | reverse complement strand
AGACGGAGAGGGGAGCGCCCTACGAAGCCCCTCTCCGTCCGCTTCGCGGCCACCTCTCCCCGCCT
>CCNC01000087.1:0-6679 GCA_000824845.1 Mesorhizobium sp. ORS 3359 | reverse complement strand
ATGCGCCTTCCCGCCAAACAAAAAAGCCGCCGGGTTGCCCAGGCGGCTTCTCATTCGCAACTGCGATAGGCTCAGTTCAGCTTGGCCTTGACGTCATTCAGCGCCGACTTGAACAGGTCGGCACCGGCCTTGGCATCGACCTTGGCGGCCAGCAGCGCGCGGGCGGCTTCGACGGCGATGTCGACGGCCGAGGCGCGCACTTCGCTGACGGCCTCGCGCTCTGCCTGGCTGATCTTCTGCTCGGCAAGCGCGGTGCGCCGGGCGACATAGTCCTCGGTCTTCTTGGCCGCTTCGGAAGCAAGCAGCTCAGCCTCGCGCTTGGCGGCGGCGACGATGTCGGCGGCCTCCTTCTCGGCTTCCTTGCGCTTCTGCTGATATTGGGCAAGCAGCTGCTGGGCCTCTTCACGAAGCTTGCGCGCTTCCTCGAGCTCGCCGCTGATCTTAGCCGCGCGGGCGTCCAGCGACTTGGTGAGCATGCCCGGTACCTTCAGATAGATGATGGCGCCGAGGAAGATGATCAGGGCGATGGTGGCCCAGAGCGTGGCAAGTGATGTGGCGTCCATGATCCCGCTCCTCACCGGCTCGCGGATTTAACCGCGGCCGCGATCTCGGACTTGTCGGCCTTGCCGCCGACAAGCGCCTCGACGATGGCCGACGTGGTGTCCTCGGCGATCGTGCCGACTTCTTTCATCGCCTTGGCCTTGATCGAGGCGATGCTCGCCTCGGCCTCGCCAAGCTTCTTCTCGAGCTCGGCCTCGAGCTTCTTGCGCGTGCCTTCGGCGTCAGCCTTGGCGGCGTCGCTTGCCTGCTGGCCGATCTTGTTGGCGTTGGCCTTGGCCTCCGCCAGTTCCTGCTCATAGGCGGCAACGGCGGCATCCGCCTCGCTCTTCAGCCTTGCGGCATGGTCGAGGTCCTGGGTGATGCGATCGTTGCGGACATCGATGATGCCGCCAAGACGCGGCATCACAACGCGCTTCAGGAACAGGTAGAAGAGCCCGAAGGTGATGACCAGCCACAGGATCTGCGACGGGAAGGTCTTGGCGTCGAACGGCGGGAACGCTTCATGCTCCGCGGCAGGCACGGCAGTGCCCGCATGCGTATCGCCCTCGGCCGCGGCCGGCGCTGTTTCTTGCGCATAGGCAGATGTCACGAACATCTCATTCCCCTGTCCATGGAACGGGGCCGCACCATGCGGCCCCTTTCGTCAGCTCTCAATCTTACTTGAAGACCAGGAGCAGAGCGATCAGGAGCGAGAAGATGCCCAGAGCTTCGGTCACGGCGAAGCCGAAGATCAGGCGGCCGAACTGGCCGTCGGCAGCCGACGGGTTGCGGAGCGCGCCCGAGAGGTAGCTGCCGAAGATGTTGCCGAGGCCGATGCCGGCGCCGCCCATGCCGATGCAGGCGATACCAGCGCCGATAGCAGCTGCTGCAGTTGCGTCCATTTCAAAACTCCTGTGGTTTGTTTGTTCGTTGCAGTTGGTACGTTGGGTATGCTGACGCCGGGGCGCCGGTGAAAATCGATCAATGGCTCGGGTGCAGCGCGTCGTTCAGATACATGCAGGTCAGCACCGCGAAGACGTAGGCCTGCAGGAAGGCGACCAGCAGCTCGAGAGCGGTCAGAGCGACGGCCATGGCGAGCGGCAGGACCGAACCGGCAATGCCGACGGCGCCGAGCGCGCTGAGGCTGACGACGAAGCCCGAGAACACTTTCAGCGTGATGTGGCCGGCCAGCATGTTGGCGAAAAGACGAACCGAGAGGCTGACAGGACGCGAGACGAAGGAAATGACTTCGATTGCCACCACCAGCGGCAGAAGAAGACCCGGCACGCCATGCGGCACGAACAGCTTGAGGAAGCCCAAACCGTGCTTGGCGAAGCCGTAGACGACGACCGTGCCGATGACCAGGATTGCCAGCGTGAAGGTGACGATGATGTGGCTGGTGACGGTGAAGAAATAGGGGAACAGGCCGATCAGATTGGCGACCAGCACGAACATGAACAGCGAGAACACCAGCGGAAAGAACTGCATGCCCTGCTTGCCTGCGGCGTCGCGCAGCATGTTGCCGACGAATTCATAGGCCATTTCGGAGACCGACTGCAGGCGGCCCGGGATCAAGGCGCGGCTGGCCGTGCTCCAATAGAGGAAAGCCGACGCCAGCACGATCGTGACGACCATGAACAGAGAGGAGTTGGTGAACGAGACGTCGTAGCCGCCGATATGCAGCGGGATGATCGGATGGATCTGGAACTGGTGGATCGGATCGACCTTGTCAGCAGCAGCCACTTTAAATCCCCGTCAAAGCCACAATCGGCTTCTTGAGTTCACTTCAGCGCCCAGGGGCGCCCACTTCATTCTTTCGGCTCGCGCGGCTTGCCGCCCTGACCGAATTCCGGTGCAAGCCCCGCCGAACGCAGGACATTGAGTATACCGGCACCAAAGCCCAGCAACAGGCCCACGATCAGACCCCAAGGCGCAGTTCCCGCCAAGCGGTCGATGATCCAGCCCAAGCCAACACCGACCACCACTCCGGCGATGAACTCGCTGGACAGTTTCAGCGCCTGACCGTAACCGGCCGCAGCTTTTGCTTCGTCTTTCCCCTCGAGCCGGTCCGTGCGTCTCGTCGCGAGCGATGCTTCGAGATCGCGCCGGCGGCGCTCAAGTTCGTCGTCGCGGATGGTGGCTTCTGGCTGCCTGCCGCGGCCGGTTTCTCCGGTTCCGTCTGGCCCGGTTTTGTTGGCCATCGCAACCCCCCTGCCCGGGCAGACGATTGCCGTCCGTCCGCTTCTAAAGTCGCCGGCAACATAGTTAGAGGGTCCGCGCCCGTCAAGCCACGGGCCGAACTTCCAAGCGATGTATTTTTTGGTGTTAAAACAATGATTTATCGAGGTGCGACATCGTGCCCTTCACGACCGCGTGAGGTGACGGCGCGAATCCTGGCGACAAGCCGCATCCGCCGGAGCATGCCGGGCGCCGGAAGAAGGTTCGCCGGAGGCATCGTTTAGTCGGGTCCAGTTCAAGCCGCACGACGGCTTAGCTCCAGCCGCCGCCATAGGTGCGGTAGAAGATGTGCAGGCCGATCCGGGTCATGCGCTGCATGGCGCGCGCCCAGCCGGGATGGACGTAGTTGGCATAGTAGTGCGTCGACGAGCCGACCTCGGGAATGAAGATCTTGCCGGCGGTCACCGCCATGGCGACCTCCTGCGCGGTCTTGTAGGAGCCCTGGTCGGTGATCGTCTTCTTCCTGCCGTCGCAGGCGAAGGAGAACTGGCAGCGATTGAACCAGTCGTCGTTCTGGTAGACGACGCCGCAGATCGTCTTCGGATAGGCCGGGTTGCGGACGCGGTTCAGGATCACCTGGGCGACCGCCGCCTGGCCGCGCACCGGCTCGCTGCGCGCCTCGAAATAGATGCCCTTGGCAAGGCAGGCCTGCTCGGGCTTGGAAAAGACGCTCGCCGGCAGCGGGTTCTGCAGCCACGCGTGGTCGCCCTTGCCCATCGGCGGGATGAAACGGCCGTCGTTCGGATCGTCCTGCAGCAGCGCCTCGAAGGGCGACGCCTTGGCATAGTCGGGCGCGGACTGGGCATAGGCGGTGGCGAGGATGTCCGGCTTGTCGTTGTTGACGAGGGCGACGAGCGCTGCCGGCAGATCCGGATCCGGCTTCTTGTCCTCGCGCAGATGGAAGGCCTGGGCGATCTGCACTTCCTTGCCCTTGATGCCGGGCTTGGCGAAGGTGAGCTTCAGGCCGCTGTCCATCGAGGGACGCAGCAGGGAGGAGGTGCGCTCGAAGATCGAGCCGGCGCTGAAATTCTTGGGCGGCGCGACGGGCGAGACCTGGACGAGGCGGCCCTTCTTGTCGGCGCGCACGACACGATCCTCATCGGGCGTGGCGCCCGCGGCGTTGCCCTTGCCACGGAAGGCGACCGTGCCCACGCCCGGCAGATTGACGCCGGAGCCGGAGATCGAGCCGGTGGCGGTGGAATCGATGAACGGCATTTCTGCGGCATGCACCGATCCGGCGGCGGATTTCTCGATATAGGCGTTCCAGCGGGCGCTGGGCGACTCCAGGCCGGTGATCAGGCTGGTCATATCCTGATAGGCGACGACCGACGGAAAGCCGATCCACATGCCGAGCCCGAGCACCAAAGGAGAAAGGAAGGAACGTCTTTTCGCAACGGCGGCGGCGGCAAGCCGCATGGAAACGCGTCGATGCACGGAACTCTCCAGAACGCTACTGACCCCGGAGAGCCAAAATGAAGCATTAACCTTGATGCGGGGTTAACGACATCGATCATGTTCTTTTCATGTTTGAGGAAAGCCGGCCTGCAGTTTCCACAGCGGGTCGATGAAGAATCGGGGCACCAGGTTTGGGTGAATCAGACCTGGCGCAGGAAGATCGGCCAGGCGAGCGCCGCGCAGATCGCGGCCGCGAGCCACACGCCCGGCCAAGCAAAAGCCACCAGCAGCCACGGAATGGCAATCGGCACCAGACAGAAGCCAGCGAACACAAAACTGTTGGCCAGGCTGAGCGCGGTGCCGACATGGCCGGCGCCGGCAAGCGTGGCAAGTTCGGTGTAGGCGACGCCGTGCCAGGCGGAGACGAATATGCCGGCAACGACGACCATCAGAGGAAGCAGCGGAAGCAGCCACGGCGTTCCGGCGGCGCCGATGACCAGCAGCCAAAGCACCAGGAAGGCCAGCGCGCTCAACGCGCTGCAGATCTTCAGGAACGGCCGGCGGTTGCCGTGACGGTCGGTGAAGCGGCCGCTCCAGACGCGCATCACCATGGCGCCGGTCTGCACGGCGGCAAGGGTTGCGCTCGTCACAAAAGTGCCCATTGCGGCGAAGTCGTGCAGGAAGACCGAGGCGAAGGTCAGGACCGCGACCTGCGGGAAGCAGAGCAGGCCGATGGCGGTCGAGATGCGCCAGACCTCGATGTTGCATAAGGGCGCCGGGCCGCTTGTGGCGGTGGCGGCGTGACCGCCGCTTCCGACCGGTGGCTCGTGCAGCCAGCGCCAGGCGAAACAGGCCGAGAGCGCGGAGACGGCCGCAAGCAGGCCGAAGACCGGGGCAAAGCCCAGGGCCAGCGCCAGCGACGGCAGCACAAGCGCGCCAAGCCCGCCGCCGAGCGGCACCGCCGTCTGCCTGATGCTCATGGCGAAGCCGCGCTCGCCCTCGCCGAACCAGCCCATGATGGCACGGCCACTGGAGCCGTTGACGCTGCCGCCGAGCAGGCCGGCGACAAGCAGGCTCACCGACAACAGTGCGACGCCTGGTACAGCCATTTTCGTCGGCACGACGAGCAGCGCCATGACGAGAAGCCATGCGGCCGTCGCGCCGAGCCCGGTCAGGAGCACGCGGCGGTCGCCCCAGCGGTCAGTGAGCACGCCCCAGGGCAGCTCGCTCAGCGCCACGCCCAGGCCGAGAAGCCCGAGCGCAAGGCCGAGGGAGGCATTGTCGAGATGGTAGCCCTGGCGCATCACCACCGCGGTCGCCGGGATGCCGGAGAAGGTGGCGGAGAAGCCGGCATTGGCGGCGACGCCGATGCCCAGCACCTTCCAGCGGTGATTGGGGCCGAAGGCGCGGCGAGCCACAACATCCGCTGCGGGCGGCTGACAGTCGTTTCGTGTGAGGATGGCGGACATGGTTCATTCCTGTTGTGGCCGGCTGAGCGGCTTGACGGGAGGGATGTAGCGCCCAGCTTCATCCACAAAATCAGGAAGTTTTTGATCGATACTCCTGAAAATCAGGACAATCTCATGCGCCGCGTCACATTCGACCTCGACGTCCTCAGAACCTTCGTCACCGGCATGGAGCTGGGCAGCTTCGCCAAGGCGGCCGAGCGACTGGGACGCTCGACCTCGGCCGTCAGCGCGCAATTGAAGAAAATGGAAGAGCAGGCGGATACGCCGATCTTCCGCAAGGCGGGGCGCGGCCTGGCGCTGACCGAGGCCGGCGAGCTGATGCTGGGCTATGCGCGGCGGCTGATCGAGCTCAATGACGAGGCGGCCTCCGCCATCCGCGATGTCGAGCTGGAGGGCTGGGTGCGGCTCGGCCTGCAGGAGGATTTCGGCGAGGCCGTGTTGCCCGACGTGCTTGGCCGCTTCGCCCGCGCCCATCCCAAGGTGCGGATCGAAGCGCGGATCGGGCGCAGTCACGATCTGGCCGACCGTGTCCTGTCGGGCAATCTCGACATCGCGCTCGCCTGGCATGACGGCACCACCCTGCCCTACAGCCGGCATGTCGCCGATGTGCAGGCGCGCTGGATCGGTCCGGCCAAGCCGATCGAGGCCAGTCCGCGCAATGGCGAACCGCTGCCGCTTGTTGTGTTCGAGGCGCCGTGCCTCCTGCGCACAGTCGCCACCGAAACCCTCGACCGCGCCGGCATGGCCTGGCGCATGGCTTTCTCCAGCCCCAGCCTCGGCGGCATCTGGGCGGCGGTGGCGGCCGGCCTCGGCCTGACGATCCGCACCGATATCGGCCTGCCCGCCAATGTCAGGGCGATCGCGCCAGGGGTTCTGGGGCTTCCCGCCCTGCCGATGATGGCGCTACATCTACACCAGAGGGACGCCGAGCTCGACCCGGTGGCGGCGCGGCTGGCGGAGATTCTTCTGCAGGCGGCGCTCGAGACGCTGCCGGAGGGGGCGGAGACGAAAGAGTTGCTTAGAGCGGGATGAAGTCA
>CCNC01000086.1 GCA_000824845.1 Mesorhizobium sp. ORS 3359 | reverse complement strand
CGCCGGAAGTGCTTCAGCTTGGAGAAGAAACGCTCGATGAGGTTGAGCTCGCGGTAGAGGCGCTTGCTGAAGCAAGGCTTCCAGCGTCGGTTGCTCTTCGGCGGGAT
>CCNC01000085.1:0-288 GCA_000824845.1 Mesorhizobium sp. ORS 3359 | reverse complement strand
AGACTGTTGGCGATCAGCCCGTCGTGGGCCTGCCCAGCCGTCAGGCCGAGCCGGATCGGGAGCCCTTGCGTCAACGACGACGTGTATCTTGGTCGTGAGCCCGCCGCGCGATCGACCGAGACAACGATCTGGCCCCGCTTTTTTGCCGTCGCAGCCTGCTGGTGGGCGCGAACGGAGGTGCTGTCGATCATCTGGATATCGCCGTCGTGCGCGGCGGTGATCGCGTCCATCATCCGGTCCCACACGCCCGCCTTTCGCCATCGCACAAAGCGGTTGTAGCAGGTGGTG
>CCNC01000084.1 GCA_000824845.1 Mesorhizobium sp. ORS 3359 | reverse complement strand
GTCTGGCGCGGGGTATCCTGCAGGGCGAGGAAGCCGGGGAGGTGGCCGAACCCGCTTTGCTGAAGGAGCGGCTGCAGCAGCTGGCGCATTATCTTCACTATGCCGAGGACCGGCTGCAGCAGGCCGATGTCCTGACCATCGCCAACATCTTCAAGGCCCTGAGCAAGGCGCAGTTGTCCGACGATCTGGGTGTGCTGGCAAAGCCGGGGCTGGACCGGCTGGAGGCGCTGCGCGCCACGCCCGCCTTCGAGCGCGACAACAACCTGGAGACCATGGGCAATCTGTGCGCCGCCCTGCTGCCGCTGGCGCGCAGCCCGCGGCCGGCGTTGCGCTGGCACCGCAGGCCGGCGCTGAACCTGCTCAACGCCATCCAGCCGGTGGTGGAGCGCAAGATCGAGGCGCATCTCGAGGCAGGCCAGGCCGAGCGCCACAGCGGCGCCAATGCAAGCCGCTGCCCGGCGCTGTCGATCTATCAGGTGCTCAAGACCCGCGCGGTGCTGGAGAAGCTCTACCGGCGGCCCTATGTCGAGGGCGACAAGCGCGCCTTGCGGCGCCGCCAGGAAGAGCTGCACGCCAAGACCAGCCAGATCCTGGACAGCGCCCGCGCCCTCATCGAGGCCGACCTTTCCAACATGAGCTGGAACCTGATCGCCGAGATCGAGGCGGAGGGGCCGCTCGACGCGCTCGACACCTTCATGGCCCAGAACGCGCCGAGCGTCCAGGCCCAGCATGCCGCCGCCGTCTTCGATGTCCATGGCGTGCTTGAGGCCATGGACCACGAGCCGCGGCCGCCGCAAGGCGATGCCGGACTGATGCGGCTGCCGGTGGTCGACATGCAGGGGCGGCCGCTGGCCGGCGAAGCGGAGCTGCGCTATTCCATCTTCCACCGCCTGACTTCGGGGGCTGTCAAGGTGGTTGCGGTGCAGCTGCCGGGCAAGCCGAGCGCCTTCATGCTGGCGCGCACGCTCAGCGTCGAGGGTGTGCCTTACCGCATGGACCTGTTCGGCGGCAGCAAGCTGAAGGCGCCGCAAAAGACGCTGGCCCAGCTTGCCGCCCGCCTGCCCGACGCGGCCGACGAGGCCACCGGCGGCAAGCTTTTGGCGATCCCCTATGCCGACACGGCGCCGGGGACGGCCTTCGAGCAGCTGGCGCGGGCCTGGGCGCCGTTCAAGGAAGCCTATTACTACACCCAACGCCGCGGCTTTGCCGCGCCGCCGGACATCGCCGGACTTGGCCCGCACGACTATGCGCTGGAAGGCGCCTTCAGGCTGTCGCTCCTGCCCGACCGCCCGGCAGGGGCAGCGCATCCCTTCAGGCTCGCCGGGCCGGACGGCCCGATCGCCTTGCGGCCGCATGACGGCTGCGGCTTCATCAGGGCCTCGCTGGCCGAGCGCATGCCGGCCATCGCCCGGGCCGTCCGCCCGGACGGCGCCGCGCCGGTGCGTGTCTTTGGCCAGGGCAAGCGAACCTCGGTGCCGGCCTCGGCCCTGCAGCATTATCCGCGCAACGCAGCGGTGGCCGAGGAGACGCGCGAGAAGGCCGAGGCCTGGCTCGGCAGCCGTGAGCAGCCGAGGCTGACGGCCGAGGAGCTGTTTCGGACCGTCACCTCTGGCCACATCGACGGCCCGGGCGCCGTCGCCGTGCCGTCCGGCGACGGACGCCTTTATGTGCCGACGCTCAAGAGCGAGACCTTGACCGCCGACGGCGGCGTGCTTGTCGGGCGCTCGCCCTACGACAAGCCGAACCTGCGCCCGTTCGCCGCCGGCCAGGTCAGGTCGGCGCGCGACGGCGACGCGACCGCGGCGTTCCTGGACCGGTGCGTGGCCTTCCAGTACAGCTTCAACGTCGCGCACAAGTCGGGGGAAAGGCTTGCCGCCGACGATCCGACCTTGTTTGCCAAGGGCATCCTGATCGTGGTGCCCGACCGGATGTGGCCGGCCGCCTTCGCCGAGCGTTCGGTGGTGATGTCGGCCGAGGACGTCAAGTGCCATTCGCACTGGCTCGAGGGCAAGGACCGGGTCAAGGCCGACACCGGGCTCGACTGCGTCGGCATCCTGCAGGCGACGGAGGTGTTCGCGCCCGGCTCGCTGGTTGCGGTGCCGAGCGCCGAACAAAAGAAGCTCGACGGCGATTTCGACGGCGACACCGTTGTCATCGTCGGCGACCGGCCCAGGCTCTACGAGCATGTGCGCCAGTTCGACCAGAAGGAGCAGGCGCGCGGCCTGGCCTCGCTGAAGCCGCCGAAGTCGCACACGCCGGCCATCGAGAACGGCAGCTACCAGTTCAGCCGCTCCCGGCAGATCCTGTCGGCCACCCAGCAGGTGCTGGAGACCTACAGCTGCCTGCAGCGCAACGTCCTGGCGCAGCCGCTTGAAGCGCAACGCTGGTTTGCCGAGCGTGCCGTCTTCGGCACTTACGAGGGCATTCACCATGAGCTCAGGGCCGACATCCGCGTCCAGCTGCAGGCAGAGCGGCCGGACGGCCAGGCCATGCAGGGGCTCCTCGAGAGGGCCAGGCAGGACGGCGAGGCGGCCCGGCATCCGGTGGCCCGAGAACTGGCCGCCTTGCTGGTCAGCGAGCTCGAGGCCTGGGCCCACCAGGGCAATGAGGAGCAGCCCAACGGGGAGCAGCAGCCCAAGGGCTCGTTGGCGCGAGCCACGGCCTCGACCAGCGCAACTGCTGGCGTCAGCGCCGCCGCCGGCGCGCTGTTTCCCGAGCTCGCCGAATCCTATCCGGCGGCCGCCGACGCCAGGGAGCGCGTCGAACTCCTGCTCGACCACTGCCGGGCGCGCATCGATCCACGGCCCGATGGCTACAACCCGCACGATCTGCATGAAAGCGCCATCAACCTGTTGAGCGTCGGCATCAAGGTCGGCACGGACGCCTACAAGTCCGACACCGGGGCGCGGCTGTTCATGAAGAAGAGCGCCGATCTGCAGCGGCTCCTGCAGCAGGTCCCGGGCCTGAAGCCGGCGCCCTATGTCAAGGCGCTGGCGGCAACGCTGCACCAGGGCCGCTTCGACGTCGACGCCAGCCTGGCGGATCTGAAGGACAATCCGACGCTGGCGGCCTCGGTCATGGAGGCCTCGATCAAGCTTGCCGCCGCGAACGGCATCCTGCCCAGCCCCTTGGACGTCGCCGCCGCCGACGACCCCGCCGCCACGATCACGCTGAGCCGCGAGCAGGCCCTGGAGCGCGCCAGGAGCGCAGCCCAGCGCGCCGCGGCGGAAGAAGGCGCCATCACCGCCAACGCGCAAGCAGTCGCCGCGCTTTTGCGGCAGGCCGGCATCGAGGTGACCATGCCGCATCTCGAGCAGCGCCTGCGCGGGCGCGATTCGATGGCCGACGGGCTCACCGGCCAAAGCGTGAGCGCCGCGCCCGAGGCCCAGCTGCTCACCAATGCGGTGCGCCATGTCTTCGAGATCCCGGACGCGGCCCTGACGCGCGCCTTCAAGGCGGCCGTGCTGGCCTTCGAGGAGCGCGGCTGCAGCGAGGTCGAGACCACCAACTGGTTCAGGATGCGCACGCCGAGCTTCCTCGCCATCCGCACCGTGTTCAGCACCCCGCAGGGCTATCGCTTCGAGGTCGAGTTCCATACGCCGGCCAGCTACCAGGCCAAGCTCGCAAACCACGACCTCTACAAGCAGATCGGCTGGCTGCGGCGGCACCCCGAGCCGGACGCTGTGCAAAAGGCCGACGAGCTCGTGCAGCGCGTGAAGGACAGATGCCTTGAGGTCGCCATTCCCCCTGACGCCTCCAGCATCCCCCACTGGGGCTCGTCGGGCCACAGCCGGTCGCGGACGGCTGGGGCCTCCAGACTGGCCACCGCCGACCGGGCAAGCCAGCCCGCGGCCGCCCGCTCGCCGCAGGCCGGCGCGATCATAGCCGCCCTCGGCATGCGGCCGATTGTGCTGGTCGGCATGCCGGGCAGCGGCAAGTCGACGATCGGCCCTGAGCTTGCCAGGAAGCTGGGGTTGGAGTTTGTCGACACCGACAAGCATATCGAAGCCCGGCACGGAAAGCTGGCGGATCTGTTCCAGCGCCATGGCGAGGCGCACTTCAGGGCGCTGGAGGCCGAACAGATCGCCGGGCTATTGGAGAATGGACCTTGCGTCATCGCAACCGGTGGCGGCGCCTTTGCCCAGCAGCACAATCGAAGCCTGATCGGCGAGAAGGCGGTGTCGGTCTGGCTCGACACCAACCCGCAAGTGATCCACAGGCGCCTCAGGAACGACACCAGCCGGCCGCTGCTGCAAGGTCCCGACGGCGAGCAGAAGTTAAGCCGCATGTTCGAGGAGCGCACGCCGCTCTACCAACAAGCCGATATCAGGGTGGTTCCGCCGCATAGACAGGACAAGAAGAACGCCGAGCCTTGCGTGAAGGCGCTCCACGCTTACCTGTGCGGCGGCGAGGACGAAGCCGCCCCCACGCCTGCTAACAAAGCGCCTGCCGCTAACGAGATGCCCGCCGCGACGCAAACGCCGCTTGCCATGCCAACGCCCGCCGCTGCCGAGAGGCCGCCCACTGCCGGGACATCAGGCACCTCCGGCGCTCCCAGCGCCGCGGCCTCGACAGCACAGCGCAGGCGCGACGATCATCGCTCAGCATCGCTGCGGGTCCTCGCCTCGTCGTCTGGTGTCGTCGTGCCCCCTGGCATTGGACCGATCCGGCGTCAGGCTGCCGAACGTCCCCAGGCTGCGGGACTTCCCCAGGCTGCCGGAATGGGCCAGGCTGCCGGACCGGGCGCTGCAGCGCATCGGCTGGCGCTCGGCGCAACGCAATGGCTCGAAGACGATCACATCGCGGCCGATTACGCTGTGCTTGGCGGGGAGCTGCACAGGGCCAATCCCGACGTCGCCGCCCGGACCCGCTTGGTCGAGCCTTCGGTGGCGCATCTGTTGCGCATGACCGAGGACGCGGCCGAGGCGGCCGCCATCTTCCACGGCATCGCCGGTGGCGGGGCCAACTTGAGCGGCAGGGCCGACTTCGTCTTCCTTCCCCTCAACAATGCCGGGGTTGACCAGGGCGGCACCCACTGGTCGCTGCTGTTTGTCGATCTGCGCGGCTCCCAGCCGCTCGCCTATCACTACGACTCCTCCGGCGGCCAAAACAGCCCCTTTGCACGGCAACTCGCAGCACGGCTGGGCGCCCGCTTGGAGCCGGTGCTGATGGCCCAGCAGGACAACGACTATGATTGCGGCGTCTTCGTCCTCGACGCCACCCGGGCGCTGACCGCACGCCTGGCTGAAGCCGAACCGCCCACCGGCCGGCCGCTCCACCTCGACACCCTCGTCGCCGACCGCCAGGCCTTGCTGGGCCGCCTCAGGCCGCTTATCGGCTCCGGTCCATGATGCTTGCTGCAACGCCTCGCCGACACTCCGGC
>CCNC01000083.1 GCA_000824845.1 Mesorhizobium sp. ORS 3359 | reverse complement strand
CCTCTTAGCTCCGCTACGGCAGCACCGTACGGAGAACCATGGCTTGGACACAATCACAGCAGTCGGCTCTTTTGTCAACCTCGCATAAAGAAATGTCTATGTGATTATGTGAGCGCTACTATCGCAGTGATTTCCGAGTCGCATGGAGGGACGAACAAGGGGCGTTTGAATCGTGAAATATCATCGCCCTCGTCATTCTCGCTGTTCGCGAACTCCACTACGTTTCGGGCGTCGTCTGGTGATCACGGTCGACCGGGTAATCGGTGGTTTTTTGCTGTTTGGGGAGGAATCACTTTTGTGCCCGGCCGCCACGTAACTGATCACCAATTGAGGTTTTTCATGAAGTTCCGGAAGACCAATACGACGGCCGTCGCAGCGGCGAAGGCGTCGATCAGCACAGCCACGGCCTATCGTATCGAGAAGGATTCGAGGCTGCCCTCGCAAAGGAAGGTTCCGCGGGAAAGGCGCCGGCCAGATCCGCTCGGGAAGATTTTCGAAGCCGAGATCGTGCCGCTGCTGCGGGCGGCTCCCGGCATCCGCCCGGTCGCCATTTTCGATGAGATGATCAGGCGACATCCCGAACTGGGCAACGGCATTCGTCGCACGATCGAGCGCCGTATTCGAATGGCGCGCCGTCCATGGCGAGGAGCAGGAGGTCATTTTCCGGCAGGTCCACGAACCCGGACTCACCCGCTATGACAGCCCATAGCGATCCACCGCCGGCGTGCCGACTAACGGCTGACCGTCATAAACTCTGCAACGCGGGATTCGACTGCAGGAACCGATCCAACCGCAAGAACCATGCGGGCTGCGAGGTGTATTTGTATCCTCTGTTGCGCCAGTGCGCGCCAGACCGGCCGACATTGCTTGATATTGTATGCCTCGCACAAGGCGGTGACGGGATTGCGCTCGATCGCTTCGATGTTCAGAAGGTGATCGAGGAACCGATCGATAATGCGGGTGCGGTTCAGCAGCGTCGTCGCCATCCAATGGTCGGACAATGTCTGCAGCCAAACCACCAGAACATCCTTGCCGAGCTCGGCATAGCATTCAGCGACGTCCTGGAACTGTTCAGCACCTGCCTGTAAGATGCGCAGCTGTCGGCGTGGCGCAGGCCAAGGCCTGCCAGATAGCGCGCGATCAACTGCCGTTCGGGATCGGGCCATGTTGTCATGACAGCACCTCCGCTTCCGGCACGTCGAGTGCGATAGCCCTGAGGTCCTCGGTGGCAAGCTTGCGCGAGCGCGGTACCTTCTCGCGCTCTTCCGACGTCCTGAAACCGATGAACTATATGCTGTCGCGCTGGGCCGACTTCGCACGATTCCTCGATGACGGCAGAATCTGCCTGACCAACAATGCCGCCGAAAGGGCATTGAGAGGCGTGGCGCTCGGACGCTCGGAAGGCGTGCGTGGACATTTGCCGGGAGCCAGCGCGGCGCCGACCGGGCTGCCGTCATGTTGACGTCCATCACCACCTGCCGCCTGAACGACGTCGACCCAAAAGCCTGGCTCGCCGACGTTCTCGCACGGATCTCTGATCTGCCAAGTTCCCGCCTGCACGAACTGCTGCCCTGGGAATGGAAAAATCTGCGCAACGCCGAGAAACTGGCCGGTCAGCAGACCGCCGCGGCCTGAACTGATCGCATCACCATAACGACCACTACGGGCCCACGCGACGCTTCATTCCGCGGCCTTCAGCGTACGCAGTACGCCTACGCTGAAGGCCGCCTACTGACGCGTACCTTGTATCGTTAGTGTCCGCTTAGATTAAGTGGACACTTAGCAATGAAGTATCTGGCTATGGAGCCGCCGTCGAGGGTGGAGGCGAGCGCGCCGGCGGCTCTTGCGGCGCCGACGGATTTCCGGCCTCTCTTTCGAGCCGTTTTATCTGTCTGCTGGCAGTCGGCTGCGTAAGCTTTCAGCGCGTCCGCTGCGCGCGTGAAGCCTCTCGAATTCGGCGACGAAGCTGCGCAGCAGATCATCATCCAGCTGAACTGACTTAGACACGGAGGTACCATAAATAGAGGCCAAACTTTCGTCGCAAGCTAAGGTAGGTTTTAGCGGCCGGGACAGGAATAGCGGCGGACGGAAGGGGTTGGCGCGCAGGTCCAGGCACCTTGCACGTCCTATTAAATCATGCCGGCCACCTTACTGGTTGTCACTGATCGTTTGTGTAGCCCCGTTCCCTCCGGTTGCAGCCTGCCACCTAACGCATTCCCCCGCGCAGAACTGACGTCACCCGCGCGCATTCCTTTTTATCGCAATTGCCTTCCCTGCGCGCGAAGGTACACCGAACAATGCCTGTTCAGCTCGCACCCGCTCCAGATTTGCGAGTATGTCTGAAGGAAAGGGCACAACTCTTGGCCCTGACATGTCGATATGGAGGGAAAGCTGTTCGGAGGTCGCCGTCAGCCATCCGTCGACGTGGCGAAGCTTCTGATAGAAGCGCATGCGTTTGTCGTCGTGGTCCAGCAGCTGGAATGTGGCAATGACGCGATCCCCCAAGTGGAGCTCCCGGATGTAGCAGACATGGACCTCGGCCGTGTAGCTGGTCAACGCGCGCGTTCGGGCGTACTCGGCCCCAAGCCCTATCCCTTCGAAGGCGTAATCTCCAGCACGATCGAACAGAACGTTGTAATAGGCCATGTTGAGGTGGCCATTGTAGTCGATCCAGTCCTTCTCGACTTCCATGATAGGCGAAACAAACATGGTATCATCAAACTCCAACTTTAGCTGCGAAGGGCCTTGAGAGTACGCGGCATATACATCAGGCCTTCGATCCAAATGCAGTCGCCTGTCCACGGTCTCGAGTACGCTTCGCATTCAGTTGGAGT
>CCNC01000082.1 GCA_000824845.1 Mesorhizobium sp. ORS 3359 | reverse complement strand
CGTTCGTGGGGCGTATATAGTCGCCACCCGATCGAACTGTCAACAGCCAAGATTGCTCTTTTTTCGATTTCTCGCGGAGATATCCACGGAGGGAAAAATGGTAAGCTGGCTTGGTTGAATTTTGGCCCGGCGTTCCACTGCCAGCCATCCCGGCGACAGCAACCGCAACCGCTCCCCCGCCGAGCGGATGCGTTCAAGGAAATCGCCTGCAGCACTTTAGCCGAATGCCGACTGCGGCGCCCGACTGAACGCCAGTTTAGAGCCGTTCCTCGAGCAATTCAGGCGTGATGTTCCGGCCTGCGTAGAAGATGCCCAGGATCAGCACGCGCTCGCCGTCGACAGCGAAAACGATACTGACCGCGCGGCGATAGCCGATGATCCGCAGCCCCGGCATGATCTCCACCCGCTCGGTGCCCCGCTGTGGAAATGTCGACAGGCCAAGGCAATGATCGCGGATGCCGGCGACAAAATTCCAGGCAACCGCCGGCGACCCGCGCTCGGCTAAGTCGTCATAGAGCTGTTCGAGTTCGGCTTCCGCTTTCGCATGGAAGACAATCCGGTATTCCATCTCCTACTTGGCTTTCGCCTGCCGCGCGCGGTGTCGGGCCTCCAGCCGGGAAAACACCGTTTCGGCGGGGATTGCCTTGGCCGGATCCTGCCGGAGCTCGGCCATGCGCGACGGGATTTCCTCGCGCAGCCACTTCTCCCGCTCCGCCTCAAAATCCTCGAGCATGCGCAGGCCGGCGCGGACAACCTCGCTGGCATTGTTGTAGCGGCCCGATTCGAGCTGCTTCCTGATGAAGCGCTCATAGTGCTCGTTCAAGGCAAAGTTGGGCATGGGGACCTCCCGGAGAAATATGGGGTCAAGCAGCGGATATAGCAATAGATAGCAAGAATTGACAGTTCTGGCTGATTCGGGCGCGCTTCATCCCTGGCGATTCGGTTGGGGATCGAGCTCCCCCGAATCGGCAGCAGTCGAAATGCCGATCAAGAACGCCGGCGCCGATCGAGGATCGCCACCCGTTTAGCCGGCTCGCCGCCTCAGCGCGCGGCCCACACCAGCCCGCGGCGCAGGATGGTGTGCATCTGCGGCACCTGGAATTCTGACGCCGCGTGACCGAGCGACGAATAGAACACCCGCCCCCTGCCGTGCCTGCGCTTCCACACCACCGGCATGACGACGCCGTCGATCCACGGCGCGTGCGAACCGGAGAAAGTGGTGGTCGCCAGCACCTCATTCGAAGGGTCGACATGCATGTAATACTGCTCGGAGCGGTAAGGGAAATCCTCGATACCCTGCATGATCGGGTCATCGGGCCGGGTAACATTTACACGATAGTCGATGATGTTGCCGGGATGCGCGACCCATTGCCCGCCGCACATGAACTGGTATTCGGGCGATTCGCGAAATGCGTCGCCCATCCCGCCATGGTAGCCGCCAAGGCCGACGCCGCTTCCGACCGCATTCGTCAGATTGGCTTCTTCCGCCTTGGTGAGCTTGGACATCGTATAGATCGGCACGATCAGGCTGAGCTCCGCGATCGCCGGGTCGGCGAAGACCGCGGTCGTGTTCTCGACGCGCACGTCAAAGCCTTCCTCCTCGAGCATCGCCTTGACGACACGGGCGCCGGCTTCGGGCTCATGGCCCTCCCAGCCACCCCATACGATCAGCGCCTGCCGCATTTCCCTCTCCTTATGCCTCGCGCCGCGAGCGAACATATATGGCGCGCGGGCTTCGAGCGACCATCGCTGCAAAGCTCCGCCGAGTCGAGTTGGAAAGAAGCGCAGGGCAAAAAACAAAAACGCCCGCTTTCGCGGGCTGTTTTGGTTTTGGTTGCGGGGACAGGATTTAGCTTTTCTGTCCCGCGGGGTCGGCTTTGCCTGGTTGCGGGCCCCTGATGACG
>CCNC01000081.1 GCA_000824845.1 Mesorhizobium sp. ORS 3359 | reverse complement strand
TCGTCGGCCATTCGCAGGTCGCGCCGCTCATCGTCGACGCACTGAAGCGGCTTGAATATCGCGGCTACGACTCGGCCGGTGTCGCCACCATCGAGAAGGGCGAACTTGGTCGCCGCCGCGCCGAAGGCAAGCTCATCAACCTCGAACGCCGACTGAAGGACGAGCCGCTCGACGGCACGATCGGCATCGGCCACACGCGCTGGGCAACGCACGGCGTGCCCAACGAGACCAACGCGCATCCGCATTTTTCCAACGGCGTCGCCATCGTCCACAATGGCATCATCGAGAATTTCGCCGAGCTGCGCGACGAGCTCACCCGCGACGGCTACAAATTCGCCTCGCAGACCGACACCGAGGTCGTGGCGCATCTGGTGGCGCGCGAGCTCGCCAGGGGTCTGAAGCCGGTGGAAGCCGCGCATGCGGCGCTTAAGCGCCTCTCGGGCGCCTTCGCGCTGGCGATCATGTTCCAGGGCGACGAGGACCTGATCGTCCGCGCCCGCAACGGTCCGCCTCTGGCCGTCGGCCATGGCGAGGGCGAGATGTTTTTGGGCTCCGACGCCATCGCGCTGGCGCCCTTCACCAACTCGATCACCTATCTCGAGGACGGCGACTGGGCAGTGGTGCGCCGTGAAGGCGTGACCATCTACGACATCGACGGCAACAAGGTCGACCGCAAGCGGCAGCAGTCGCTGTCGACCAGCTTCATGGTCGACAAGGGCAACCGCCGGCATTTCATGGAAAAGGAAATTCATGAGCAGCCGGAGGTGATCTCGCACACGCTGGCGCATTACGTCGATTTCGTTTCCGGCCAGTCGAAGCCGCTCGACCTGCCGTTCGACTTCGCCAGGATCGGCCGGCTGGCGCTTTCGGCCTGCGGCACCGCCTATCTCGCCGGGCTGATCTCGAAATACTGGTTCGAGCGCTATGCGCGGCTTCCCGTCGATATCGATGTCGCCTCGGAGTTCCGCTACCGCGAGATGCCGCTTTCGGCCAATGACGCGGCCTTCTTCATCTCGCAGTCGGGCGAGACCGCCGATACGCTTGCCTCGCTGCGCTATTGCCGCCAGGCCGGCATGAAAATCGGCGCCGTCGTCAATGTGCGCGAATCGACCATGGCGCGCGAATCCGACGTCGTGCTGCCGACGCTTGCCGGCCCGGAGATCGGCGTCGCCTCGACCAAGGCGTTTCGCCACCCAGGTGCTGAAGCTCGACGAACAGATCGAGCGCATCTCGCGCGAGCTGTCGCGCTACAAGGACGTGCTCTATCTCGGCCGCGACACCAATTTTCCGCTCGCCATGGAAGGCGCGCTGAAGCTCAAGGAAATCTCCTACATCCACGCCGAAGGCTATGCCGGCGGCGAGCTGAAGCACGGGCCGATCGCGCTGATCGACGAGAACATGCCGGTGATCGTCATCGCGCCGCATGACCGCATCTTTGAAAAGACCGTGTCGAACATGCAGGAAGTGGCGGCACGCGGCGGCAAGATCATCCTGATCACCGACGCCAAGGGCGCGGCGCAGGCCGGCATCAAGA
>CCNC01000080.1 GCA_000824845.1 Mesorhizobium sp. ORS 3359 | reverse complement strand
GAGGGGTGTTCCAGCGAAGTGAGGCGTCGGCGTTCCCTGGAACACCCCTCATCCGTCGCCTTCGGCGACACCTTCTCCACAAGGGGAGAAGGTAAGGTCCCGCCCACCCCACCCACCCTTTCTTAAGGTGTTTCGGATAGACCCGAACGCTGGAAAAAGGCGGAAAACGGAGAGTTTGGGTGCGCTTTTCCGCGGCAACGACTGCCGGGCGGTTCTTGCCGCAGCGCTGGGCGCTGCGCATGCGGCCGCTGCTTGGCCGCATCGATGCCATTCTCTTCACCGCCGACGCGCGCGGCGAAGCCGGGCGCATGTCACTGATCGCCTTTTCCATCCGCATCATCAGCGCCTTCATCGCCTTTGTCAGCCAGGTGCTGATGGCGCGCTGGATGGGGTCGTTCGAGTACGGCATCTCGGTGCTGGTCTGGGTGACGATGGTCATCGTCGGCAATCTCGCGTGCCTTGGCTTCCACACCTCCGTCATCCGCTTCATTCCGGAGTATCGTGAGCGCGGCATGCTGGCCGAGCTGCGCGGCATCGTGCTTGCCAGCCGCCTGTTCGTGCTCGTCGCCTCGACGCTGATCGCCGGCCTCGGCGCCCTTGGCGTGTGGCTGGCCTCGGACTGGATCGAGAACTACTACGTCATCCCCTTCATCCTCGGCGTCATCTGCCTGCCGATGATCGCGCTCGGCGACCTCCTGCAAGGGCTGGCGCGCGCCAATTCCTGGGCGCTGTTGGCGCTGTCGCCGACCTATCTGGTGCGCCCGGTGCTGATCCTGGCGTTCATGGCGCTGATGCTTGGCCTGCACTATGTGCCGGACGCCAAGACCGCGATCTTCGCCTCTATCGCCGCCACCTATGTCACGACGCTCGGCCAGCTGATGGCCGTCACCTCTCGCATGGACAAGAAGGTCCCGCCCGGGCCGATGACGGTGCATTTCGGCCAATGGATCCTCGTCTCGCTGCCGATCTTCCTGGTCGAGAGCTTCTTCTTCCTGCTCACCAATGCCGACGTGCTGATGGTGGGCGCCTACCTCCCGCCCAACGATGTCGCCGTCTATTTCGCGACCGTGAAGACGCTGGCGCTGGTGCATTTCGTTTATTTCGCGGTCAAGGCCGGCGTTGCCCAGCGCTATGCGCAATTCACCCATGGCGAGCCGGACAGGCTTGCCGCCTTCGCCCGCGAGACCGTCTCCTGGACCTTCTGGCCCTCGCTTTTGATGGCGCTGCTGGTGCTGGCGCTGGGCGAGCCGATGCTGGTGCTGTTCGGTCCAGAATTCACCGCCGGCTATCCGCTGCTCTTCCTGCTTGTGCTGGGCGTCGTGGCCCGCGCCGCCGTCGGCCCCTGCGAAAGCCTGCTCACAATGAGCGGCAACCAGAACATCTGCGCCGCCGTCTATGCCATGACGCTTGCGCTCAACATCGGCCTCAACGTGCTGCTGATCCCGCTCTTCGGCCTCTGGGGCGCGGCGATGGCCACAAGCCTCGCCATGGTTTTCGAGGCCAGCGCGCTCTCCTTCACCGTCTGGCGCAAGCTTGGCATCGTGATGGCGATCTTCGTGCCCGCAAGAAAGGAAGTCGCCTGATGGCCGCCGTCCCGTTGCTTGAAGAGACGAGCGGCGGCCCCGCCGGCGCCATGGTCTCCAACCTTGCCGGCCTGGCGCGCGAGGTCGACCCCGCCCATATCGAGCTCTTCGCCAGCAACAGGCCGGAACGCAAGCTCGCCATCTACCCGGCCTCGGCCGGTTTCGACCTCGTCGAGGAACTCGACTATCTCAGCGCCCGCACGGTCGAGCCCAATGTCTTCTTCAACCCGCGCTTCCTGGCCCCGGCGATGCCCCGGCTGGAAGACCGCGAGGTGCGGCTGGCCGTCATCCGCGACGGTGACGAATACCGCAACCGGCTGCGTCTTCTGGTGCCCTTCTCGGTCGAGCGGCCGGCGATCCCGCTTGGCGTTCCGGTGATGCGCACATGGTCGAGCCCGTTCGGCCCGCTCGGCACGCCGCTGGTCGACCGCGACGATCCGATCGGCGTCATCGAGGATTTCTTCTCGATGCTGTCGCGGCCGCATCTCAAGCTGCCAAAAGTCTTCGTGCTGCCGGACATGCGCCTCGACGGTCCGGTCGCGAGCCTGCTGACCTCCTTTGCCGACACCCGCGGCCTGACCCTGGTGACCACCGGCAAGCTCGACCGCCCGGTGCTTGAAAGCGACGCCGACGGCGAGGACTACCTCAAGGCGTCACTGCGTTCACATCACTATCGCGAATTCCGCCGGCTTAAGCGGCGCCTTGCCGACCTCGGCAAGCTCGAGCACATCGTGGCGCGCGGGCCGGACGAGATCCGCCATGCCATCGAAAGCTTCCTGACGCTGGAGGCCGCCGGCTGGAAGGGTCGCGAGCGCACCGCCATGGCGATCGACCGCTACCGCGCCGCCTTCGCCCGCGAGGCCGTGCACCGGCTGGCCGAGCAGGACATGTGCCGCATCCATCTCTTGACGCTCGATGGCCGCGCCATCGCCTCCCTGGTCGTCTTCGTCGAGGCCGGCGTCGCCTACACCTGGAAGACGGCCTATGACGAGACGCTCTCCGCCTATTCCCCGGGCACGCTGCTGATGATCGAGGTGACCAAGCAGCATCTCGACGATCCCAACATCGTCATGACCGATTCCTGCGCGGTTCCGGACCATCCGGTGATGAGCCGCCTGTGGAGCGAGCGCAAGCCGATGGGCACGCTGGTGGTCGGACTGACGCCGGACGCCGACCGGCTGGCCCGTCAGGCGGCCTCGCAACTGCACCTCTACCGCGAGACTCGCAACATGGCGCGCCTGCTGCGCAACCGCATGCGGAGCCTCCTGAAAAGGCGCTAGATCAACGGCGGGACACCAGCTATGGGTCCGGGCGGGAACTCGGGCCGGGCCTTCACGAAACCATCCAGATGATCAGAAGTCATTTGCGTCACACCAGTCTTCGTGCGGCCCTGCTGCTGATTGCGCTCCTGCCTGCTCGAGCCTGGGCCGATACCTGCCCCGAGGACTGCAGCGAACCGCCGCCGCCCGCCGTCAACATCTACAAACACACCGCTGCCGGTCATGTCAGCCCCGTGACGACCGGGTCGCTGCCGCGCGTCTATGTGCCCAACCGCTCCTCCAACAGCGTCTCGGTGATCGACAGCGTGACGCTCAAGGAAGTGGACCGCTTCAATGTCGGCAGCAAGCCGCAGCATGTCGTGCCGTCCTGGGATTTGAAGACGCTGTGGGTCGCCAACAACGGCACCGGCAACAACGGCAGCCTGACGCCGATCGACCCGATGACGGCCAAGCCCGGCCAGCAGATTCCAGTCGACGACCCCTACAACCTCTATTTCATGCCGGACGGCAGCGCCGCGATCGTCGTCGACGAGGCGATGAAGCAGCTCGATTTCCGCGATCCGCACACCATGGCGCTGAAATCCAGCCTGCCGACGCCGACCTGCCCCGGCATCAACCATGCCGATTTCGCGGCTGACAATTCCTATGCGATCTTCACCTGCGAATATGGCGACGGCGGCCTGGCCAAGATCGACCTGAAGAACCAAAAGGTGCTCGGCCATCTCGACCTCTCCAAGATGGGCATGCCGCAGGACATCCGGCTTTCGCCCGACGGCAAGGTCTTTTACGTGGCCGATATGATGAATGACGGCGTCTTTCTGATCGACGGCGACAGTTTCAAGGAAATCGGCTTCATCCCGACCGGCATCGGCACGCATGGCTTCGTCGTCAGCCGCGACGGCAAGCGGCTCTACGTCTCGAACCGCGGTTCGCACAAGATGGAGCAGGGCAAGGCCAAGGGTCCCGGCAGCGTGACGGTGATCGACTTCGCCACTCGTACCGTCGTCGCGCAATGGCCGATCCCCGGCGGCGGCAGCCCCGACATGGGCAATGTCAGCGCCGACGGCAAGCAGCTATGGCTCTCCGGCCGTTTCGACAGCGACGTCTACATGATCGACACGGTGAGCGGCGCCGTGACGAAAATCCGCGTCGGCCTCGAGCCGCATGGGCTGACGGTGTGGCCGCAGCCGGGGCGGTACTCGCAGGGGCATACGGGGAATATGCGGTAGGGAGGCTGGACGCCGCCAATAGACTCAACGCAGCCGGCATTGTGTAGTCGACCTGCACGATTCTTTGAACGTCACGCCTGCCATTTTGCAGAGCGTCTGAATGTCGGGGAGCGGGAATTGCAGCTTATGCTGTGCGCGCCAAATGCCTGCCACTCTCGCGCCGATCGTCCCAAGCCTGAAACGCATACTTCAAAATATCGACACGGACGGCTCTGAGCTCTCCAGCGTATCTATCGCGCAGCCTGCCTGGGTTCAGCTCGGATCGTAAATTCCCCTGGCCTTGATGCCTATCAAAGGGGCTCGCGGCCTTCTTCGCTATCAAACCGTGAAGATAGAGAACTGAGCCTCCTCATGTGGCGTGGGCTGGCAAAAGGCATGACCGGGCGGCAGTCCCGGGCCTGACAGTGGCTGCCTGTTCTGCAGGTCACCGACAGGGTGCGTTGCTCTGATCGGCTGGACCGGAAATGGATACGACGGAGGCGCACCGAAGGTGAGCGGAATTTTCGCGACAATTGCGCGGCGCTTCGCCCCGTTTGAGCCGATGGCCGACGCGATGCGCCCTGGCGAGAAGTTTCCCAGTTTTGTCCGGCGCGCCAGCGGCATGCAACAGGTCTATGTCAGCGTGATCGCAATTTCGGTTGCCTTGGCCAACTTTCTACCCATCGACCTGCAGAGACGGGTCGTCGATGTGGCAATTGCCGACAAGGACGTACGGGGGCTGCTGATGCTCGGCGGCCTTTATCTTGGGGCTATACTCCTGCATGCCGGCCTGAAATACGCACTGATCGTCTATCAAGGCTGGGTCGGAGAGAGCGTGGTGAAGACGGCCCGCGATCAGCTCGCTCTCGTCGCCACGCAAAGGTCCGCGCGCGAGCACGCAAGGAGTGGTCAGACCGCCGGCATCATCGGCAACGAGATCGACTATGTTGGCGGATTTGTCGGCACCAGCATCTCTGATTGCGTGGTCAACGTCACGCTGATGGTCTCCGTCGCATCTTACATGACCTACATGCAGCCGGTGATCGCTCTGGTCAGCGGCGTGTCACTCCTGCCGCAAATTCTGCTTGCGCTTTACATGCAGAAGGACCTGAACACACTCGTGGAACGGCAGGTCGCGCTGGTCCGAAAGCTTGGCAACCAAGCAGTCAATTCCTTCGCCAGCCACTCGACGAAGCGCCGAGCCGCCTTTCGCACCATACGCACGATCTTCAGCACCCGCATCGAATTCTATTTGTTGAAATTCGGGCTGAAGACGTTGCTGAATATAGCCAACGCGGTGGGGTCCCTGATGGTCCTGATCGTTGGCGGCTATCTTGTGATCCGCGGGCAGACGACGATCGGCACGGTCGTCGCCTTTATTTCGGGCTTCCAACGCTTGTCGGAACCAACAGGGGAACTTCTCGACTTCTATCGCTCCTATTCGCAAGCGAAAGTGCAATTCCGGATGATCGTCCAGTGGGTTGACGGCGATCATCCCGCGCAAACCGGACATTCCGCGCACAGAATTGATCGATGATCTTGCCAACCTGTTGCCGGAACCGGTGCTCCGCAAGCGCAAGCCGATGGTTGGTGAACCTATTGGCGCCCGTGGGTGACGGTCTTGCTTTTGTTGAGCGCCCAGCGCCGGTCGACCCGACGATAAGATACGTCAACACCTGCATAAAGGTGGTGGTGCCCCTAGCCGGGATCGAACCAGCACTCCTTGCGGAACTCGATTTTGAGTCGAGCGCGTCTACCAATTCCGCCATAGGGGCTCAGGCCGGGCGGCCTGGATGGGCGCGGACTATACGGGCGGATGGGTGTTCGTCAACTGGCCTGTTGCGGATTTGCCCGCGCAACCGGCGGCATCCCCCACCCTTCGGCCTCGTAGCGACGCAGACATTGTGCGGCGCGGAAAATCTTTCTAGACAGGCGAAGCGTTGAGCGCCTCGCATCCGCAAGCTGGATGCGGCGCTTTGGGTCCTTGTCTTCCTGCCTGCCGTTGCCCAAAACCGCCAAGCGTCCCGGGTGACATTGATCAGAGCAATTCCAGGAAAAGCGCGCTGCGGTTTTCCGTCCGGAATTGTGTCGACTGCATTAGGAGAGCCGATGCTTCGCGGACTTTACGACTGGACCCTGTCGCTGGCGGCGCGCAAATCCGCCGAATGGTGGCTGGCCTTCATCGCCTTCGTCGAAAGCTCCGTGTTCTTCATACCGGCAGACGTGCTGTTCCTGCCCATGGCGTTGGCGCGGCCCGATCGCGCCTATCGCTACGCGCTGACCGCTACTGTTGCCTCCGTGCTGGGCGGCATTGCCGGCTGGCTGATCGGCTACTATGCCTACGACACGATAGCGCGGCCGATCCTGGAGCATTTCGGCGGCCTCGACACGTTCGAGAGGTGGCAGTCGTCAGGCACCGGGCTGATGCTCGTGCTGCTCGTCACATCCGGCGCTGCGCACCTGCCGCCGATCAAGGTGGTCACCATTCTGGCCGGCGCGCTTCACGTCAACATTCTTGTCTTCGTCGTCTCCGCCATCGTGGCGCGCGGCGCCCGTTTCCTGCTGCTGGCCTGGCTGTTGCGCCGCTATGGCGAATCGATCCGGGAGTTCATCGAAAAGCGCTTGGGATTGATCGTCGGCGCCGGCGCGGCCGCCCTGATTTTGCTCTATATCCTCGTCAGATACGCCCACGGATAGCGACGCAACCAACGGACCCGACTAAATGACAGCGACCATGAATGCCGACACCGGACGCCAGCGCACGCGCGCGGCGCTTTTTCTTGCCGTCGCCATGGCCGCGACCGTCGGCTCGGCGCTCGCCTTCCAGTATATCGGCGGCTACATCCCCTGCCATCTCTGCCTAGAGCAGCGCACGCCCTATTATGTCGGCGCGCCGCTGATGCTGCTGGCGGTGATCGCCTCGATGCTTCATGCGCCGGCCTGGGCGACGCGCGGCCTGCTAGCGATCGGCGGCTTGCTGATGCTCTACGGCCTCTATCTCGGCGTCTACCACTCCGGCGTCGAATGGCATTGGTGGGCCGGTCCGACCGACTGCACGGCGGGCGCCGGCCCGGTCGACACCGGCGGCAAGGGCGTGCTCGACGCGCTCGACAAATTCGTGCCGCCCTCCTGCGACAAGGCAGCGCTCCGCATCCTCGGTCTGTCGCTGGCCGGCTGGAACGCCATCGCCAGCCTGGTGCTGGCCGCCGTCGCCTTCCGCAGCGCGCTCGCGCGGGACTAATCCCAATCGAGCGGCACAACGCTGAGTTCGTCCAGAAATTCGCCAGCCCGAATTGGCTGGCGCGGCTTTCGAGAACCGGAGCGGAGCGTACCTAAGTACGGGAGCACCGGAAGCGCAGAAAGCTGCGGCAGACGGCCGGGCTCGCGGATTTCTGCCGAACTCTAAGGTTCCAGCTCGACATCCCAGTAGAGATAATCCATCCAGCTTTCATGCAGATGGTTGGGCGGGAACAGGCGGCCGTTGTTGTGCAGGTCGTGCACCGTCGGCTGGTATGGCTTCTGCAGCGGCCACATCTTGGCCTGGGCCGGCATCATGCCGCCCTTGCGAAGATTGCAGGGCGAGCAGGCGGCGACGACATTCTCCCAGGTCGTCGCCCCGCCGCGATGGCGTGGGATGACATGGTCGAACGTCAGATCCTCCGGCGTGCCGCAATACTGGCACTGGAAACGGTCGCGCAGGAACACGTTGAAGCGGGTGAAGGCGGGATGACGCGACGGCTTCACATAGGCTTTCAGGCTCACCACGCTCGGCAGCTTCATCGAGAAGGTCGGCGAGGAGACCGCGTGCTCGTATTCAGCGACGATGTTGACCCGGTCGAGGAACACAGCCTTGATGGCGTCCTGCCACGACCAGAGCGACAGGGGGTAATAGCTGAGCGGACGGTAGTCCGCATTCAGCACCAGCGCGGGAAGCCCATCCGGAGATACGGCAACCGTCACGTCCTTCGCCTCCTACATTCCAAACCGAACGGCGCGGATACTGTAAGCCCGACATGACAGGGATGTGAAGCGGGTTGTCTCTCGCTGAAACTCTCAAAAACGCATGATTTTCATGCTTTTTTGGCCATTTCGACAGGAGGCGCCGCGTCCCTGCCCTTCAGTTCACGATAGTAGGCCCAAAAAAGCCGCGACGCGACACCCCGCCAGGGGCTCCATGATTCGGCCAGTCGGATGAGCATTTTCTCCGGGGGACGCGGGTCGATGCCGAGCGCATGGCCGACTGCGGTTTGCAGCGCGACGTCGCGCGCGGGGAAGACGTCCGGATGGCCGGCGGCGAACAGCAGATAACATTCGGCTGTCCATGGGCCGATCCCGGGCACGGCCGTCATCGCCGCGATCGCCTCGCCGGCATCCAGGGTGCACAGGTGATCGAGATCGAGCCCGCCGGCCACCGCTTCGGCCACGGCGAGCAGCCCGCGCTGCTTCGGCCGCGACAGCCCGGCCTCGCGGAATATGTCCTCGCCGGCGGCCAGGATTGCCTGTGGCGTCAGCGGATCGACCAGCTTGACCAGCCGCCCGAAGATCGCATCGGCGGAGGCGCGGGAAACCTGCTGCGAAACGATGATCGAGGCCAGGCTTCGAAACCCCGGTTCCGACAGCCGAAGCGGCACCTCGCCCGCCTTGCCGCGCACCGTCTCCAGCCGCGGATCGATCCGGCAGAGCGCGTCGAGCCCTGCCGCAATGTCGTCGAGCGAGGCGATGCGTTGCACGTTGCTTGTTCCCAGGGCGCCCGCGAAGTGGCAATGGATGGCTAAATACCAACCGGCGAAAGCACCTTTCAACCCGAATGCCGCCCGAGAGATGACGCTCCTGACATTCCGCTTCGCGCCGAGCCCTAATGGCGAATTGCATCTCGGCCATGCCTATTCCGCCCTGCTCAACCAGCGGATGGCGGCGCGGGTGGGCGGACGGCTGCTGCTGCGCATCGAGGATATCGACATCACCCGCTGCACGCCGCAATTCGAGGCAGGCATTCTTCGCGACCTCGAATGGCTGGGATTGCGCTGGGAAGAACCGGTGCGTCGCCAGTCGGAACATTTTGCCGAATACCAGGCGGTGCTCGACCGATTGGTCGCCGAGGAACTGGTCTATCCGGCCTTCATGAGCCGGGGCGAGATCCGCGCCTTCATCGCCGAGAGAGGCGGCCGCGACTGGCCGCGCGATCCTGACGGCGTGCCGCTCTACCCGCCGCTCGACAAGGCCCTGCCGGCCAGGGAGCGCAAGCGCCGGATCGCCGAGAAGATGCCCTTCGCCTGGCGGCTCGACGTCGAAGCGGCAAGGATGCGCGTCACCGCCGACCTGTCATGGACCGAATTCACCGATGAGACGATGTCGGCGACACGAGCGATCGAAGCGCAACCGCAGGCCTGGGGCGACGTCATCGTCGCCCGCCGCGACATCCCGACCAGCTACCATCTCGCCGTCGTCGTCGACGACGCGCTGCAGAACATCAGCCATGTCGTGCGCGGCCAGGACCTTTTTGCGGCGACGGGCGTGCAGCGCCTGCTGCAGGAACTGCTCGGCCTCTCGCCGCCGCGCTATTTCCACCACCGCCTGATCCTTGGTCCGGACGGCAGGAAACTGTCGAAGAGCTTCAAGGACACCGGTCTTGCCGCGCTTCGCGAGGCAGGCATGTCGCCGCAGGACGTCAGGCGGCTTGTCGAGTTTGATTAAAGTCGTGCCATCCCGGCCTTGATCAGCGCCAGCGCGCTGATGAAGACAAAGGCGCCGCCGAGCCCACAGGCAACCGCCAGCCTGAGATCGCTCAGGCTGGTGCCATGCTTGTGGGCGATCACTATCGCGGCAAAAAAGCCGAAGATGAACAGCAGCGTGTTGCCGGTCGGGCCAAACCCGCTCTCCTTCATGATCGCGTCGAGCGCCGTGCCGAAGAAGAAACCGAAACCGGCGATGATCAGGAAGGCGAACAGCAGCCAGGTCGTGTCGAGATGCAAAAACATGCCCACCCATGGCGCGCTGACGCGCCATGCCCCTCTTGGCACGGTTTGTTGAATTCGACTTAGCTTATGGATCAACCGTTTCGTTTTGCTTGCCGGATTGAACGGCATTAGAGCAAATGCCGTCATCAACCGTTCACCCCGGCAGCCTCCCACCCATGCAGAGCATCAAGCGGTTCATTCCCGCCTCCTTCGTCGTTTTGTGGGCGACAGGCTTCATCGGCGCGCGCTATGCCATGCCCTGGGCCGAGCCCTTTACCTTCCTTGCCATCCGCTTCGTCATAGCGGGGATCCTGTTTGCCGGGCCTGCCGTGCTGCTTGGCTCGCGCAAGGCCACGCGCGACGAGGCGTTGCACGCGACGATGGCCGGCGTCCTGATGCATGGCGTCTATCTCGGCGCCGTTTTCTGGGCGATCCACCGGGGCATGCCGGCAGGGTTTTCGGCATTGATCGTCGGCCTGCAGCCGCTGATCACCGCCGTGCTCGCCGGCAGGTTCCTCGGCGAGGCGATCCTGCCCCGCCATTGGGCCGGGCTCGCTGTCGGACTTGTGGGCGTCGTCATTGTGCTGTGGCCGAAGCTCGGAGCGGTCGGCGGCGGCGTGACCGCGGCAACGTTGACTGCCTCGCTTGTCTCGGTGCTCGCCATGAGCGCCGGCACCATCTGGCAGAAACGCTATGCTTCCGGCGGCGATCTGGTGTCGGCGACGATGTGGCAGTATGTCGGCGGCTCCATCGTGATGATCCTGGGCTCGCTCGCCTTCGAGACGCGCGCCGTCACCGTCAATGGCGAGCTGATCTTTGCCATGGCCTGGCTGGTCCTGGTGCTGTCGGTCGGCGCCATCTTCCTCTTGATGGTGATGATCAGGGACGGCGAGATGTCGAAGGTAGCCTCGCTGTTCTACTTGGTGCCCGCCGTGACCGCGGTCATCGCCTGGATCCTTTTCGACGAGCAGCTCAACCTGCTGCAGATCGCCGGCATGGCGATCGCCACGCTTGGCGTCGCCATGGCGACGGCGGGCAGGGAAGGAAGAGGAATTGAGGAATTGAAGAACTGAAGAGCTGAAGAACTGAGGAAACGCGGCAAAAACTGGCGCTGTGTTTTTCTTCAATTCTTCAATCCCTCAGTTCTTCAGTGCTTCAGTTCCCCAGTTCCCCTTCCCCTTATCCCAGCGCCAACTCACCCGACCCGCGCACGCGCCTCCAGATAACGGCTGATCGCGGCATTGAGCTCGCCGCCGAGGATGAAGATCGCCGAGATGATGTAGAGGAAAACCACCGCGATCATGATCGAGGCGAGCCCCGCATAGGTCGTCACGTAGGACGAGAAATGATCGAGATAGGTGGCGAAGATGGTCGAGCCGGCGAGCCAGGCGATCAGCGTGAAGACGATGCCGGGTATGATCGAAACAAAGCGGCGTTTGCCGGCCGGCAGCCAGATATGCACCGAGAACAGCCCGATGACGATGACGGTGGAGGCGACGACGTAACGCCACAGCGTGATGGTGCCCATATAGGGCTTGATCCATTCGAGATGCGCCTCCGCCAGCCTGGCCAGCAGAGGGGCGAACACCAGAAGCACGCTGACGGCCAGGAAACAGGCCGTGGCGATCAGCACGAAAATGATGCTTTGCACCCTGCGGTGGATGATGCCGCGCGTTTCGGTGACGCGATAGGCCCGGTTGAGCGAGGTGCGCAGCGCCTCGATGCCGTTCGATGCGAAATAGGCGGCAAGCACGACGCCGTAGGTCAAAAGGTCGGTTCGCCTGACGGTGAGAACGTTCTGCACCTCGCGCGCGATCGGCTTGGCGATCTGCTCCGGCCAGGTGTCGAAGACGAGATGCACCGCCGTGTCCGCGAACGCCTGCGCGCCGAGGAAGCTGGCCAGCGTCGTGGCGAAGATCAGGAACGGGAACAGTGCCATCAGCGAGGTGATGGCAAGATGGCTGGCCATCGCCCAGCCGTCGTCATTGGTGAAATGGCCGATCGCATCATAGAGCACGCGCTTGACGGCGACGATATTCCTGAGCAAGGACCCGCGCTCCGCTCGATTGTGTCGACGCCGCGAATATGGGAAGTGATTGCGGCAAATGGCAACCCCAGGTCAGACAACGTCCACCGTCGCGAAAGAGTTGCGCACCGTCATCGTCACCGGGGCCTCCTCCGGCATCGGCGCCTATTGCGCGCGGGCACTGAAGGCGGAGGGCTGGCGGGTCTTCGCGACGGCGCGCAAGCCGGCCGACATAGCCGTGCTCGAGGCCGATGGCTTGGAGGCCTTCTATCTCGATTATCGTGAGCCCGAATCCATCGCCGCGCTGGTCGAGGCGGTGCTTGAACGCACCGGCGGCACGCTTGACGCGCTGTTCAACAACGGCGCCTACGCTCAGCCCGGCGCCGTCGAGGACCTGCCAGTCGCGGCGCTTCGCGAGCAGTTCGAGGCGAATTTCTTCGGCTGGCATGATCTCACCCGCCGCGTCATGCCGGTCATGCGCCGCCAGGGGCATGGCCGTCTCGTCCATTGCTCCTCGATCCTCGGACTGGCGCCTGTCCGCTTCCGCGGCGCCTATTCGGCGTCCAAGCATGCCATAGAAGGCCTGATGCTGTGCATGCGCCAGGAGCTCGAAGGCAGCGGCATCCATCTCTCGCTGATCGAGCCGGGACCCGTGAGGTCGAAGATCGCTAGCAATGGCCTAGCCTGGTTTTTGAAGAACATCGATGTCGATAATTCCGTCCACCGCGCCGATTATCAGGCGCAGCTCGCCCGGCTGCAGGCCGGCGGCAGCGTGTCGAAACTGAAGCCGGGGCCGGAGGTCGTGCACAAGGCGCTCCGCCACGCGCTTCTGTCACAGCGCCCGCGCCCGCACTATGTGGTAACGGTGCCGGCCAGGATCGGTGCGGTGCTGAAACACATCCTGCCGGCCTCCCTGCTCTACCGCCTGCTCGCCAGGCGCGCCTGACCGAAACTGAACCGGAGCCAGCCAGATGGTTATCGTCTTGAAGATTCTCGCCGTCATCGCGATGGCGGCCGTGCTGATCGTGCTGGTCCGCGGCCTCATCAACATGATGCGCGGCGGCTCCGGCGTCACCTCGAACAAGCTGATGCAAGCCCGTGTGATGCTGCAGGCCGTGGCGTTGGCGCTGCTGTTGCTGGTGGTCTATTTCACGCGCAAATAGAGGTCTTTTGGGGACGTTATGGTCAAGCTCAACAAGATCTACACCCGCACCGGCGATGACGGCACCACCGGGCTCGGCACCGGCGAGCGGCGGCTGAAATCCGACCTGCGCGTCGACGCCTATGGCACGGTCGACGAGGCCAATGCCTGCATCGGCATGGCCCGCATCCATACCGCCGGCCAACATCCCGCGATCGACGCCATGCTGTCGCGCATCCAGAACGATCTGTTCGATCTCGGAGCCGACCTCGCCGTGCCCGACGACGGCAAGCCCCTGGAATACGAGCCGCTGCGCATCGTCGCCGCCCAGACCGGCCGCGTCGAACAGGACATCGACCTCCTCAACAAGGACCTGCAGCCGCTGAAGTCCTTCGTGCTGAACGGCGGCACGCCGGCCGCCGCCGCGCTCCATGTGGCCCGCACCGTGGCGCGCCGGGCCGAGCGCCTGATGGTGGCGCTGGCGCAGGATCCGGCCGAGCATGTCAACCGCGAGGCGCTCAAATACATCAACCGCGTCTCGGATTTCCTGTTCGTCGCCGCCCGTGCCGTCAATGACAATGGAAAGGCCGACGTGCTATGGGTGCCCGGCAAGAACCGCTGAATCCAGGGGCGGGAGGGTCCGATGTTCATCCCGCTTTACGACACCAACAGGCTGCGCCACATCCGGCTGCAATATGTCACCATCGGTCTGATCGTGGTGAATGCGCTGGTCTATCTGGCGACCACGCTTGGCGGTGAAAACTTCACCAATGCCGCGGTTCTCGGCCTCGGCTTCATCCCGTCGGTGGTTCACGACAAGGTCGAGCTGTCGCCAGAATTCGTCGTCATCCCCGAAAGCCTCAGCTATCTAACCTATTCCTTCCTGCACGCCGACATTTTCCATCTCGGCGGCAACATGCTGTTCCTGTGGGTGTTCGGGGACAATGTCGAGGATGCGCTCGGCCACATCCGCTACCTGATCTTCTACCTCGCCTGCGCCGTCGCCGGCGCTTTCTTCCAGGGGCTGGTGGCCTGGGATTCGCAGGTGCCGCTGATTGGCGCGTCCGGCGCCATTGCCGGCGTCGTCACCGCCTATTTGATTCTCTACCCTCGCGTGAAAGTCTGGGTGCTGGCCTTTGCCCGCATCCCCTTGCGCATTCCGGCCTTCATCCCGCTGATCCTTTGGATCCTGTTCCAGATCGTGATGTTCGCCGCCGGCGGCGAGGACCAGATCTCCTGGGCTTGCCATATCGGCGGCATCATCGCCGGATTCGTGCTGGTGCTGGTGCTGCGCAGCCGCGGCGTGCCGCTGCTGGCCGGCGCCGACGGCGAGCCGGACCCGACGCCGAACATCCAGCAGCCGCCCGTTCCCGTCGAGCCCGCCGCGAGCGACGGCACCTCGACGCAACCGGGACCGCAATGGGGCCGTGGGGCAGCAACGCCTCGCGACTGAACCGATTTGGGTGCGTCGTGGGATATTGACGCGCGGATTTGCCGCCACTACGGAAACGGCACCGCTGGGCGGATATTCCGCCCGTAATGTCGGCTTTCGACAACTCTGACAGGGCGTACGCTGCTATAGCGCCCCGACTATCTCAGGAGAGGTGACAGGAAAATGAAGATCCTTGTGCCCGTGAAGCGGGTTGTGGATGCCAACGTCAAGGTCCGGGTGAAAGCCGACGGACTGGGCGTCGAGCTCGCCAACGTCAAGATGGCGATGAACCCGTTCGACGAGATCGCGGTCGAGGAAGCGATCCGCATCAAGGAAGCCGGCAAGGCGGAAGAAATTATCGTGGTATCGATAGGCCCGCAGCAGGCGCAGGAGACGCTGCGCACCGCGCTCGCCATGGGCGCCGACCGCGCCATCCTGGTCAAGACCGACGAGCAGACCGAGCCGCTCGGCGTCGCCAAGGTGCTGAAGGGCGTCGTCGAGGCGGAGAAGCCCGGCCTCGTCATCCTCGGCAAGCAGGCGATCGATGACGATTCCAACCAGACCGGCCAGATGCTGGCCGCGCTGCTTGGCTGGTCGCAGGGCACCTTCGCCTCCAAGATCGAGCTCGCCGGCGATCATGCCAAGGTGACGCGCGAGGTCGACGGCGGTCTGCAGACCGTCGAACTGAAGATGCCTGCGATCGTCACCGCCGACCTTCGCCTCAACCAGCCGCGTTATGCCTCGCTGCCCAATATCATGAAGGCGAAGAAGAAGCCGCTCGACGAGAAGAGCCCGGCCGATTTCGGCGCCGACGTCAAGCCGCGCCTTAAGGTGATCAAGACCGAGGAGCCGGGCGGCCGCAAGGCGGGCGTCAAGGTAAAGTCGGTGGCCGAGCTGGTCGAGAAGTTGAAGAACGAAGCCGGCGTGCTCTAAGCGATCGGGAAAGGACAAAGACAATGGCAATTCTCCTCATCGCCGAACACGACAACGCAAGCCTCTCCGACCAGACCGCCAAGGCGCTGGCGGCGGCGCTCCAGATCGGCGCGGAAGTCGACGTGCTGGTGGCCGGCAAGGGCGCCAAAGGCGCGGCCGACGCGGCCGCCAAGCTGAAAGGTGTTCGGAAAGTGCTGCTGGCCGAAGCCGACGAGCTTTCGGAACGCCTCGCCGAGCCGACCGCGGCTCTCGTTGTGTCGCTTGCGGGCGGCTATGACACGATCATCGCGCCGGCCACCTCCGCCGGCAAGAACATCGCGCCGCGCGTCGCCGCCCTGCTCGACGTCGCCCAGGTGTCGGAAATCATCGAAGTGGTCTCGCCTGACACCTTCAAGCGGCCGATCTATGCCGGCAACGCCATCCAGACCGTCCAGTCGACCGACGCCAAGAAGGTCATCACGGTGCGCACCGCCTCCTTCGCGGCAGCGCCGGAAGGTGGTTCGGCCGCGGTCGAGACGGTCAGCGCCGCCGCCAACCCCGGCCTCTCGTCCTTCGTCGAGAACAAGCTCTCGGAGAATGATCGTCCGGAACTGACCTCGGCCAAGATCATCATCTCCGGCGGCCGCGCGCTCGGCTCCTCGGAGAAGTTCCAGGAAGTCATCCTGCCGGTCGCCGACAAGCTCGGCGCCGCGGTCGGCGCCTCCCGCGCCGCGGTCGACGCCGGCTATGCCCCGAACGACTGGCAGGTCGGCCAGACCGGCAAGGTGGTCGCGCCCGACCTCTACATTGCCGTCGGCATCTCCGGCGCCATCCAGCACCTGGCCGGCATGAAGGACTCCAAGGTCATCGTCGCCATCAACAAGGACGAGGAAGCCCCGATCTTCCAGGTTGCCGACTACGGCCTCGTCGGCGATCTCTTCGTCATTTTGCCGGAGCTGCAAAAGGCGCTTTGACGCCGTCCGTGCTGGCATATTAAAATCCAAAGGGTGGGGTAGACGAAGTCGCCCCGCCCTTTTAGTTTGCACTGCACAAAAAGCGGGCCATCAAGGCCCGGAGCCAATCCGGCGGTTCGCATCTGGATTGCGGAAAACAAACAAGCAGGAGCGTCTTTGTACTTCAAGGAAGTGCGGGCGTTCCGGACGGGATCGGGTCATGAGCAAGATCGAGACGATCGGCATTGTCGGCGCGGGTCAGATGGGTGGCGGTATCGCCCATGTCTCGGCGCTGGGCGGCTACAAGGTCCTGATCCACGACATATCGGCCGACCGCATCGAGAAGGGCATCGCCACCATCAGTGGCAACATGGCCCGCCAGGTCGGTTCCGGCAAGCTCGAGGAAAAGGCGCGCAACGAAGCGATGGGGCGCATCTCCGCCGCCCCGGCCATGGCCGATCTTGCCGCTGCCGACCTCGTGATCGAGGCTGCGACCGAGGACGAGACGGTCAAGCGCAAGATCTACGCGCAGCTTTGTCCGCAGCTCAATCCGGAGGCGATTCTGGCGACCAACACCTCGTCTATCTCGATCACCCGGCTCGCCGCCCAGACCGATCGTCCCGAGCGCTTCATCGGCATCCACTTCATGAACCCTGTGCCGGTGATGAAGCTGGTCGAGTTGGTGCGCGGCATCGCCACCGAGGACCAGACCTTCGAGGCGGCCAAGAGTTATGTGAAGCACCTCGACAAGACGATCACCGTCTCGGAGGATTTTCCGGCCTTCATCGTCAACCGCATTCTTTTGCCGATGATCAACGAGGCGATCTACACGCTTTATGAGGGCGTCGGCACGGTCGACGCCATCGACACCGCAATGCGGTTGGGGGCCAACCATCCGATGGGCCCGCTGCAGCTCGCCGACTTCATCGGCCTCGACACCTGCCTGTCGATCATGCAGGTGCTGCATGAGGGCCTGTCGGACTCGAAATATCGCCCCTGCCCGCTGCTGGTGAAATATGTCGAGGCGGGCTGGCTCGGCCGCAAGACCGGCCGCGGCTTCTACGACTATCGCGGCGACCATCCGGTGCCGACGCGCTAGAGCGTTTCACCGTTTCACGGAAACGGCGATTCGCTCTATCTCTTTGTTTTCACGTAATTCCGGACGGAAAACCGCTCACACATTTCCTGGAATTGCGCTCTAGACGCGGCTCAGGACGCCGCGGCGAGCGGCATAGGCGGCGCATCTCTCGAAGCTTCGTCCGGTGCTGCGGAAACGCAGCCGCGGCCTGCCGCCTTGGCATCGTAGCAGGCGGCGTCGGCGCGGGCGATGATCTCATCCACCTCGCCGCAACCGGCGCGGATCGGCGCAAGACCGATGCTGGCGCCGATCGAATGCGGGCGGCCGTCCCAGCTGAAATTGAGGTTGCGGATTGCATTGATGATCGAGCGCGCCGCGATCGGCCCGCGCGCCGCGTCGCCCGATTTGAGGATGACGGCGAACTCGTCGCCGCCGAGCCGCGCGACGATCTCTTCCGGGCCAAGCACATTGCGCAAGGTGTCGGCCACGCGCCTGAGCAGCGCATCGCCCGCGGCATGGCCGCCGGTGTCGTTGACTGCCTTGAAGTGGTCGAGGTCGATGAACATGAACTGATGCTCGCCGCCATTCAGGCGACACTGGTCGACCAGCTCCTCCATGGTGCGCATGAAGCTCGAGCGGTTGGCAAGCCCGGTCAGCGCGTCATGAGCGGCGGCGTATGCGAGCTGGCGCTGCAGGGCGCGCGCGTCGGTGAAGTCCTGGAAGACGATGACCAAGCCGCAGAACTGCTCGCGGTCGTTCATGATCGGCGACACCACCTGGCGGATGCTGCAGCGCGTGTCGTCGCGCCGCACGAGAACCGCGCGCGTGTTCTGGTCGCAACGAGGCCGTTCGCTCCCCGCGGGACGCGTCAGGCCGATTCTCTGCCCGCTTTCCTCGTCGACCGCCCAATAGACATGGCCGAGCACCTTTCCAAGGCCTTCGCCGACGTCAACGCCGGTGAGCTTTTCCGCGACCGGGTTCATGAAGGTGACGCGGTTGGCGGCATCGGTGCAGATCACCGCGTCGCCGATCGACTGCAGCGTGACCCTTAGACGCTCCTTCTCGTCGGCCAGCATCGCCGCCGAAACCATCAGCCGCGTCTCGGCCTCCTTGCGCTGCGTGATATCGGTCAGGCTGCCGATGGCGCGGATCACCCGGCCCTCGGCATCGCGCTCGATCGTCTTGCCACGGTCGAGGATCCAGACCCAGTGGCCGTCCTTGTGCCGCATCCGGAACTCGGCTTCGAAAAAGGGCGTCTCGCCGGCAAGGTGCGCGCGATCCGCCTCGGCGACGCGTGCCTGGTCGTCGGGATGGATCATGGTCAGCCAACGGTCCGGGTCCCCGTCGAGCTCGCGATCGGCATAGCCCAGCATCTTCGCCCAGGTTTCGGAATAGGTTGTGCCGCCCTTGCGCATATCGAGGCTCCAGACGCCCTGTCCGGTGCTGGTGAGCGCGAAATTCCAACGGGTCTCGGCCTCGGCGATGCGCGCCTCCGCCTGCTTGCGGGCGTCGATGTCCTCGATCTGCGACACCAGATAAAGCGGCTTGCCGGTATCCTCGTCGAGGATGACCGACCCGGCGAGTTGCGCCCAGACTGGAGTCCCGTCCTTCCTGAGGTAGCGTTTTTCGAAATGGTAGGAGCTGATCCTGCCTTCCTTCACGTTCAGCATCGTCTCGCGGCCGATCGGCAGGTCGTCCGGATGAGTGATCTGCGGGAAGGTCAGCGTCTCGATCTCGGCGCGGCTATAGCCCAGCATTTCGGCGAAAGCGGGGTTGGCTCGCTGGATGCGTCCGTCGAGGCCGACGATGGCGACGCCGATCGCCGAATCCTCCATGGCGCGGCGGAAGCGCTGCTCGCTCTCGGCGATCTGCCGGCGGTCGTCGACGATGCGGTGAATGAACATGGCGGACAGAAACAGCGTCGCGGCCGTGATAGGGACGGAAATCTGCAGGCTGAGCCTCAGCGCGTCGGCGCCAATTTCGAGACGCGGCAGCAGGATCGACACAGCGGTGGCAGCCAGGCCGATTGCCAGCAAACCCTGCGCGGCGTGCCTGTCGGCACGAAGCCCTTTCCAGTTCAACCACGCCACGATGCGATCCACCCCACCACGCAACTGCACGTTGCCACAACCCTGGCGGATCGGTTTTAAGGAATGGTTGCGCAGATGATGGCGATCGCTCCGCTAACCGGCAAACAATTGCCGGCATGATTAAGGGACTGTTTCGAAATAGCCCCGGCGGGCTACCAGCGCACGAAAAGCCGCCCGCCGATAGCCCCGAGCAGCGCCAGGAAGGCGATGGCGATCGTGTACCAGGTGGCGACGAAGAGCGGCGAATCGTCGAAACAATGCGCGGCGTAGAAGGTTGCCGCGAGCCCGCCCGCGAGCAGCCCGGCCACCGCGCCCGCAAGCACCGGCCTGGTCGGCGCGCCGTAGCGCAGCATGCCGAGGAAGACCGCCAGCGGGCCGATGCCGATCAGCGGGATGAAAGTCATGCAGATCATCATGTTCGAGCCGACGAGCCGCTTGCCCCAATCGGCCTGGGGTACGACGAAAAGCTCGAGGACAACCGCCAGCACGACCAGAAGCGGCGCGGCGAGCATCCAGGCCATCCTCCGGCTGGTCGAAGCGCCCGGCACCGACAGCGCGCGGATCAGCGCCAAGGCGCTGGCCGCAAGCACCAGCGTGAACACGAATTTCGACATGAAGCGCATCGTGTGCATGGCCGGCATGATGTCGGGACGGGGCCCGATGGTCGTAAAGAACACGGCTGCCGCGATCGCCACGGCAACGGCGACCGCCACCCACCAGGCCTTGCCCATCGGCATGGCCATCTTGCCGGCATCCGCGTCGAGCGCTTTGATCAGATCCTCCGTCCTCATGTCACTGTCGCCCGAATCTTTTGGCGATCGCGGCGAGGCCACGATGCAGCGACACGCGCACAGCCGTTTCGCTGACGCCGAGCTTGGCGGCGGTCTCGCCGATCGAGTGGCCGTCGACCGAGATTGACGAGACGACCGAACGCTGCGTCGGCGGCAATCCCTCGAGCGCCCGGTTTATGTCGCGCTCGCTGACCGTCTCCGTCTCCGGCTCGGCGAAGGTTTCGGCGATCTCATCGATCTCGACCTCGATGCGCCGTCCGCGCCGGCGGAACGCGTCGATGAGCTTGAAGCGGGCGATCGCATAGACCCAGGGCAGCACCGGCGCGTCCGGCCGCCAGGTGTGGCGTTTCACGTGAATGGCCAGCAAGGTTTCCTGCACGACATCCTCGGGGTCGACCCCGCCCTGAACGACCTTGCGCCGGACAAAACCGCGAACGAGGGCGGCGATGCGGTGCAGAAAGTCGGCATAAGCCCTTTCGTCTCCCGCGATCGCGGCCCTGAGCAGCCCGGAGAGCTCTGCCTCGTCCTTGCCGGTCACAAGAGTTTACCCCCGAAGTTCGCGTCTCGGCCCTGGTTTGTTACGTGCCCGGCGAAATAATGTCCAAGCCAAACTGCCGCAAAATCACGAAAGTTTGCGGCATGGCGACGGATTGAAGCAGGGTCACAATCTTGACTACAATAATCAGGTATTGGTAGGTGAGCCGAGTCTGAACCCCTGTCTCCAAATTCGAGGACGATGCCCCATGAAGATTGCCCTTTCCACGCTCGCCGGCGCTGCGATGGCGCTCGGCCTGATCGCCGGCCCGGCCATGGCGGAGGATCAAGGCATCGTCGTCTACAATGCCCAGCATGAGAGCCTCGCCAAGGAATGGGCTGCCGGCTTCACCAAGGAGACCGGCATCAAGGTCACGCTGCGCAATGGCGGCGACAGCGATTTCTCCAACCAGATCGTCGCCGAGGGCGCGGCCTCCCCGGCCGACGTGTTCCTGACCGAGAATTCGCCGGCCATGGCGCTGGTCGAGGCGGCCGGCCTGTTCGCCCCGGTCGACGCCGGCACCCTCGCCCAGGTTCCCCAGGAATACCAGCCGTCGAGTGGCAAGTGGATCGGCGTCGCGGCCCGCAGCACCGTCTTTGCCTACAACAAGGACAAGCTGAAGGAAGACCAGCTTCCCAAGTCGCTGCTGGACCTCGCCGATCCGAGCTGGAAAGGCCGCTGGGCCGCCTCGCCCTCCGGGGCCGACTTCCAGGCCATCGTCAGCGCCCTGCTCCAGCTGAAGGGCGAGGCCGCGACCGCCGACTGGCTGAAGGCGATGAAGGAGAATTTCACCGCCTACAAGGGCAACAGCACTGTCATGAAGGCGGTCAATGCCGGAGAGATCGATGGCGGCGTGATCTACCATTATTACTGGTTCGGCGATCAGGCCAAGACCGGCGAGAACAGCAAGAATGTCGGCCTGCACTATTTCAAGAACCAGGACCCGGGCGCCTTCGTTTCGGTGTCGGGCGGCGGCGTGCTGGCCTCCAGCAAGCATCAGAAGGAAGCCCAGGCGTTCCTGAAATGGGTGACCGGCAAGGGCGGCCAGGACGTGCTGAAGACGGGCACGTCGTATGAATATGCGGTCGGCAAGGATGCCCAGTCCAACCCGAAGCTGGTGCCGCTGGCCGACCTGCAGGCGCCGAAAATCGATCCGGCGACGCTGAATTCCAAGAAGGTCATCGACCTGATGACGCAAGCCGGCTTGCTTTAGTTCGCGTTCGTCCTAAAAGGGCAAACGACCGTGCTCCCGCGGGAACTCGTTTCCGTGGGAGCGCTTTTGTTTTGGAGATGGCCTCGTTGATGACGATCATCTGCGTTTGCGGCCACGGCCGCGGTTCATCACGTCGCTTCCGGGCGGCCTATTCCGACTGATGGTGTCCGCGATCCACCTCACGGCTTCCGCGCTGCCGGCGGCCGGAATGAAGAAGCGCCGGGCCATGTCGTGGATCACGCTCGCCGCGGCTTTGATCTCGCTCATCGCGCTGCTGCCTCTCGCCTTCATCGTCTGGATGGCGATCCAGACCGGCTGGGATACGGTGGTGGCGCTGATCTTCCGCCCGCGCGTCGGCGAGTTGCTGATCAACACCGTGCTCCTCGTCATCGTCACCGTGCCGATCGCCATCGCGCTGTCGGTGGCGCTGGCTTGGCTGACCGAACGCAGCGACCTGCCGGGCAATCGGCTGTGGTCGTGGCTGTCGGTGGCGCCGCTCGCCATCCCTGCTTTCGTGCACTCCTATGCCTGGATCAGCTTTGTCCCTGGCCTGCACGGGCTCTGGGCCGGCGTGCTGGTCTCCGTCATCGCCTATTTCCCCTTCCTCTATCTGCCGATCTCCGCCGCGTTGCGCCGTCTCGACCCGGCGCTGGAGGATGCGGCGGCAGCGCTTGGCCTTGGCCCGTGGCGGGTTTTCGCGCGCGTCGTGCTGCCGCAGTTGAGGCTTGCCATCTGCGGCGGCTCGCTGCTGGTCGGCCTGCATCTTCTGGCCGAATATGGCCTCTATGTCTTCATCCGCTTCGACACCTTCACCACCGCGATCGTCGACCAGTTCCAGTCGACCTTCAACGGCCCGGCCGCCAACATGCTGGCCGCCGTGCTTGTGGCTTGCTGCCTTTTCCTGCTCGCCCTCGAGGTGATGATACGCGGCGAGGAGCGCTATGCGCGTGTCGGTTCCGGCGCCGCGCGCAAGCAGCAGCGTGCCCGCCTCGGCCGCGCCACCCTGCCCTGCCTGCTTTTGCCGGCCGGTGTCGCACTGCTGTCGCTCGGCGTGCCCTTTGTCACTGTCGGCCGCTGGCTGCTCGCCGGGGGCGCGGATGTCTGGCGCTGGGACGAGATCGGCTTGGCGTTCGGCCAGACGCTGTTCCTCGCCATCGTCGGCGCCGTGCTTGCGACGGTTGCCGCCATGCCGATGGCCTGGATCTCGATCCGCGCGCCGGGCCGGCTGCAGCGCCTGCTCGAAGGCTGCAACTACATCGTCGGCGCGTTGCCGGGCGTGGTCATTGCGCTGGCGCTGGTGACGATCACCGTGCGCGTTGCGCTGCCGCTCTACCAGACGCTGTTCACCATCCTGTTCGGCTATGCGCTGATGTTCCTGCCGCGCGCGCTGATAAGCCTGCGCGCTTCGATCGCGCAGGCTCCGGTGGAGCTGGAACGCGCCGCTTCCAGCCTCGGCCGGCCGCCGGTCAAGGCGCTGTGGGCGACAACCATCCGCCTGTCGGCGCCCGGCGCCGCGGCCGGCATGGCGATGGTGGCGCTCGGCATCACCAACGAGCTCACCGCCACCCAGATGCTGGCGCCCAACGGCAGCCGCACCCTGGCAATGGCCTTCTGGTCCTACAGCGGCGAGATCGACTACGCCTCCGCCGCTCCATACGCGCTGATCATGGTGGCGATGTCGCTGCCGATGACCTGGTGGCTCTACGTCCAGTCGAAGCGGATGGCCGGGCGATGAGCTTTCTTGAACTCAGCGATGTCGCCAAGAACTATGGTCCGGTGACGGCGCTGGCCGGCGTCGACCTTCGGGTCGAAAGCGGCAGCCGCACCGCGATCGTCGGACCGTCCGGCTGCGGCAAGACCACCTTGCTCAGGCTGATCGCCGGCTTCGAGGCCCCGGACCGCGGCCGCATCGCGCTTGACGGCAAGGTGCTCGCCAATGGCGACGCGGCCGTGCCGGCGCATCGCCGCGGCATCGGCGTGGTGGCCCAGGACGGTGCCCTGTTCCCGCATCTCAGCATCGCCGACAATATCGGTTTCGGCATCGCGCGGAATGCCGACAAACGGGCCGAGCATATCGTCGAGCTCGCCTACATCGTCGGGCTGGACAAGGCGGTCCTGAAACGCCGGCCGCATGAGCTCTCCGGCGGCCAGCAGCAGCGCGTCGCGCTTGCCCGCGCCATGGCCATGAAGCCGCGGCTGATGCTGCTCGACGAACCCTTCTCGGCGCTCGACACCGGGCTTCGCGCTTCGATGCGCAAGGCGGTGGCAGAGCTTCTGGAAGAGGCGGGCATCACCACCATCCTGGTCACGCATGACCAGGCCGAGGCGCTGTCCTTCGCCAGCCAGGTGGCGGTGATGCGCGACGGCCTGTTCTCGCAGGTCGGGACGCCGCGCGAGCTCTATTTCCAGCCCAAGGACAGGATGGTCGCCGAATTCCTTGGCGACGCCATCATCGTGCCCGCCAGGATCGCGGATGGCTTCGCCGTGTCGCGGCTCGGCCGCATCGCCGTCGACACGAAGGAACGGCGCGATGTCGCGCGCATCATGCTGCGGCCCGAGCAGATCCTGCTCAAGCTCACCTCGCGCGAAGGCATGTCGGGCACGCCGGACATGCTGTTCGGCGAGGTGACGGACTGCGAATTCGCGGGCGCCGTCTGCACCGTCGCGGTGCGGCTGCTCAACAGCCCGGATCCGCCGGACGCGGCCGCGATCGGCAACACGCCGCTCGTCTTGCGCAGGACAGGCATGGACGCGCCGTCCGTCGGCGAGATCGTGCGGCTGACCGTCACCGGCAAGGCGCATGTCTTTGCCTGAAACGCTAGAGTAATTCCAGGAAAAGTGTGAGCGGTTTTCCGTACGGAACTGCGTAAAAACAAATAGATAGGGCGCTTCGCCGTTTCTATAAAACGCTGAAACGCACTAGAGCGGGATGAAGTCATTTC
>CCNC01000079.1 GCA_000824845.1 Mesorhizobium sp. ORS 3359 | reverse complement strand
GGGGGAGATCAGATGTCGCCTCAGCTTTCGCCAATCACCAACGCTGCAGGAATGAGCGGGGCGCCGAAAGCGCCAATCTCCCCCCTTGTGGGGAGATGTCCGGCAGGACAGAGGGGGGCGCGAAGGATCGCCATCGTCCGATTTTCCCACTCCTCGCCTCTTGGTCCAAGTACTTCCGCCTCACGGTCCTTGACTGCCGATTGAATCGATCTAATTTGCCGCGCGAACCATTTTACATGGCGGATTTCAGAACCATGACCTTGCAAACCACGATGCAGGCCGCGACGCGCGGCCGCTGGGCCGTCGCCGGCATTTTCCTCGCCAATGGTTTTCTGACCGGCAGCTGGGCGCCGCAGATCCCGGTGTTCCTGACCCGGCTCGACATCACCAAATTCACGCTCGGCCTGCTGATCCTCCTGTTCGGCGTCGGCGCGGTCATTGCCATGACATGGTGCGGCCATCTCATTTCCAGGCATGGCTCGCGCAATGTGACGCGTTGGTTCGGCATCTGCGGCAGCTTCGGCCTGCTGATCGTGGCGCTCGCGCCCAATGTGCCGCTGGCGGCCATCGCCATGCTCACCTTCGGCGGCTCGATCGGCGGCATGGATGTCGCCATGAACTCGAACGCCGTGGTGGTTGAAAGAAGGCTTTCCCGGGCGATCATGTCCTCCTCGCACGGCTTCTGGAGCCTTGGCGGCTTCGCCGGCGGCGCGCTCGGCGGCTATTCGATCCAGAACTACGGTTATCTTCCCCATGCCGTCGCGGTCACGGTGATCGCCTTTGCCGTCATTGCGTTTGCCATTCGCTATCTCGTCGCGGACGACAAGCCGCAGGCTGTCGAACACCAGAAATTCACGCTGCCGCGGCACACCGCCGTCTACCTGGTCGGGCTCATGGCGCTGCTCACCATGATCTCCGAAGGCGCGGTGCTCGATTGGGCGGCGCTCTTCCTGCACCAGGAGCTGGGTGCCGATCTCGCGGTAGCCGGCCTCGCCTATGCCGCCTTTTCCGGCGTCATGGCGCTGATGCGCTTCCTGGGCGACGGCGTGCGCAACCGCTTCGGCGCGGTGCCGACCTTGCGCGGCTCGGCGCTGGTCGCCGCTGCCGGCATGCTGGTCGCCGGCCTCTCGTCCTCGCCTTACCTCGCCATCGCCGCCTTCGCCTTCTGCGGCTTCGGCATCGCTAACATGGTGCCGATCCTGTTCTCGGCCGGCGGCAACCAGGAAGGCATGTCATCCGGCACCGGCATGAGCGTCGTCACCACCATGGGCTATTCCGGCATATTGGTGGCGCCGTCGGCGATCGGCTTCGTCGCGGAGCATTCGAGTTTCGGGCCGATCTTCATCGCGCTTTCCAGCCTGCTGGTCATCGTCCTCCTGATGGCAGGACTTGCTCACCGGGCTGAATTCGCTCCCGAACCCGTGCCGGCCGAATAACGCTTCAGCTCCTCATGCAGGAAATCCGCAACGCGGCGGATGCGCATGCTGGTGCGCACGTCGCGATGCATGGCGAGCCAGACGGGCAGGACCGGCAAGGGAACGTCCGGCAACAGCTTTTCCAGGACCGGATCGCGGTCGGCCAGCGGCTCCTGGCCGAGGCCGATGCCGTTGCCGGTCCGCACCGCTTCCCACAGCACGATCTGGTTGTCGGTCCTAAAACGGAAATGGCTACGGCCGACCGGAATGCCGAACGACGTGAAGCCGCGAATGATCTCGTCGCTGCGGTCGAAGCCGACCAAGGCGTGCTCGGCGAGGTCGGCGGGTTTTTCCGGCCGGCCGCGCCGGTCGAGATAGGCGCTCGCGGCGCATAGGCAGAGCGGAATGTCGGCTACCTTGCGCGCCACCAGCTCATTCTGCGCCGGCCTGACCATGCGGATGGCGATGTCGGCGTCGCGGCGCAAGAGATTCTCGACCTGGTTGGAGGCGACGATCTCGACCTCGATGCCCGGCTCCTCCTCGCCGAGCCGCGCCATCATTTCCGGCAGCACGAAGGCGGCGACCACTTCCGAAGCCGCGATGCGCACCGTGCCCTCGATCGCCTCGACGGAGCCCAACGCCAGCAGCGAGAACGCATTGGCCTGCTCGCTGACCGCCCGCCCGCGCTCGTAGAGCGTGCTGCCCGCCTCGGTCAGCTCGTAGCCGCGACGTCCGCGCCGGAACAGCGTGACGCCAAGTGCCGCCTCCAGCTCGGCGACATGGCGGCCAAGTGTCGGCTGGCTGGCCGCGAGCCGGCGCGCGGCGCCCGACAGACTGCCGCTCTCGGCGACCGCGACAAAACTCTTGATCAGGTTCCAGTCGAAATCTTTCATTCATTTTTGAATAACAAAACACCGACTTCAGTCAATTTCAATTCGTCGATGGAGGCATCAGATTGCAGAGGCAAACGCAAAAAACGGAGAGAACAGATGACCAAGATCGCAATCCTCGGCGCCAATGGCCGGCTCGGCCGCCTGGTCGGCAAGGCCTTCATCGATGCCGGTTTCGACCTCCGCGCCGTCACCCGCACCGGCAAGGTGCCGGCGGAACTCAAAGGCGTCACCGCGGTTGCCGGCGACGCGCTGGATCGCCAATCCCTGATCCGCGCCACCCAAGGCGTCGACATCATCTTCAACGGCCTGAACCCGATCTATACCGATTGGGGCAAGTGCATGCCGATGGCCGAGAACGTCATGGCCGCCTGCCGTGAAAACGGCGCCCTGCATCTCTTTCCGGGCACGGTCTACAATTACGGCTCGCCGATGCCGCAGGTGATCACGGAGGCGACGCCGTTCCATCCGACCACCGAGAAGGGCCGTATCCGCTGCGCCATGGAAGACCTGTTTTGCGGGGAGGCCGAAGCCGGCCGGGTCCGCACCATCGTCCTCAGAGCCGGCGACTTCTTCGGCGGCACCGGCAGCGGCTCCTGGTTCGACCTCGTCGTCGCCGCCAAGATGGAGAAGGGCGTCTACACCGCGCCCGGCCCGGCCAACCTGACCCATGAATGGGCCTACCTGCCGGACTTCGCCGTCGCCTTCGTCGGCCTGGCGAAGAATCTCGATAAAACGGGCTCCTTCGAAGCCATCAACTTCCCCGGCCACGCTATCACCGACCTCGACATCAAGGCGGCGGCTGAGAAGGCGCTCGGCCGCAAGCTGAAGCTCTCCTTCATGCCCTGGTGGGTGCTGCGCGCCGGCAGCCCGTTCGTCGCCATGTGGCGTGAGATCGTGTCGATGTCCTATCTGCGTTTCGAAGCGCACCGGCTGGTCTCGACGCGGCTGGAAAAAATCATCGGCGAAATCCCGCATACCCCGCTCGATGAAGCGGTGAAGGAGGCCTTGCAGGATATCGGCATCGCCGTGCAGCCCTCGCGCCTGGCTGCTTGATCAAAAGCTCCAACGAAAGATGAAACGGCCGGGTTTGAAAGCCCGGCCGCAATTCATTGAAGATCAGATTCTGCCCATCAGCAGCAGGATGAGCAGCACGACCAAAATGACGCCGACAATGCCGGAAGGGCCGTAGCCCCAGGAGCGCGAATGCGGCCATGCCGGCACGGCGCCGATCAAGATCAGGATCAGGATTATTACGAGAATTGTGCCGATCGTCATGAAAAGTCCTCGCCGTCTGGTTGAACTTCGAGGGAACAATGCAAAAAGCCGCCCGGTTGTTCCGGACGGCTTCTTGCACTGCCTATCTGGAAAAGCTCTATTCCGCGGCTTTCGGGAAGGCTTCCGTCGGCTCGATGCCGGCATCGCCAGCGGGCGCGTCGGTCGTGACCTTGCCCTTGCCGCCCCGGAACAGGCGGCCGAACCAGTTGCGCCTTTGGCCGGGCTTCACTTTGGCGCGGGTGAAAACCATCAGCATCGACGGCGTCACCACCAGCGTCAGCAGCGTGGCGAAGGACAGACCGAAGACGATCGCCGAGGACAGCGATATCCACCATTGCGTCGACGGCGCGTTGATCGTCGTCTCGTGATGGAAGATTTCGAGACCGAGACCGAAGGCGATCGGCAGCACGCCGAGGATGGCCGACACCGCCGTCAGCACCACCGGGCGGGCGCGCTCGCGGCAGGTCTGCAGCACCGCGTCCATCTTGTCCCAGCCTTCCTCGCGCAGCCGGTCATAGGTGTCGATGAGCACGATGTTGTTGTTCACCACCACGCCGGCCAGCGCGATGACGCCGATGCCCGACATGACGATGCCGAAGGCCTCGCCTGTCAGAAGCAATCCTAGGAACACGCCGATCGTCGCCATGACCACGCAGGACAAGACAAGCCACACGCTGGTGAACTTGTTGAACTGCGCCAAGAGCACCAGGAAGATCAGGAAGATCGCAGCGCCAAAAGCCTTGCCGAGGAAGGCGCTGGCTTCCGCGCTGTCCTCGTTGGAGCCGGCGAGCTTCCAGCGGATGCCGCTGCCGAGATCCATGTCGGCGACGGCCTTGGTGACCTGCTCCTGCACGGCGGCGACCTGCGCGCCAGCGCTGACATTGGCCTGCACGACCACGGTGCGCGCGCCGTCGATGCGGTTGAGGATGCCGACGGTCGGCTCGGGCTTGCGTACGACGAAGTTGGAGATCGGCACCGACCCTTGCGAGGTCTGCACGCGAAGCTCGTCGAGCGTCGACAGCGTGCGCCTGTCCTCGGGCAGGCGCAGCCGGATGTCGACAGCGTCGTCGGCGCCGGCCGGCCTGTATTCCGAGAGCTTGAGGCCATTGGTGACCAGTTGCACCACCGTGCCAACCGAAGTCGGGCTGATGCCGTATTGCGCCGCCTTGGCGCGGTCGACTTCAAGCGCCCAGTCGACGCCGGGCGGCGGCAGGCCGTCGGAAATGTCGATGACATTGGGGATCTTGGCGATGCGCGCCGCCACCGCGCGCGCCTTGTCGTCGAGCCCGGCCGGGTCGGCGGCCGACAGCCGGATCTGGATCGGCTTGCCGGTCGGCGGGCCGGCTTCCGGAACGCGCACCTCGACATCGACGCCGGGAATGCCGGCCATCACGCCGCGCAGATCGTCGAGGATCTGGTTGGCGGATTTGCGCTCGCGCCAGTCGACGAACTCATACTGGATGACCCCGACCACGTCTTCGGGAATGTCCTGCCCGCCGCCCTGGGTCTTGCCGACGCGCGTATAGACCGACTTCACGCCCGGCCAGCCGAGCAGCCGGCTTTCCGCCGTCTTGGTGGCGGCGTCCATTTCGGCCAGCGAAAGATTACCGCGCGCATGCACATAGAGCAGGCCATAATCCGGCTCCACGCTCGGGAAGAACTCGACGCCCGCGCCATATTTCGAATAGGCGAAGCCGACGCCGACCAGAAGGCCGATGGTGAGCAGGATGACGGTGATCGGGAAGCGCACCGCCTGCTTGACCACGGCCATGTACCAGCCGTCGCGATTGCCTTCCTCGTGATGCTCCGGCGCCTTGGCGAAGATCGCGCCCAAAGTCGGCGCGAACACCAGCGCGTAGAGCATCGAGGCCGACAGCGTCACGATCAGCGTGATCGGCATGTATTTCATGAAATCGCCTATGATGCCGGGCCAGAACAGCAGCGGCGAGAAGGCCGCGATGCGCGTCATCGTCGCCGCGATCACCGGGCCGGCCATGCGCTTGGCGGCCAGTGCGAAAGCGTCCGCCTTCGGCATGCCCTCACTCATGCGCCGTTCGGCGAATTCGGTGACGATGATGGCGTCGTCCACCAGCATGCCGACCGCCAGGATCAGGCTGAACAGCACGATCATGTTGATCGTGTAGCCCATCATGGCGAGCAGCAGGATGCCCATCAGGAACGACGATGGAATGGCAAGGCCGATGAGCAGCGAGGCACGTCCGGACAGCGCGTAGAGGATAACGATGAACACCAGGATGACGGCGATCATCACATGGTTCTGCAGGTCGCCGAGCAGCTGGTTGACAAAGACCGACTTGTCCTGCGTGTAGGTGACGTGCATGCCCTCGGGCATCGTCTTGATGAAATTGTTCGACACTTCCCTGACATGGGCCAGCGTGTCGATGAGATTGGCGCCGATGCGCTTCTTCACCTCGATGGCGATGGCAGGCCTGCCGTCGAGCCGGGTCACCGTCTCGGCATCCTTGAAGGTCGAGCGGATGGTGGCGACATCCTTGGCCTGGACCACGGCGTTCGGTGTGGCGACGACCGGCAGGTTGGCGACGTCCTCGGGAGTCTCGATCAGCGACGGCACCTTGACTGCGTATTTGCCTTCCGAGCCCTCGAGATTGCCGGCCGCGACCAGACTATTGGAAGAGGCGACGCCCTGGATCACCTGATCGAGCTGCAACCCGTAGGAGGAAAGCTTGACCGGGTCGATGACGACCTCGACGAGGTCGTCGCGCGCGCCCTGCAGCGAGCCTTCAAGCACGCCGGGCACTTCCTCGATGCGGTCGCGCAGCTCGCGCGCGGCGGCCGTCAGCACGCGCTCCGGCACATCGCCGGAAAGCGTCACGACCAGGACCGGGAATTCCGAGACGTTGACCTCGTTGACCGTCGGCTCCTCGGCCGCCTGCGGCAGGTCGGCCTTGGCGTCCTGCACCTTGCTGCGCGTATCCTGCAGCGCCGTCGCGAGATCGGTCTGCGGCTGGAATTCGACCAGCACGTAGCCGCCGCCCTGGAAGGCGGCCGAGCGCATCTCCTTCAGCCCCTTGAGGCTCTTGAGCTTGCTCTCCATCGGCCTCAGCAGCAGCCGCTCGGAATCCTCCGGCGAGATGCCCTGATAGATCAGGCTGACATACATCATCGGAATCGGAACGTCGGGCTCCGCTTCCTTCGGTGTCGACTGATAGGCGACCCAGCCCGCGACGAGCAGGAACAGCAGCGCCGATATTGTAAGGCGGGCGTTGTTGATGGCGAGTCTGACGATATCCATGACTTCGGCCTGTTATGCTTCCAAGGCTGCGGACCGCCGTCGCGGGATTGGCCCTGCGACGGACGCGTCGTGCTTTACTGCGTGCCGGCGGTGGCTTCGCCGATCAGCTTGCTGATGGTCGCCTGGTCGGCCTCGACGGGCTTCACCAGGTCGCCTTCCTTCACCAGCTCCTGTCCGGCGACGATGATGCGCGCATCCTCCGGAATGCCGCCCAGCACCAGGCCGTGCGGCGTGTCGTCGACGAGATCGATCGGGAAGAACGCCACCTTGTTGTCCTTGCCGACGGCGCGGATGCCGAGATCGCCCTTGTCGCCAAGTGTGACCACCGAGCGCGGCAGCATGACCGCGTTGGTCGGCTCGGCGCTGAGCGTGATCTCAGCCGTCATGCCGGCGGGAATGGAGCCGTCGCCATTGGGGATCGCTACTTCCACGCGGAAGGTGCGGGTCTGCGCCGAGGCGTCGCGGCTGATGTAGCGAACCCTGCCGGTGACCTTCTGGTCATTGACCAGGCGCACATCGGCCTCGTCGCCGATCTTGACGTAGCGCAGGTCGCGCTCGCTGATCTCGCCGCGCGCGATCACCGGATCGAGCTTCAGGATCGTCGCCACCTCGCCGCCCTGCATCACCGAGCTGCCGAGCTCCACCGGGATGCGGTCGATGACCCCGTCGAACGGCGCCTTGACCTCGTTGCGGTCGAGCTCGGCCTGCGCGGTTTCGAGCTGCGATTGCGCCTGGGTCAGATTGGAGCGGGCGGTGTCGAGCTGCAGCTTCGGCAGATTGCCGGTCTTGGCCAGCCGCTCGGCGGCGTCGAGCTCGGCCTTGCGCTGCACCACAAGCTGCTTCGCGTTGTCGACCATCGAGATTTTCTCTTCGGCAGCAAGCATCAGCACCAGGTCGCCTGTCTTGACGCGGTCGCCCTGCTTGACTGGCAGCTTGTCGATGACGCCGTTGACGCGCGTTGCAAGCACCGCGCGCTTGTCGGCCTCGGTGAGACCCGAGATCCGTATCGCCCGCGCGAAGGTCTTGCGCGGCGGCGTCACCACCGCGACGGTGCGCGGCGCGGCCTTCGGCTCGGCTTCGGCTGTCTTCGCCTTGGCCGCCTCCGGCTGGCCGGCGCCGGCCTGTTTGTCGGTAGTAGCCGACTTGTCGGTGGTAACCGACTTGTCGGTGGTGACCGACTTGTCCGCGGCGCTGCCGACGGAGGAAAACTCGCCCGTTCCCATCCAGGCCGCGAAACCGATGAGCACGGCAACGGCTGCAAGCTTGTGAAACCTGATTTTCGGCATCGTCATTTTTCCGTAGCAGGACCTGGCGAGGTCGGCGCTTCCGACTTGGGCGCGCGGCCGATATGGGTGTGCGCGGGGCCTAGTTCAATTTGCCGTGATCGGCGGACGCCGCTTCTACCTGAAAGTTGCGGCGCAATATAGTCGGAAAAGTTGCGGGAACATTGCGGCGAGGAACGCTGTACCTCGACAAACACGAGCGTTTCTGCCAGCAGGTTGGCGCTTTTGCCGGCGCGCCGGCAGGTTTCCCCTAGGTTACTGGCAGCAGCCGTCAGCATGATGCGAAAAATCGTCTACGGGCGGCGACAACCGCCCGGTCGGAGCGCGCTGGCGCACCGCTATTCTCGGGTTGAAGCTGTCAAGTGATGAGATTGAGCAGCCGGAAGATCCGCTCGAATGTCCTGCCGTAAGGCGGGCGCAGCAGGCCGCCCGCGCTGAGCTTCGACTGGATGAAGATCGGCTTTTCCTTGCTGAAGGTGCGGAATCCCCATTCGCCGTGATAGGCGCCGGTGCCGCTCTCGCCGACGCCGCCGAATGGCTGCCGCTCCTGCACCAGATGCAGCATGCAGTCGTTGATCGTGACGCCGCCGGCCACCGTCTCGCGCATCACCCTTTGGCGGTTGACGCTGTCGCTGCCGAACCAGTAGAGCGCCAGCGGACGCTCGCCCCGGTTCACATGGTCGATGGCCTCGCCGACCGTGCCATATTCGACGATCGGCAGCACCGGTCCGAAAATCTCCTCGCGCATCAGCCGCAGATTGTCGCCGGCATTGCGCACCAGCACCGGCGCCATCTTGCGGTCGCTGACGCCGAGCGTCTCGTTGGCCGGGTTGACCTCGGTGATGTCGGCGCCGCTGTCGCGCGCTTCCGCGATCATGTCGCTCAGCCGCCGGTGATGCCGCTCGCTGACGATCGCCGTATAGTCGGGATTGTCGCCGAGGCGCGGATAGAGCTTGGCCATGGCGACCGCGAACTTGGCCGCGACCGCCGCGCCCTGGCCGTGCGGCACCATCAGATAGTCTGGCGCGATGCAGGTCTGTCCGGCATTGAGCAGCTTGCCATAGGCGACGCTGGCGACGGAAGAGTCGAGGTCGCAGGACGGATCGAAGATCGCCGGCGACTTGCCGCCGAGTTCCAGCGTCACCGGCGTCAGATTGGCGGCGGCGGCCAGCGCCACCTGGCGGCCGACGGCGGTCGAGCCGGTGAACAGGAGATGGTCGAAAGGCAGCGACACGAACGCCTTGCCGACATCGGCGTCGCCCACCATGACGGCGACCTCGTCGGCGGCGAAATATTTCTCGACCAGGCCGGCAAGCAGGTCCGAAAACTTCGGCGTGAGCTCAGACGGCTTGATCATGACACGGTTGCCGGCGGCGAGCGCCGCGGTCGCCGGCGCGACGGCGAGCTGGAACGGATAGTTCCAGGGCGAGACGATGCCGACGACGCCGAGCGGCTGCGGCAAGAGGCGGTTGCGGCCAGGCAGGAACGGCAGGCTGGTGGCGACGCGGCGCTCGCGCATCCAGCCGCTGAGATGCGACAGCGCATGCCTGATGCCAGCGCGCACGACGAACAGTTCGGCAAGCCGCGTCTCCTCGGCCGAGCGGGCCGAGAAATCGCTGTCGATCGCCGCGCAGATCTCGGCCTCATGCTTTTCGGTGAGCGCCAGCAGGCGGTTCAGCCGGTCCTTGCGCACATCCAGCGTCGGGAACGGCTCCTTCTCGAAGGCCCGGCATTGCGCTTCAAACCGGACGCCAAGAGCGTTCTGCCTCGTCTGCAGCATCGCAACCTCCCCTTTACGTTCAGGTAAGTTACATCGCCCGGACAACCGAATCCAGCATCGCCCCGATTCCGCTGGGGAATGCGCTCGGCAATCGCCCGATCCAGGCGCTCCAAAGATGCCGTTGGCACCCGTCATCGACATAGGAACGCCACCTGTCAGTAAACGGCCCTTTTCGTCGTTCATGCATTGATTTGGACGTGCGTAAGCGGTCCTTGGCGATGCCGCGGCTCGCGACAAAACCGCAAGATCGGTCGAGCGCCTCTGGTCCGCGCGGCTTAGCTGGTGCTGCCACGGAGAATAAACGATGAAGGCGGCGTTCCAAAACCACCATGCCCGGATGCGGCGGGTGCTGGATCACATAGACCGGCATCTCGACGACGATCTGGACCTGGACGCGCTGAGCAGCGTCGCGGCCTATTCGAAATATCATTTCCACCGGCAGTTCACGGCGACCTTCGGGCTGTCCGTGCATCGCTACATTCAGCTCGCCCGCATGAAGCGCGCTTCATCTCGGCTGGGCTACGCGGACGCCGAAAGCGTCACGGACATAGCGATGGATGCCGGTTACGACGCACCGGATGCCTTCGCCCGCGCCTTTCGTCAGCGGTGCGGGCAATCGCCGTCGTCGTTCCGGAGATCTCCCGACTGGGGGTCGTGGCTGATGGCCTTCGGGCCTCTCGACAACGCCAGGAGAAAGCTCATGCAGATCATCTTCACCGAAGACGACGTGACGATCCGCGAAGTGCCGCCCACCCCGGTGGCGATCATGGAACATCGCGGCGATCGGGCGACGCTCGGCGACACCATCCAGCGCTTCATCGCCTGGCGCAAGGCAGCCGGCCTGTCGCCCGAAAAGAGCCCGACCTTCAATGTGTTCCGTTCCGAGCGATGTCCCGCTGTCGCGGCCGATTACAGCATGGATATCTGCGTCGGCACCGACCAGCCGATCGCGGCGGACGACAAGCAGATGAAGGCAGGCGTGATCCCCGGCGGACGCTGCGCCGTGCTGCGCTACCCTGGCAACACCAACAATCTGGAGCCGGCAGCACTGTACCTTTATCGGGAATGGCTTCCCGCCAGCGGCGAGGAAGCGCGCGACTTTCCGATCTATTGCCAGCGGCGGCTGTCCTTCCTTCCGGAACTGTCAGTCCCCGAGATCGTCATCGAGCTCTTCCTGCCGCTGAAATAGCGCGGCGGGAATGCGGCTTTCTCTTCCGTTCGCAAGGTCCGGCGCTATCCGCCCGATCTCGGTCTTGCGGGCTGACGACCTGGCGATCAGGCGCGCCGCCGCGCCGAGTCCGGCTTGATATGCGCGGCGAGGAATTCCTTCACGCGGCGCCCCGGCGCCGGGCCGCGCAACGGCTTGAAGCCGTCGTCGAGCTCGCCTGAAAGATCGAGTGTCGGCCGCTGGCCGACGGCGTCGTAATTCTCTTCCAGCCAGTCGCTGGCAGCACTTCGGCCGAGGTCGCGCAGATAGGCGATGAAGGCCCATTCGGCATTGACCTTGGACGAGGCCGAGAGGTCCTTGAAAGCCTCATCGGCATCGATGCGGTGCATGCGGATGTCGCGATATTCGCCATGCGGCAGGCGTCCGGCCGCGATCAGCTCCTTGACGAAGGCGATCGAACGGAATTCGCGCAGCAGCCCGGCATTGAAGGTGATCTCGTCGATGCGGTTCTGGATCTCGTTGGCGCTTTTCGGCGTGCCTTCGCGCACCACGGGATTGATCTGCACCAGGAGCACATCCTCGGTGGCCGCCGCCTTGAAGAACGGAAAGAGCGCCGGATTGCCGCCATAGCCGCCATCCCAATAGGGAACGCCCTTGATCTCCACGGCGCGGAACAATTGCGGCAGGCAGGCCGACGCCATCACCGTGTCGAGGTCGATCTCGCCGTCGGAGAAGACGCGCAGCTGTCCGGTCTCGACATTGGTCGCCGAGATGAACAGCTCCATCGACTTGCAGGCGCGCACATTGCCGAAGTCGATCTCCTTCGCCACCACGTCGCGTAGCGGGTTGAGGCCGAGCGGATTGGCGACGTAGGGCGAGAACACGCGCGACATCGTGTCGAAGAAGAGATAGCCCGGCGTGTTCTCGATCGACCAGTTGCCCCACGCCACGTCCCACGGCATGCGCTGCACCGGGCTGAAACGGCCCTTCGAGGCCACCGCCCGCCAGAAATCGTCGAGCTTCTTTCGCGCGCCTTCCACGCCGCCCCGGACAAGACCGTCGGCCAGCGCCACCGCGTTCATGGCGCCGGCGCTGGTGCCGGACACCGCCGCGATCTCCAGCCGCCCGTCCTCCAGCAGACGGTCGAGCACACCCCAGGAGAAGGCGCCGTGCGAGCCGCCGCCCTGGAGGGCTACGTTGATCTTCTTCTTTTCCTCCGCCTTGCCGTTCTTCGCCATGGCGTTCCTTGTCTTGATGCGCTGGCCTGCCCTTGCGTCATTTGCAAGGGCGGGTTCTGCCTGCCTATGTTGCAGTGCAGCATATAAGGACGAACCAAGGCAAGAACACGAGCACACAAGCGTGATCGGATGAAATTTCGGTCGCGAGACGCTCTTTTCCTCGCCCCACGAAAGTGGGGAGAGGTGGCCCGGCGCAGCCGGGACGGTGAGGGGCCTTCTCGACCGCGGAAAATTTGCTCTGGGAACCTCAGCGTGTCGAGGGTTCATCGGCACTTCGCCGGAAAGAGCCACTGCTTCACGGCCGGCGTCCCCCTCTCCGTCCCGGCTCCGCCGGGCCACCTCTCCCCCGCGTTGCGGGGGCGAGGAAGCAAGCTCAGGCCACCAGATCCGGCACCGGCCCGACATAGCGCGACTGCGGTCTGATCAGCCGCCCGGTCGCCTGCTGCTCGCGGGCATGCGCGATCCAGCCGGCGACGCGGCCGGCGGCGAAGACGTTGGAGAACGCCTCTTTCGGGAAGCCGACCGCTTCGAGCAGAAGCGCGGTGTAGAACTCGACATTGGTCTGGATCGAGCGCTGCGGCTTGGCGATCCTGAGCACTTCGAGCGCCGCCTGCTCCACGTTCTCGGCGAAAGCCAGCCGGCTGCCCATCTTCTTGCTGCTTGCTTCGTTGCGGGAACCAAGCTGCCGCACCACCGCCTTCAGCGCGTCGGCGCGGGGATCTCGCACGCGGTAGATGCGATGGCCGAAACCCATGATGCGCTCGCCATGCGCGATCTCGGCGCTGAGCCAGGCGGTCGCATCGCCGCTGGCCTCGATGGCGTCCAGCATTTCAATCACCGGCCCCGGTGCGCCGCCATGCAGCGGGCCCTTCAGCGCGCCGAGCCCGGCGAGGATCGCCGAGGTCAGCCCGGCCTGCGTCGACGCCACCACGCGGGCCGCGAAGGTCGAGGCGTTGAGCCCGTGGTCGCAGACCGTCACCAGGTAGCTGTCCAGCGCCTTGGCGAGCGCCGGCGAGACGGTGCCGACGAGCATCCGCAGCATATCGCCGGCATGATCGGCTTTTGCGTCGGGAGCGATCGGAGTCTCGCCCCGGCCAAGGCGCAGCAGGGCCGGCGTCAGCACAGCCGGCGCCGCGATCAAGCGCAGCGCGTCGGCAAGTCCGTCGCCGTCCGGCAGGACGGCCATGCCGGCCCGCATGCCGCTGTAGATGTCGAGCGGCGCGAGCTGCGCAAGCAACGGTTTCACACGATCGAATACCTCCACCCGCGCCTTGCCGATCGCCTTCTCCAGTTCGGCATCGCCGGGGAGATCGTCGAAGAAGCCGTCGAACAGCAGCCGCACCACTTGCGCGTAACGCCAGCGCCCGGCGAGTTCCGCCAGCGAATGTCCCCGTATGGTGAGGTGCCCGCCCGCACCGTCGACATCGGAAAGCACCGTGTCGGCCGCCACAACATCATCGAGCCCATTCGCCATGATCGTCTCCTTGACCTTTTGCGCCTTGCAATTAATTCTGCGCAATCAATGCATCAATCTTGATCAAGATAATCAATGTAAGGCGGCAAATGACGGAGTGGCTGACGCGGGAGCAAGCGCTGAAGCGGCTGAACGTCCGGCCGCAGACGCTTTATGCCTATGTCAGCCGCGGCCGCATCGGCATGAGGCCGGACGACGCCGACCCTCGCCGCAGCCAGTACCGCGCCGACGACATCGCAGCTCTTGCCACGCGACGCGACCGTGGCAGGAGTCCGCAAGCGATCGCCGAAAGCGCCATCGCCTGGGGCGAGCCGGCCATCGCCACCTCGATCTCGACGGTGCTGCATGGCCGCCTCATCTACCGCGGCAAGGACGCGGTGGAGTTTTCGGCGACGGCGACGCTCGAGGAGACCGCCGGACTGCTGTGGGCTTCCGATCGTCCGGTGTCGTTCGCCTCGCTGACGCCGTCCGCCGCCCGTCAGAGCGGCACGCCGACCGCCTTCGCAAGACTCTCGGCGCTGGCCGCCGAAGGCTGGCCCTCGCTCGGCCGCAGGCCGGCCATGCTGCAGCAGGACGGCGGCGCCGCCACCAGCGCGCTGGCAACGGCGCTCGGCGCAGCGCCGGGCTCCGAACCCGTGCATATGCGGCTGGCGCAAGGCTGGTCGGTGGAAGCCGATGGCACCGACCTCATCCGCAAGGCGCTGGTGCTTTTGGCCGACCACGAGCTCAACGCGTCGACCTTCGCCGCCCGCGTCGCGGCCTCGACCGGTGCGCCGATCGCCGCCTGCCTGCTCGCCGGTCTCGCGACGCTTACCGGCCCGCGTCACGGCGGCGCGGGTGCGGCGGCGGTCGCGCTGGTCGAGGATGCCGAGCGGCTGGGCGCGGACGAAGCGATCGCCCGCTGGCTGGCGCATGACCGGCCGCTGCCCGGCTTCGGCCACCCGCTCTATCCGGAAGGCGACCCGCGCGCCGAGGGCGTCTTCTCCGGCCTCGAGATCGAAGAAGGGCTGTCACGCCTTCGCAAGGCGGTCCTTGCCGCCACAGGCCTGCACCCCAACATCGATTTCGCCCTGGCCGCTATAACGCGCAGCCTGCGCCTTCCGGCCGACGCGCCCTTCCGTCTTTTCGCGCTCGGCCGCAGCGTCGGCTGGACGGCACATGCCATCGAGCAGGTGACCAGCAACAGGCTCATCCGGCCCCGCGCCCGCTATGACGGGCCGGTCGGGAGAGCATTGAGCGACGGGTAAAGCGCACCAGGGTGTGCCGAGATTCGGGTCAGGCCGAGTCGAGAACGATGGCTGCCGAGAACCGGAGCGGAGCGTACTTAAAGTATGTGAGCACCGGAAGCGCAGGCAGCCGTCGTTCGCAGGCCGGCCTCACCCGAATATCGGCATACCCTAAGACATCGTGTCGAGCTTGCGCTGCATAGCCGCAATCTGCGCCTTCAATTCCTGCAGATCGTCGGACTTCTCTTCCTTCTTCGGCGGCTCGGCCGGGGCCGCGGCATTGCTGCCGGCGGGCGGGAACGGCGTGAACATGCGCATCGCGTTCTGGAACATCTCGACATTGCGGCGCGTCTGTTCCTCGAGCGCCTTGATCGGCGTCTTCATCATGTCCATCGGCGTCTTGCCGAAGGCGCCCTTCATCTGCTCGCGAAACCGCTCCTGCTCCTTGGAGAAGGCGATCATCGACTGCTCGAGGAAGCTCGGCACGATCATCTGCATCTGATCGCCGTAGAAGGAGATGAGCTGGCGCAGGAACGGGATCGGCAGCATGTTCTGCCCGTCCTTGTTCTCCAGCTCGAAAATGATCTGCGTCAGCACCGGATGCGTGATGTCGTCGCCGGTCTTGGCGTCCTGGACAGTGAACTCCTCGCCCTTCTTGACCATCTCGGCAAGGTCTTCGAGCGTCACATAGGTGCTCGTACCGGTGTTGTAGAGCCGGCGATTGGCATACTTCTTGATGACGATCGGGTCGTCTTTTGCGGCCATCCGGATCCTCCCCAGGACACCGGCACCTCTAGGAGTAAGCGGCCGGTAACGATTGCGCCTTCTGTTAAGGATACGCGCAAAAGCGTCACAATTCCAAGTGGTTTGTGCACTGCGGCATCAATTAATGCTGCACAGCCATTGCAAAATCCGCCGCGCGGCCAACGTCACGTTACCGCGACCGGCGCGCGCTCTGCTTGCCGCGCATGGAGGCCATGCCCATTTCCGGTTTGACTCAGATCATTGAACGGGCAAGAAAAGTCTTCAACGATAGCCTAAAATACGACACCTCGAAGTCTGGAGAAGAAAATGGCCGCTTCCAATTCAATCGTCGTCGCCAGCGCCGCTCGCACCGCGGTCGGCTCCTTCAACGGCAGCTTCGCCGCCACGCCAGCGCATGAGCTAGGCGCCGTGGTCATCAAGGAATTGCTCGCCCGCGCGGGCGTCGAGGCCGCGGAAGTCGACGAGGTCATCCTCGGCCAGGTGCTGACCGCCGCTCAAGGACAGAACCCGGCCCGCCAGGCCTCGATCAATGCCGGCCTGCCGAAGGAAACCACGGCCTGGGGCCTCAACCAGGTTTGCGGCTCGGGCCTGCGCGCCATCGCGCTCGGCATGCAGCAGATCGCCGCCGGCGACGCCAAGGTGATCATCGCCGGCGGCCAGGAGTCGATGTCGCTGTCGCCGCACGCCGAGCATCTTCGCGCCGGTGTGAAGATGGGCGACTACAAGATGATCGACACCATGATCAAGGACGGCCTGTGGGACGCTTTCAACGGCTACCACATGGGCAACACCGCCGAGAACGTCGCCCGCCAGTTCCAGATCACCCGCGAAACCCAGGACGAGTTCGCGCTTGCCTCCCAGAACAAGGCCGAGGCCGCGCAGAAGGCCGGCAGGTTCAAGGACGAGATCGTCGCCTTCACCATCAAGGGCAAGAAGGGCGACACCATCGTCGACCAGGACGAATATATCCGCCATGGCGCGACGCTCGACGCCATGACCAAGCTGAGGCCCGCTTTCGACAAGGACGGCACGGTCACCGCCGCGAACGCTTCCGGAATCAATGACGGCGCGGCCGGCGCGCTGCTGATGACCGAGGCCGAGGCTGCCCGGCGCGGCGTCACCCCGCTGGCGCGCATCGCTTCCTGGGCGACCGCCGGCGTCGACCCGGCGATCATGGGCACCGGACCGATCCCCGCCTCGAAGCGGGCGCTGGAGAAGGCCGGCTGGTCGGTCAAGGACCTCGATCTCGTCGAGGCCAACGAGGCCTTCGCCGCCCAGGCCTGCGCCGTCAACCAGGGCATGGGCTGGGATCCCTCGATCGTCAACGTCAATGGCGGCGCCATCGCCATAGGCCATCCGATCGGCGCGTCCGGCGCCCGCATCTTCAACACACTGGTCTACGAGATGCGCCGCCGCGGCGCTAAGAAAGGCCTTGCCACGCTGTGCATCGGCGGCGGCATGGGCGTCGCCATGTGCGTGGAAGCGCTGTGAGCGAATAGCAAATAGGGAGTAGCGAATAGGGGAAGAAAAAGCGTCGCGCGGCGGGACATCGGTCCCCTACTCGCTATTCGCTACTCCCTATTCGCTCAGACGATTTCAAAGGGAGGACCACATGAGCAAAGTAGCAATCGTCACCGGCGGGACGCGCGGCATTGGTGCTGCGATATCGGTCGCCTTGAAGAACGCCGGCTATTCGGTCGCCGCGAACTATGCCGGCAATGACGAGGCGGCCCAGAAATTCAAGTCCGAGACCGGCATCCCGGTCTACAAATGGTCCGTCGCCGACTACGATGCCTGCACCGCTGGCATCAAGCAGATCGAGGCCGATCTCGGCCCGGTCTCGGTTCTGGTCAACAACGCCGGCATCACCCGCGACGCCATGTTCCACAAGATGACGCCGGCGCAGTGGAAGGAAGTGATCGACACCAACCTCTCCGGCGTCTTCAACATGACGCACCCGCTGTGGAGCGGCATGCGCGACCGCAAGTTCGGCCGCGTCATCACCATTTCCTCGATCAACGGCCAGAAGGGCCAGGCCGGCCAGGCCAATTATTCGGCGTCGAAGGCCGGCGACATCGGCTTCTCCAAGGCGCTTGCCCAGGAAGGCGCCCGCGCCGGCATAACCGTCAACGTGATCTGCCCCGGCTATATCGCGACCGAGATGGTCAAGGCGATCGACGAGAAGGTGCTCAACGAGCGCATCATCCCGCAGATCCCGGTCGGCCGCCTCGGCGAGCCGGAAGAGATCGCGCGCTGCGTCGTCTTCCTGGCTTCCGACGAGGCCGGCTTCATCACCGGCTCGACCATCACCGCCAATGGCGGCCAGTACTTCGCCTGACAGCATTTGTCGCCATGGCGGCTCCTGTTAGCGAGTAGCGAATAAGCGAATAGGGAAGAACGGCGGCGGCAGCGCGGCGGCTATCAGATCCTATTCGCTATTCTCTATCGCTCCAACTTGCCTCAATTCGGGACGCAAAAGTTAACGGCCCGGCCGCGCTCTGTGCACAACCCCTCTGACAAACTGTGAATCCTCGGTGGGCAAGCTGTGGATAACACCATATCTAGGGGTGAACAAACCGGGAAACTTTCTGCATCTCTGATTCGTCTCCGATTCGTTCTGGCTTTGGCCGAGAAGTTAACTGCGGAGGGCGAAAAAATTACCCAAATCGTTAAAAACGATTAAGAGAAATCAACAAATTCATAACCTTGACGGCAGCTCTCGAATCGACCGCGACCGTTCGCCGGCAAAGGTTAACGGCGACTCGATCCCGACGGAGGCAAAGCATGAATCGGGCCAGTTTCCCGATTCAGCATGTGGTGAGACTCACCGTCAAAAAATCCACATATAGCCGTGAACAAAACCTGAATCAGAACGAGTCAGCGATTCGTCGCTGATTCGTTCCAGACTCGTTCCAGCCGTTAACGGCAGGCGGTTTTGACCGGGTCCGTCGATTCCCGCCTGCCCAAAAGAACATTCCGCTTTCGCTCGGCGTCCTAAATCCCTATGTGTCGGCTGTCACACGCGGCGGCGTCGCCGCGCTTCCGACCAAAAGCATGATCCCGAAAAGTGGGAACCGGTTTTCGAAGAAAGATCATGCTCAAACGATCGAAGCGGCAAAAACACTTATTTCCGAGCCGATGAACATCCAGCCGAAACACTCCCAACCGCTGATCCTTTCGGGCCGCGACGTGACGGCCGTGCTCGGCCCCACCAACACCGGCAAGACCCATCTCGCCATCGAGCGCATGGTTGCGCATGAGACCGGCATCATCGGCCTGCCGCTGAGGCTGCTTGCCCGCGAGGTCTATGCGCGCGTCTGCGAGAAGGTCGGCGCCCACAAGGTGGCGCTGATCACCGGCGAGGAGAAGATCGTCCCTGCCGGCGCGAAATATTCGGTCTGCACCGTCGAGGCGATGCCGCGCGAGACCGACGCCGCCTTCGTCGCCATCGACGAAGTGCAGCTCGCCGGTGACCTCGAGCGCGGCCATATCTTCACCGACCGCATCCTGCATCTGCGCGGCCGGCAGGAAACGCTGCTGCTCGGCGCGGCCACCATGCATGGCATCCTGCAGCGCCTGTTGAAGGGCGTGTCGGTGGTGACCCGGCCGCGGCTGTCGCATCTCGCCTATTCCGGCTCGAAGAAGCTGACCCGCCTGCCGCGGCGCACGGCGATCGTCGCCTTCTCGGCTGACGAGGTCTATGCCATCGCCGAGCTGATCCGCCGTCAGCAGGGCGGCGCGGCCGTCGTGCTCGGCGCGCTTAGCCCACGCACCCGCAACGCGCAGGTGGAGATCTTCCAGTCCGGCGATGTCGACTATCTGGTCGCCACCGACGCCATCGGCATGGGGCTGAACCTCGATCTCGAACACGTCGCCTTCGCCCAGAACCGCAAGTTCGACGGCTACCAATACCGCAACCTGAGCGCGGCCGAACTCGGCCAGATCGCCGGACGCGCCGGCCGGCACCTGCGCGACGGAACATTCGGCGTCACCGGCCACGTCGACCCGTTCGACGAAGATCTGGTCGCCAAGATCGAGGCGCACGACTTCGATCCGGTGAAGGTGCTGCAGTGGCGCACCGCCGATTTCGATTTTTCCAGCCTCGACGCGCTCAAGCGCTCGACCGAGACCAATGCGCCGGTCGAGGGGCTGACCCGTGCGCTGCCGGCTGTCGACGCGCAGGCGCTGGAGCATCTGTCGAAGGACGGCGACATCCGCGCCTTGGCCACCGGCAAGGAGCGTGTCGCGCTGCTCTGGGAAGCCTGCGCGCTCCCCGACTACCGCAAGATCGCGCCGGCCCAGCATGCCGATCTTATCGCCTCCATCTATATGGACCTTGCGCGCCACGGCCATGTCGATGAGAATTACATGGCCGAGCAGGTGCGGCGCGCCGACACGACGGAAGGCGACATCGACACGCTCTCGCACCGGATCGCACAGATCCGCACCTGGACTTTCGTCTCCAACCGCCCCGGATGGCTGGCCGATCAGCTACACTGGCAGGAAAAGACGCGCGAAATCGAAGACAGATTGTCGGATGCGTTGCATGAGCGGTTGACGAAACGCTTCGTAGACCGCAGGACTTCCGTCCTCATGCGGCGCCTTAGAGAAAATACCATGCCTGAAGCCGAAATCAGCCCAACCGGAACCGTCCTCGTCGAAGGCCATCATGTCGGCGAGCTGCAGGGGTTCCGCTTCACCGCCGACCAGAGCGCCGGCGGCGAGGACGCCAAGGCGGTGCGCACTGCCGCCCAGAAGGCGCTCGCGGCCGAGTTCGATGCGCGCGCCGAGCGCTTTGCCGCCTGCGCCAATGGCGACCTGGCCCTGGGCTCCGACGGCGTGCTGCGCTGGATCGGCGCGCCGATCGGCACGCTGGTGGCCGGCGAGGACCCGCTGAAGCCGCGTCTGGTCCTGCTTGCCGACGAGCAGCTGACCGGCCCTGCCCGCGACAAGGTCGCGGCGCGCGCCGAGCGTTTCGTCAATTTCCAGATCGAGTCGCTGCTGAAGCCGCTGGTCGATTTGAAGAATGCCGACCAGCTCACCGGCATTGCGCGCGGCATCGCCTTCCAGCTCGTCGAGCATTTCGGCCTGATCAATCGCCGCGACATCGCCGAGGAGATGAAGTCGCTCGATCAGGAAGGCCGCGCCGCGCTCCGCCGGCTCGGCGTGCGCTTCGGCGCCTATCATGTCTTCGTGCCGGCGCTGATCAAGCCGGCTCCAGCCGGTCTGGTGACCTTGCTCTGGGCGCTGAAGAACGACGGTAAGGATAAGCCGGGCTTCGGCGACGTGGTGCATGCGCTGGCCTCCGGCCGCACCTCGGTCGTCATCGACCCGGCTTTCGACAAGACCTTCTACAAGCTCGCCGGCTACCGCAATCTCGGCCGCCGCGCCGTGCGCGTCGACATCCTCGAGCGGCTTGCCGACCTCATCCGCCCTGCGACCAACTGGAAGCCCGGTCTCGGCCAGCGTCCGGACGGCGCCTATGACGGCCACGCCTTCATGGTGACGCCGCCGATGATGTCGATCCTCGGCGCCACCGCCGACGACATGGACGAGATCCTGAAAGGTCTCGGCTATCGCTCCGAGGCGAAGCCTGCCGCCGAAGTGAAGGCGAAGCTCGAAGCACAGGACAATGCCGCCCGCGAGGCGGCGGCGGCGAAGCTGGCGGCGGAAGAAGCGGCGCGAGCCGAGCAGGCGGTAGAGGCGCAAGCCGCGGTCGCAGAGGCAACAGCCGAGGTCTCAGAGCCGGCAGCCGTCGAAGCTCCGACTGAAGCCGTCGCGGAAGCGGCGGAACCTGTCTCTGAAGTTCCGGCCGAAGCCAGCTCGGAAGCAGCAGCGGAACCTGCCGTTGAAGAGCCGGCAGAAGTTGCGGCCGAGGTCGCGGAAGAGGTTCCCACTGTGGAAGCCCCGGCTGCAGTGCTTGAGTCGGCCGAAGGCGCCGACGCCCTTACCTCCCCCTCGATGGGGGAGGTCGCGGCACGAAGCGACGCGGGTGGAGGTGATGGTGCCGACGATGCAGATGCTGGTACGGCCGACGCTCCCCCCGCCCCGGCGCTGCGCGCCGACGCTCCCCACGAGGGGGAGGGTAAGGCCACCGAAACCCCGGCCGAGGCTGAAGAACCGAAGCCTGTCCTTCTGTGGCGCCAGGCGCGCTTCGACCATCAGCGCCCGCGCCAGCGCCATGACAACCGTCGAGACAATCGCCAGCGCGGTGGCCAGCCCGCGCGCGAGGCAGGCGCCGCGGGCGGCCAGCCCGGCGAC
>CCNC01000078.1 GCA_000824845.1 Mesorhizobium sp. ORS 3359 | reverse complement strand
CGCTGCCGCCGGCGATCGCGGCGGCCGCCACCACTTCGATCCGCCACCTCAAGCGCTCGCAGGCCGAGCGCGACGCGCAGCAGCGCCAGGCGGCGCGCACCAAGCAGGTGCTTGCTGCGGCGGGCCTGCCGGTGATGGAATCGGCCACCCATATCGTGCCGGTGCTGGTCGGCGATCCCGAGCTTTGCAAGATGGCGAGCGACCGGCTGCTTGGCGTGCACGGCATCTATATCCAGCCGATCAACTATCCGACGGTGCCGCGCGGCACCGAGCGGCTGCGCATCACGCCGACGCCGTTCCACTCCGACGCGCTGATCGCCGAGTTGCAGGACGCGCTGGTCGAGACCTGGGATGCGCTGGGCATCCCCTATGCCGGCTCAGGCCGCCCGGCCGTCGCCAAGACCGATCGGATCATCCCGCTGCTGGTGCCGAAGTCAGGCGGCTGAAGCCCGGTTTAAACTCTACTCCGGCGGCTATCCGCTGCAACTTTCTGCGCTTCTACAGCGCCGCGCGTCCATTTCGGACGCGCAAAGGACGCTGTAGCAATTTCAATTTGGCGCATGATCCTTTCCGAAGATCGAATTCGATCTTCGGGGTCATGCGCGTGCTCACGGACCTGAATGTCCGCTGCGCTCCGGTTCTCGAAAGTCACACCGGCTAACTCACCGGAGCGAGTTTCAATCCGGGCTTCGTCGACGCTCAGCTCAAACCGTCTTCATCCATTTCGCCAGGCGATGCGCCGCTTCCTCGAGCTGATCGAGGCGGCGGTGAAAGCATAGTCGGAGGAAGGCTTCGCCGCCGGGACCGAAGGCGGTGCCGGGCGCCAGGCCGACATTGGCATTGTCGACGATGTCGAAGGCCGCTTTTCGGGAATCGGTGAGGCCGTCGACCCTGAAGAACAGGTAGAAAGCGCCCTGCGGCACGGTGAAACGCGCCTTGCCGGTTTCGCCGAGGATGCCGCAGACGAGGTCGCGCGCGGCTCGCGCACGCTCCACCTGTTCGGTGATGAAGCCGTCACCCTCATCGAGGGCGGCGACAGCGCCGCGCTGCATGAACTGGGCGACGCCCGAGGTCGAGTACTGGATCAGGTTCTCGAACACCTGCTGCAGGGCGGGATGGGTCTTGATCCAGCCGACACGCCAGCCGGTCATTGCCCAGTTCTTGGAAAAGCTGTTGACGAACAGGATGCGGTCATCGGGCGTGGCGACATCGAGGAAGGACGGCGCGCGACCATGGCCGTAGTGGAACCGCGAATAGATCTCGTCGGCTATGATCCAAAGGCCCCTTGCCCGGGCAAGATCGAGGATCGCCTGGAGCGTTTCCCTGTCGGCGGTCCAGCCTGTCGGGTTGGAGGGCGTGTTGATGAACAACAGCTTGGTGCGCGGCGTGATTGCCGAGGCGATCTTGTCGACGTCGCAGGACCAGCCATTGCCGGACTGGTCGAGCGTGACCGGCACCGGCACGGCGCCCGCCACGCCGGCGGCGGCGGCGAAGTTCGGCCAGGCGGGAGAGAGGTAGATCACCTCGTCGCCGCCGCCGGCGATCGCGTCGATGGCCAGCTGGATGGCATGCATGCCAGAGCCGGTGACGATGAACTCCTCCTCGGCGAAGGTCTTGCCGAAATGCCTGGCGTAGTAGCGCGCGAGCGCCTGCCGGAGCTCGGGAATGCCCTTCTGCCAGGTGTAGAAGGTCTCACCATCAGCGAGCCCGCGTGCGGCGGCATCGCTGATGAAGGAAGGCGTCGGAAGATCGCCCTCGCCGGCCCAGAGCGGGATCAGCCCTTCGCGCAGGCGACCATGGTTGATGACGGCGACAATGCCGCTTTCGGGCGCGGCGCGGGCTTCGGCGCGCAAGGTGTCGATAAGGCTCATGGGCAAAATCCGTGTTCGTGTCGTCAGCGCTCTTACCAGATCGCCAAACGGAAAACCCCGGCCGCCTGGGGCCGGGGTTTTGGTCCAGAGCGCCCGCTCTGCGTTACTTCTTGGCGAGCAGGTCGCGGATTTCGGTCAGGAGTTGCACGTCGGCCGGCGGCGGAGCCGCGGCGGGGGCCGGCTTCTCGCGCTCCAGCCGCTTGCGCAGATTGTTCACCGCTTTGACCATCAGGAAGATGATGAAGGCAAGGATCAGGAAGTTCAGCACGACGGTGATGAAGCTGCCATAGGCGAACACCGCGCCCTCCTTCTTGGCGTCAGCCAGCGTTGCCGAATGGACGTTGGAGGACAGCCCGAAGAAGTAATTGTTGAAGTCCAGCCCGCCGAAGATCGCGCCGACGATCGGCATGATGATGTCGTTGACCAAGGAATCGACGATCTTGCCGAAGGCGGCGCCGATGATGACGCCGACGGCCAAGTCCATCACATTGCCCTTGGAGATGAATTCCTGGAATTCTTTCAGCATTCGTCCCTCCTTGACGGGCCGCGTTGCCGCCTCACCATGTCCTTCGGCGCCGACCCGAGCCCACAATAACAAAAACCCCCAGTTGCAAAACCGGAAAAGCAGCGAAGGCACCGGTTTGTGTCGCGCATTCGTCCATTAGCCGCATATGCGCCGAAAGCCGCGATGGACTTGGGCTCCGAGCTGTGCTTGCGTCGGGACGGTCAAGCGTTTCATCGAAATGCCTGAATGCTCAGGGTATTTGTTCTGACGCAATTCCGGACGGCAAATCGGCTGGTACTTTTCCGGAATTGGTTGGGCAGGCCGGATGGGAGACCGGCCAGGGAGGAAGCACGGGCCGTGCAAGGCTGGTTCGTCGTCATCATCGCGATCGCCTATGTGACGCTGCTTTTCGCCATTGCCAGCGTCGGCGACCGGCGCGCCGCCGCCACGGGGCTCGGCCGGGCGCGGCCGTTCATCTATGCGCTCAGCCTCGCCATCTACTGCACCTCCTGGACCTTCTTCGGCTCGGTCGGCCTTTCCTCCGAGCGCGGCCTCGAATTCCTCGGCATCTATACCGGCCCGGTGCTGGTCTTCGTGTTCGGCTTCCCGCTGCTCAACCGCCTGGTTCGGCTGGCGAAGAGCGAGAAGATCACCTCGATCGCCGACTTCCTCGGCGCCCGCTACGGCAAGAGCTTCACCGTCGCGGCGATCGCGACCTTGATCGCCACGATCGGCGCGGTGCCCTATATCGCGCTGCAGCTCAAGGCGATCTCGGGCTCGGTCAGCCTGATGGTCGAGCACTATACCGGCTCGCCGCCCAGCTTCGATCCTTTTGTCAGCGATATCTCGCTGGTGGTGGCGATGCTTTTGGCGCTGTTCGCGGTGCTGTTCGGCACCCGCCACGCCGATGCCACGGAACATCAGGACGGGCTGGTTCTGGCCGTTGCGGTCGAGACCGTGGTGAAGCTCGCCGCATTCATAGCCATCGGCCTGATGGTCACGTTCCTGATCTTCGGCGGCCCCGGCGACATGTTCGCCAGGCTCGCCGGGAACGGCCAGGTACGCCAAGCGATGAGCTACAACACCTCGCTGGCCACCTGGCTGGTGCTGACCACCTTGAGCGGCTTTGCCATCCTGATGCTGCCGCGGCAATTCTATGTCACCATCGTGGAGAACCGCAGCGAGGCGGAACTGCGCACGGCGACCTGGCTGTTTCCGCTCTATCTCGTGGCGATCAACCTCTTCGTGCTGCCGATCGCCTTTGCCGGCCTGTCGCTGGTCGGCACCAAGACCAGCAGTGACCTTTACGTCCTGTCGCTGCCGCTGCTCGGTGGCCACGACGTGCTCGCCATGGCCGCCTTCGTCGGCGGCCTGTCAGCGGCGACCGCCATGGTGATCGTCGAGAGCGTCGCGCTGTCGATCATGATCTCCAACGATCTCATCATCCCGCTGTTCGTGCGCCGCGTGATCAAGACCAGCGCCTCGGAGAACGAGGATTGGTCGACGCTGATCCTCAATGTGCGCCGCGCGTCCATTTTCATCATGCTGTTCATCGCGTTCCTCTATTATCGCGAGAGCACCAACAGCGTGCGGCTGTCCTCGATCGGGCTGATGTCGTTTGCCGCGATCGCGCAATTCGCGCCGGCACTGATCGGCGGCCTGATCTGGCGCCGCGCCAACGGCCGGGGCGCCGCGCTCGGCATGGTCGCGGGCATCGCTGTCTGGGGTTACACGCTTCTTCTGCCTTCGCTCGCCGGCCCCGGTTCCGACATCGTCGTGCATGGACTGTTCGGCTTCGAGGCGCTGAGGCCACAGGCGCTGTTCGGCACCGTCGGCGAGCCTCTGAACCACGGCGTGCTGTGGAGTCTCTCGGTCAACGCCCTGTTCTTCGTGCTGGGCTCGCTGTCGCGCGCGTCGGTGCCGCTGGAGCGCATCCAGGCGGCGATCTTCGTGCCGCGCGAGGCCGGCCCGATGCCAAGCCTCAGGCGGTTCCGCACCGCCGTCACCGTCAACGATCTCAAGGACACGATCTCGCGCTATCTCGGTGTCGAGCGCACGGAGCGCTCCTTCCAGTCGTTTGAGAAGAGCGCAAGCGTTTCGCTCCACGGCAAGGAGCAAGCGAGCATGGATGTCATCCGTTTCTCCGAGCAATTGCTGGCTAGCGCGGTCGGCTCTTCCTCGGCGCGGCTGATCCTGTCGCTGCTTTTCCGCCGCAACGACCGCGACTCCAGGGATGCCTTCAAGCTGCTCGACGACGCCACCGAGGCGCTGCAGCACAATCGCGACCTCTTACAGATCGCGCTCGACCAGATGGAGCAGGGCATCACCGTCTTCGACCGCGATTTCCGGCTGATCTGCTGGAACCGGCAATACCGGCTGCTGTTCGACCTGCCGGACGAGATGGGCCAGGTCGGTGTATCGCTCGACCGGATCCTGCGCCATCTCGCCGAACGCGGCGATATCCCGGCCGACCAGCGCGTGACGATGCTCAACCGGCTGACCAGCTTCGCCGGACCATGGCAGATGGAGCTGAAGACCAGTGGCCGCATCCTGGAGCTGCGCTCCAACCCGATGCCCGACGGCGGCATCGTCGCCACCTATGCCGACATTTCCGGGCGCGTCGAGCAGGACCTGGCGCTGAAACGGGCCAATGAATCGCTGGAGCAGCGGGTCAAGACCCGCACCATCGAGCTCACCCGGGTCAACGAGGAGCTGGCGCAGGCGCAGATGCTGGCCGAGGAGGCCAATCTCGGCAAGACGCGCTTCCTCGCCGCCGCCGGGCACGACATCCTGCAGCCGCTCAACGCGGCGCGTCTCTATTGCTCGTCGCTGATCGAGAAGGCCGGCAAGGGGCCTGCCGGCAAGGCGGCCATCAACATCGAATCCTCGCTGGAATCCGTCGAAACCATCCTCGGCGCGGTGCTCGACATCTCGCGGCTCGACGCCGGCGCCATGAAACCGGAAGACACCGCCTTCAGCCTCGGCGGGCTGCTCGGCCAGATCGGCAATGATTTCCGCCCGCTTGCCGCCGAAAAGAAGCTGGAGCTCAAGATCATGCCGTCCTCGCTCGGCGTCATGACCGATCGCAACCTTTTGCGCCGGCTGATCCAGAACCTGGTCTCGAACGCCATCAAATACACGCGCAAGGGCCGCATCCTGGTTGGAGTGCGGCGGCGCGGCGAACTGGCCGAGATCCAGGTGATCGACACCGGCATCGGCATCGCCGGCGACAAGCTCAACACCGTCTTCCACGAGTTCACGCGGCTCGACGAGGGCGTGCGCGAGGCGGAGGGCCTTGGCCTGGGGCTCTCGATCGTCGACCGCATCGCGCGGGTGCTGCGGCTCGAAATCCGCATTTTCTCCAACCCGGGCAAGGGCACGCGCTTTTCCGTCATCCTGCCGGTCGCGGAGGTCGCAGCGCGGCCGCGCGAAATCGGCAAAGCCCCGGCCCGCTCTGCGTCGACGCTTGCCGGGCTCAATGTGCTCTGCATCGACAATGACGCGCGCATCCTCGATGGCATGCGGCTGCTGCTCGAAGGCTGGGGCTGCCATGTCGAGACAGCTTCGGGATCGGGAGAGCTCATGCGGCCCGGCGCGGCGAGGCCGGACGTCGTGCTTGCGGACTACCATCTCGACGGCGGCACCGGGCTCGACGCGATCGCCAGGTTGCGCGCCGCCTACGGCCAGGACCTGCCCTGCGTGCTGGTCACCGCCGACCGCTCCAGCGAGGTGCGCGCCGCCGCAAGCCAGCTCGACATTCCGGTCGTCAACAAGCCGGTGAAGCCCGCCGTGCTGCGCTCGATGATGGCAAGAGTCAGGCCGCTGGCGCCGGCCGCGGAGTAGCAGAGGTAGCTTAACTTACCGGCTGCAGCGGGTCATTGCCGATCTTGGACAGCTGAATGACCGCCTGGGTGCGGCTGTCGACGCCGAGCTTCTGCAGGATGGCCGAGACATGGGCCTTGATGGTGGCCTCGGAGACGCCGAGCTCATAGGCGATCTGCTTGTTGAGCAGGCCTTCCGCCAACATGCCGAGCACCCGCGTCTGCTGCGGCGTCAGCGCCTGCAGGCGCTTGATCAGGTCGGAGATTTCCGGGTCGCGCTCGACGCCGAGCTCGATGCCGGCAGGGGCTGCGATATCGCCGGCGAGCACGGCCTGCACCGCGGCACGGATTTCTTCCATGCTGGCCGATTTGGAGATGAAGCCGGAAGCGCCGAGATCGAGGGCGCGGCGGATGGTGACGGGATCGTCATGCGCCGACACCACGACCAGCGGCACCGCCGGATGGATGCCGCGCAGCGCAATCAGGCCGGAGAGGCCGCTGGCGCCCGGCATCGACAGATCGAGCAGCACCATGTCGATATCCTCATTGGCCAGCACCAGAGCCTTGGCGCTCTCGAAATCCCCGGCCTCATGAATGGCGGCAACGTCGCCGGTGCCGGCCAGCGCCTCCTTCAGCGCGCCGCGAAAAAGCGGGTGATCGTCGGCAATGACGAAAGTGTGGCCCGACGGCAAATATTCCTCCCCCGATCCCATCATCATTTTCGTGCTTCTTGCGGGGACCGGAATGATTATGCGGCGACGCGGCGCTTTTTCAAGCGGCAAAGGCCGCGCGCGGGATTTTCCCCAACGGTTCGGCTCCTGTTTGCGCTATTCTGGACGGAAAACCGCTGTGCACTTTTGCCGGAATTGCACGCCGGTTCAGGTCTTCTGGTTCAGCTTGCCGCCGTCACCGTCTTCCTTGTCCATGTCCTTGACGATGTCCTTGAAGGTGCGGAAGAAGCGTTCCATGTAGCCCATGGTCCTGTTGAAATCCTCTTCGCTCGGCAGTTGCGATTCCAGCCGGGCGGAGAGCGAATTCTCCAGCTTGGCGACCCTCGCATCGAGGGCCTTGACCGAATTGTCCAGCCGGTCGATCTCGTCCTGGTAGGCCGCGCGCTCGTCCGCCGCCATCTTGCAGACGAGCTGGCCGGTGCGCTCCTCGCAGATCGACATGGCGCCGGTCCTCATATCCATGCGGACATAGCCGTTGGCCGACTTCTCCAGACGGTAGTGGTCGGTCTCCTCGGAATAGGCGGAAGCGGCAACCAACGAGCAAAGCGCCGCGGGGATCAGGATGTGCTGCAGACGCATATCGTCCTCCATGAGCCAGTGAAGGCCGGCTACCACAGGTTTGCGCCGGAAATGGGGAAGAGTCGAGCGTCAAGCCTTCCCCGCTCCTTCGGTTCGGACTATAGCGCGAGAATGTCTCAGATTATCTACAAGATCGTGCCCGAGGCGCTGTGGCGCGAAGCCGAGAAGAACGGGCGCTTCACCGGCGCGCCGATCGACATCGCCGACGGCTTCATTCATTTCTCCACCGCCGCGCAGGTGCGCGAAACGGCGGCCAAGCATTTCGCCGGCCAGACGGGCCTGCTGCTGATCGCCATCGACGGGGAGAGGCTGGGCGACGCGCTGAAATACGAGGTATCGCGCGGCGGCGCGCTGTTCCCGCATCTCTACGCCCCGCTCGACCTCGACGCCGTCCTTTGGGTGAAGCCTTTGCCGCCCGGCGCCGGCGGCCACGACTTCCCGGCGCTGGAGGGCGAATGAGCGTGCTCGACCGGATCGGCCAGAAGCTGCTTTTCTCCTTCGATCCGGAAACCGCGCATGGCATGTCTATCGCCGCGCTGCGGTGCGGGCTGCCGGTCGGCTCGGCCGCGCCACGCGACGCGCGGCTAAGGATCAGGCTTTGTGGCCTCGACTTCCCGAATCCGCTCGGCATGGCCGCCGGCTACGACAAGAACGCCGAAGTGCCGGACGCGCTGCTTGGGCTTGGCTTCGGCTTCGCCGAGGTCGGCACCATCACGCCGCTGCCGCAACCCGGCAATCCGAAGCCGCGCATCTTCCGCCTGACGGCGGATGGAGCGGTGATCAACCGGCTGGGCTTCAACAATGAAGGCCATGCGGCGGCGGAAAAACGGCTTGCCGCGCGCAAGGGGCGGCAGGGCATCGTCGGCGTCAACATCGGCGCCAACAAGGACAGCGCCGACCGCATCGCCGATTATGAGCGCGGCGTCGCCCGCTTCGCCCCCTATGCGAGCTATCTGACCGTCAACATCTCCTCGCCCAACACGCCGGGCCTGCGCAACATGCAGGCGCGCGAGCAGCTTGGCGAGCTGTTGTCGCGGGTGATGGGCGCGCGGATGGAGGCATCGGCGCAACCACCCGTCTTCCTCAAGATCGCGCCGGACCTCGTCGAGGCGGAGCTGGAAGACATCGCCGCCGAGATCGTCGAGAAGAAGATCGACGGCGTCATCGTCTCCAACACGACGCTGGCGCGGAGCGGATTGCGGAGCGGCGGCGTGGCGAATGAAACCGGCGGCCTCTCGGGAAAACCATTGTTCGAGCGTTCGACCGCGGTTCTGGCACGGATGCGCAAACTGCTTGGACCGCGGATGGCGATCATCGGTGTCGGTGGCGTTGACTCCGCTGAGGCCGCATTGGAAAAGATTCGCGCTGGCGCCGACCTCGTCCAGCTCTACACCGGCATGATCTATGCCGGCCCGGCGCTGCCCGGGCGCATCGTGGCCGGCATGGCACGGTTCGTGGAGAGGGAGGGCCTCAAATCCATCGCGGAGCTGCGCGACACCGGCTGCGCAAGGTGGTCGGAACGGCTCTGAGGGTTCCCACCGTATCCGGAGGACAGAAGATGGCCGAGGTTCTGAGTTCCGTCGTGGACGCGATCGGTGGAACACCACTGGTCCGGCTCGACAGGCTGACGGTGCAGGCAGGCGTCGACGGCACAATCCTCGCCAAGCTGGAATATCTCAATCCGGGCTTTTCCAAGAAGGATCGCGCGGCGCTTGGAATTATCGAGCAGGCAGAAAGATCCGGCGCCATCAAACCGGGACAAACGGTGGTCGAGCTTACCTCCGGAAACATGGGAACGGGGCTTGCGATCATCTGCGCCGTCAGGGGTTACCCTTTCGTCGCGGTGATGTCGAAGGGCAACTCCGAAGAGCGCGCCCGCATGATGGCAGCGCTCGGCGCGGAAGTGATCCTCGTGGACCAGTTGCCAGGATCGGTGCCAGGGCAGGTCTCGGGTGGCGATCTGGCCCTCGTCGAGCAGGCCGCCAGAGCGGTGACGGCGGAACGAGGCGCCTACCGCGCCGACCAGTTCCATCGCGACGGCAATTGGCTTGCGCATTATCACGGGACCGGCCCCGAAATCTGGGACGCCAGCCATGGCGCCGTCGACGCATTCGTCGACTTCATCGGCTCGGGCGGCACCTATGCCGGGGTGTCGAGGGCGCTCAAGGAACGCAATCCCCTGATCAAGTGCTTCATCGTCGAGCCTGAGGGCGCGGCAGCGGCCGCGGGCGAGACGGTCGTCCAACCCGAACACCCCATTCAAGGCGGCGGCTACGCCATGCCGGACCTGGCGTTCCTGGCCAACGCGCCCGTCGATGGCTATCTTCAGGTTTCCGGCGACGAGGCACGCGAGACCACGCGCCTGCTGGCGCGCAGCGAAGGTATCTTCGGCGGCTTCTCGTCCGGAGCGAATGTGGCCGCCGCGCTGCGTCTCCTGAAGGGCGATCAATCAGGCAAGACGATCGCTGTCGTGATTTGCGACTCCGGGCTGAAGTACCTCTCGACCGACCTCTGGGGCTGAGAAGCGCCGGCGCTCGGCCGTAGCCCAACGCTCGGGGTTAAAATGCCGTGCGCACCCTGAGTCTCAGCACCGCAAGCAAGCTCACTCCGCGCACCAGCAGGAAGACATGCAGCGACGCCCACAGCCCGTTGTTGCCGAAGGCCGGCGCCAGCGTGATCAGCGCGGCGCTGAAGACGAGGAACGACAACAGCATCATGTTGCGCATGTCGCGCGACCAGGTGGCGCCGATGAAGACGCCGTCCATCTGGAAGGCCAGCACGCCGCTCAGCGCCGTGAAAGCCGCCCAGGGCAGATAAATGTCGGCGACTTCGCGGACCTCGGGCGAGGTCGTGACCAGCGCCACCAGGCTCGCCCCAGCGGTCAGCAGGATAAGGCTGGCGGCGGCTGCGAGGCCAAAACCCCAGATCAGCGTCAGCCGCACCGCCTGCCGGAAGGGAGCAGGCGCCTGCGCGCCGATGGCGCGGCCAGCCAACTGCTCGGCGGCGGTGGCGAAGCCGTCGAGGAAGTAGCCGGCGATCAGGAAGAAATTCATCAGCACGGCGTTGGCGGCAAGCATCACCGTGCCGAACTGCGCGCCCTGCCTGGTGAACAGCGCAAAGGCGGCAAGCAGCGAGAAGGAGCGGATCATGATGTCGCGGTTGAGCGACAGCATGCGCCGGTAGGCCGGCAGATCGAGGATGCGGCGGCGCGACGGCCGCTCCAGCTTGCGGAAGCGGTTGAGCACGATGGCAAGGCCAAGCAGCATGGCTAGGAACTCGCCGGTGACCGTCGCCCAGGCGACGCCGGCAACACCCCAGCCGAGCTCGAGGCCGAGCAGGAAGCAGAGCACGATGTTGATGCCGTTGAGCACCGCCTGCAGCATCAGCCCGAGCCCGCCCTCGCCGCGCCCCAGCACGTAGCCCAGTATGGCGTAGTTGATCAGCGAGAAGGGGGCGGCGAGCAGCCTGATGCGGATATAGACCGACATCGCAGCGCTGACGCGCGGCTCGGCGCCCATGAACCATTGGCCGGCCACGGCAAAGAGCGGCGCAAGTGCCGCAAGGATGATGCCCGCGACGACCGCGATCAGCACGGCGCGCCACAGCACCGCCTGCTCTTCCAGCGCATCGCCGCGCCCGAAGGCCTGGGCGACAAGGCCGGTGGTGCCGGAGCGCAGGAAGTTGAAGGTGGTGAAGACGACGTCGAAGACCAGCGATCCCGCCGCCAGGCCGCCGAGCAGGGCCGCGTCGCCGAACTGGCCGACCACCGCCGTGTCGACGATGCCGAGCAGCGGCGTCGTCAGATAGGCAAGCGTCATCGGCACGGCGATCGCCAGCACCGAGCGATTGGTGACGGCGAAGGACCTGATATTGGCTTCGGTCGCGTCCAAGGGGATTGCTGCCTGTTTGATTGCGGCTTGATCGAGGACCCGATGTGCCCCAGTTTGCCGGCGTCACGCAACCATATCCGCCGGACCGCCAACCGAATTCTGTGTTGTTTTTACGCAATTCCGGACGGAAACCGTTTCACACTTTTCCTGGAATTGCTCCAGACTTGACTCAGGCCTCCCGATCCATGCCGCTGCAGATCGTCCATCACCCCGACTATGACGCCGGCTTCGCTGTCAACCATCGCTTTCCGATGAGCAAATATCCGCTTTTGCTAGAGGCCTTGCACATGCGCGGGCTGGCCGCGCCGGGCGCGCTCTCGATGCCGGAACCGGCGCCGGCGCCATGGCTGAAGCTTGCCCACGCGGCCGAGTATGTCGACCAGGTGATTGCCTGCCGGGTGCCGGAGAAGATAGAGCGCGAGATCGGCTTTCCTGTCGGTCCGCGCGTGTCGCTGCGGGCTCAGCTCGCCACGGCGGGCACCGTGCTGGCAGCCAGGCTGGCGCTGAAACACGGCATTGCCTGCAACGCCGCTGGCGGCAGCCATCACGCCAGGCGCGCGCAAGGCGCCGGCTTCTGCACCTTCAACGATGTCGCCGTCGCCGCGTTGGCGCTGCTGGCTGAGGGCGCGGTCGAAAACGTGCTGATTGTCGATCTCGACGTGCATCAGGGCGACGGCACGGCGGACATCCTGAAGGACGAACCGAGCGCCTTCACCTTTTCCATGCATGGCGAGCGCAACTACCCGGTGCGCAAGATCGCTTCCGACCTGGACATCGCTTTGCCGGACGGCACCGGCGACGATGCCTATCTCGACCGGCTCGCCGTCATCCTGCCGGAACTATCCGGGCAAAGGCATTGGGATATCGTCTTCTACAATGCCGGCGTGGACGTGCATGCCGAGGACAGGCTCGGCCGGCTGGCGCTGAGCGACGATGGCCTCCGCGCCCGCGAAGACATGGTGATCGGGCATTTCCGTAATCACGGCGTTCCGCTGTGCGGCGTCATCGGCGGCGGCTACTCGACCGACGTGCCGGCGCTCGCCGCGCGCCATGCCATGTTGTTCGAGGTGGCCTCGCGATATGCGTGATGGGAAGCTAGGCTATTTCCTGTAGCTGGCGATCCTGAGCAGGATGAACACCGGCACGACGATCGCGGCGCCGAGCAGGATATAGCCGAGGAAGCGGTCGATGGCGTGGAAGCCGAGATTCCACAAATCCACGAAGAACTGACGGATGCCGTAGAAGACGTCCATCGGCGACCAGCCGAAGGCATGCATGACCAGGCCGACGAGGAAGGAGACCACGAGCAGCTTCAGGAACACCCTGAGCGGCGTGTCGCCAAGAAAGCGCGTCAGTGCAGACAAGGCCATTCTCCGGTTCGAGCCGCCCGATTCGGCGGCGCCGTGTCAGAGATACGCACTCGGCTGTCTCCCATCAAGCTGACGGCATATGGGAGGGCCTGCCACCTTCAGCGCCGGCCGGCAAGTTGGAAAGCTCCAGCAGTTGGCTGAGCGGAGAACCGGCGGGGATAGGACGGTCACCGAGCCGCTCCCTGAGCGAGTTGTCGCAGAGATGGATGCAGAGCGTGCGCGTGGTCACAATATCCGCTAGCGAGAGGCCGAGATCGAGCAACAGCGAGACTTGGGCGTAGTGGACCGGATAGAAGACATCGATGGACGACGCATGACCCATGACGCCAGCCTTGCCGGCAAAGTAGGTCATCGCACAGGGCCCAAGCATGCCCCATCCATAGTGCGAGATATCGATCGGTAGGCCTATCGCCTTGCGCCAATGGTAGCGCCGGCGCTTGCGCCCGCCGAGCCACGGGGCGATGAAATAGGGATCGTCCACCATCTTCAGCGCCTCGCGCAGCATGTCGCTGTCCGAGGGCAGTTTCAGCACGGCGCCGTTGAGCTCGGTGTCGGTCTGGTAGCCGAATATGTAGCCAGCTTGCGGGATGGGCTTCAGGCAGTAGACATCGCAGTCGACATAGAGGCCCATCCCGGCCTCCAGGATCTTCAACCGATAGAGGTTGGAGAACAACGAAGGACTACCGTTGGATCTATAGGTGACGATCCGTTCCCGCGGCATCAGCCGGGAGGCATCGAAAATCTCGACGCCCTCGGGCACATTGCCCGGAACATCGTAACAATGAAGACGCACGAGGTGCCCGGCGAGCATGAAGGACCGCAGGCAGGCTGCATGGATTTCGCCAAGCGCGCGGCCGATCCAAAGGGCGTTTACGACGGGTTCCATCGGTGTCATGCGGTACGCTCAGCCAGAATCGCGCTTGCCTGTGCTATGAATTCGCGGACGATCCTTGACGGCGACCGCAACTCGCGCATTGCGTCGCGATAGGCCACGGCACGGTTTTCAAGGCGGGAGATCGGCTCGTAAAGATCCCTCACCAGATCCCGAGAACGCCCGGTATGCGGTTGAAAACATCGCTTGGCGGCCGCGCTGAGGGAGTTCGCCGGCACGCCAACCGGTACAGAGCCGGCGTAGGCGCACTCGACATATTTCATCAATTCGACATTGAAGCGGGTACCGCACAAGAAGAAGTGCGTGGAGCGAGCGGCAAGCGCGATGAAGCGCTCGTGGGTGATGTCGTGCCGCTGCGGCTTGCCTTGTTCAGGATAGCCCGGATGCTGCAGATCGTAGACGAGGTATCTCAGCAACGGAGACCAGCGTCGCCTGCGACGCAAGGCGTAGCGGACCGGATAGAGGTCTCGTGAACTGGCGCCCGACAGGAAGAGCCTGCGGCTGCGGCCCCGAAGAGGGGCGTCGATCTCCCGCGCGGAGTCGTAGGCGAATGGAAGACGGGCGACGCCGGATATCTTGAGCCGCTTGGTGAAAGCCAGGAACGGACCTTCCGGGTCGTAGGTCGTGGCGTAATGGACACCGGGAAGGTCGGCGCAATCGAAGATGAAGCGGACATTGGGATTGGCCGAATCCGGCATGTCGGGGTCGCTGATCCGGAAAAAGATCGGAGGCCGCCACTTCGCGGGATGTTCGAGGTAACGCCGGAGGCGCTCTACGTCCGCCTGCTCAAGACGGTTGTCCATGACGCCGGTGTCGAAATCGCCAGCATCCAGCCCGCTGATCGGCCTGACTTCCCAGCCTAGCGGCCGCGCAAAAGCCGGGCCGACACCCGGATAGATCGCCTTTTCGTACGGATGAGTGTCGGAATGGAAATAGATGATCCGCAACACGATGCCCCAGACCGCTGCGCGGGCACCGGTGCCTGACGGGCAGTGTCCTTCGCGGCAAGCGAAACCCCGGCCCTTTGTAATTCATGTCGAGAGGTCCGGGCAATGCCGCCCATGCTTTCGCAGAGACAGCGACAGCTTCAGCCCGGCGGCACCGAGGACGCCGGCTCCGAGGTCAGTGCAATCGCTTTGCCGATTGCTTGAAGCGGCGCCGTCGTGGTAACGAGGCTGCTGCGCGGGTATGATGTAATGGTAGCCTGTCAGCTTCCCAAGCTGAACGCGCGGGTTCGATTCCCGCTACCCGCTCCAGTTCGTGCATTCCCGCTACCCGCTCCAGTTCGTGCAAAGGCTCCAAGCCCCAATTTCGGCGTGCGTCCGTTCACGTGGGAGCCATCCTGCGCGCGCGGGCGAAAACCCCAGTGCCGCATGAGCTACTTGTGGTTGTTGCACCGGTCGCGGAAATATAAAAGTGAAGCATGCCACGCCCCCTGTCGAAATATACTATCCGTGAATGGTTCAGGCTACGGCCGTTGGTCGACCGCAAGAATCATGCGCGCTACCAGATTCGCGAACGGATCGGGCTGGCAAGGCACGCCGGCCCTATGGCCCTTCCCCATATCCGTAGCCAGAAAGTTCTGATTACGATCAGCTTCAACGATCCCCAGGTGATTGAGTGGCAGATCAAGTTGATCGCCAGGAATGTGTCCGAGGCCGTCCAGGTTGTTGCTGACAACTCCACCAGCCTGGCGGCAAGAGGCGCCATTCGCGACATCTGCATGGCGGCCGGCGTTGCTTTCGTGGCCGTGCCGGCCAATCCCTGGACAGGGCGAGAACTGGATGGGGGCAAATCGCACGGCTATGCCCTGAATTGGGCATGGAGGAACATCGTTCTCGCGAACCGGCCTTCCATGGTCGGCTTTCTGGATCACGATATTTTCCCCACGGCAACGGCAAACCCTTTCCGCATGCTGGATCGAGCCGCCGTCGCGGGATTGGTTCGAAAAGCCTCGGATGAGCGCTGGTACCTGTGGCCGGGCTTTGCCTTTTTCAACTTGGCTCGATTGCCGACGGATCGGCTCAACTTCGGCAGGGATTGGCTCGACGGGTTCGATACTGGGGGCCTGAATTGGCACTGCCTGTATCGAGCACTCGGCAACGAGGATCTGTGCGCGGCCGACTATGAACGGATCGCGGTTGCTGCCGGCGTGGAGATGGACGAGGCGCTTTTCGAGCGAATTGACGGTTGGCTCCATGAAAGCCGCTTCACGACCGACATCGACATGGCGCCGGCGCGCCGCCAGCAGCTGCTTGCGCTCAAACGACGTAGAATGCTGGATACTCTGATGGCACTGCCCTCATAAGGATAGGTCTTGCACGATCGTGCAAGACCCATCCCCTTAAGGGCAACTGCAGGCCTAAACTAAAGCCAGATGTTGATCCAGTAGCGCTCGCGCCAGCAGCGACGGCGCCAGCGGCCATGACGCCAGACGCGGCGGCAGACATGTCTCCAGCCGCGCCGACGGCGGCGCCTGCGGCGGCGCCAGTACCAATCTCCGTGATGGTGACGCCGGTGGGAAACCAGCTCCACTTCGGCCGGATCGTCGCCTTCGAAGACCGCATTGTCCGGCTTGTCGAGCTCGTCCAGAATCCCGTTGCCGCCGGGAATACCGGCAACCGCCTTGCTTGGTCCGGCCAGGCTGGCAAGTGCCGCCGCGCCCGCAACGCCAAGCATTCCAGTCAGAAACAACCGACGTTCCATCAAAAACCTCCCGAGCTGTTGAGCCTCGGCAGCTCTTCCCTCACCCGCAACGGGCTCCAGCGAGCGACCGATCGGTTTGAACGTACGAGTAGGATTCTCGTTCCATCACCCCACTTCGCGCAAGATGAAGTCGTGCAGCATTTTGGCGGCCGGCGAGAGCACGCGGTTCTTGACCGTGATCAGGCTGTAGGGCCGGACCTCGATATCGAACTCGGTCTGAACCACGTCGATGGCGCCGGCCAGCCCGTCGGCCCCCTGGATGAACCTGGCGACCTGGATCGAGACCGGCGCGATGGCGTCGGACTGCGCCACCATCACCAAAGTGAGCAGCAGCGACGAGGTGTTGAGGATGCGGTCGGGCAGCGCAATGCCGCGGTTGAGGAAGTTGCTTTCCATCGCCTGGCGCAGCGGCGAGCCGCCGGACTGGAACACCCAGTCGTAACCCGCCGTTTCCTCCAGCCGCACCATCTTGCCGCTCGCCAGCGGGTGGCCGCGGCGTACGATGAGGCAGGCCTTCTCGACGCCGATGACGCGCGATTCGAAGAGCCGCGGGTTAAGATCGTCGGGAATGCGGGCGATGATGAAGTCGTGGCGCGACGCGATCAGCTCGCGGGCGAGCACGTTGGAGGTCTCGACCTGCATGGTGATCTCGATGCGCGGATAGATGCGGCGGATTTCGCGAATCGCCGGCACGGCCAACTCGATTGCCGGCGCCGTCACCGCGCCGAGGAACACGGAGCCGCCCTTGCCAGCCTTGAGCTCGGAAATCTCGCGATCGGCCTCGCGCATCTCGAGCAGGATCGAGCGGGCGCGCCGCGCGAGCGCCTTGCCATAAGGGGTCAGCGTCACGCCGCGCGGCAGCCGCTCGCACAATCTGACGTCGAGCACGGCCTCCATCTCGGCGATCATGCGCGAGGCGGCCGGCTGCGAGATGTTCATCACCTGCGCGGCCGCGCTCACCCGTCCGTGATCGTCCAGCGCGGTGATCATGCGCATGTGGCGGAGGCTCAGGCCGCTGCGCAGCAGCGTCTCGCCGTCTCCCGGCGACTTCTCGTAACCACCTGAAATCGCACCGAAATCTTGCATTTCCGCCATGATCCTGAACCTTCCCAGCGGGTTTCCTTCAATCCTCTTAGCTATATCAGCTTCGGTATAGCAACCACCGAAGATCGCATTTGACAGTTATGTCAAAGGGCCACACCCTTCGCGCGTTCCGAGGCGCAGGGGTCGGTAACGAGCGAATTCGTATCGATTGAAACTGCGTCGCGGGGCCGATTGGGAGGATACCGGAGATCGATAAAGCCGACAGAGGCGCGCCAGCGCATCTGCTCGACTGCGCGGCCCGCGAAGCCCCGAGGTGTCGCGTCCATCAACCAGGGAGAGTAATCGTGAAGATCATCAAGACACTGGCCGCCGTCGCGGCCCTTGGCGTCGCTGCCATGACCTATTCGGCACACGCGGCCGACAAGGGCCTCATCGGGGTGCTGATGCCTACCAAGACCTCGCAGCGCTGGATCAACGACGGCGATGCCGTCAAGTCCCAGCTCGAGAAGCTCGGCTACACCGTCGACCTGCAATACGCGCAGGACGACATCCCGAACCAGCTCAGCCAGCTGGAAAATGAAATCACCAAGGGCCCGAAGGCGCTGATCATCGCCTCGATCGACGGCACCACCATGGCGGACGCGCTGCAGAAGGCCAATGATGCCGGCGTGGTCACCGTCGCCTATGACCGCCTGATCAAGAAGACCCCGAATGTCGACTACTACACCACCTTCGACAATTTCGGCGTCGGCGTGATCCAGGCGAATTCCCTGGTCAAGGGCCTCAAGGAGCGCTTCCCGAACACCAAGCCCTGGAACGTCGAACTCTTCGGCGGCTCGCCCGACGACAACAACGCCTTCTTCTTCTACAACGGCGCCATGTCGGTCCTGCAGCCGCTGATCGATGACGGCTCGATCAAGATCAAGTCCGGCCAGATGGGCATGGACAAGGTCGGCACGCTGCGCTGGCTCGCCGCCACCGCCCAGGCGCGCATGGACAATTTGCTTTCGGCCAACTACTCGGATGGCAGCCGCGTCGATGGCGTTCTGTCGCCTTATGACGGCCTTTCGCGCGGCATCACCGCCTCGTTGCGCGCCGTCGGCTACGGCACGGACGCTCAGCCCTGGCCGATTGTGACCGGCCAGGACGCCGAGACCGCCTCGGTCAAGCTGATCATCTCGGGCGAGCAGTATTCGACGGTGTTCAAGGACACCCGCGAGCTGGCCAAGTCGACCGTGGAGCTGGTCGACAAGGTGCTCTCGGGCGGCAAGCCCGAGGGCCTCGACACCAAGACCTACAACAACGATGTCAAGGTCGTTCCCTCGATCCTCCTGACGCCGGTTGAGGTCGACAAGTCGAACTACGAGAAGCTGGTCGTCGACTCCGGCTACATCAAGGCCGAAGAGCTGAAGTAATCTGGCTTGAAAACGAGGGGTCCTGCGCGACCGCAGGGCCCCTTTTCGTTCAGAAGCGACCCCGGTATTGTTTTTGCCGGCTTCTGCAGCGCAGCGCGCCGTCAGGGTGCGAAGGCAGCCGCAGCATTTTGATTTCGCGCATGGCATTCTCCGATGATGGAAAGCGTGCGCCAAGGAGCAGACCCGATGGCCTCGACGATTTTGGAGATGCGCGACATCACCAAGACGTTCCCCGGTGTGAAGGCGTTGTCGAACGTCAATCTGAGCGTCGAGGAAGGTGAGATCCACGCCATCGTCGGCGAGAACGGCGCCGGCAAGTCGACGCTGATGAAGGTGCTGTCGGGCGTCTACCCATCCGGGACCTATGATGGCCAGATCATCTTTCGCGGCCAGGAATGCAATTTCAAGGGCATTCACGACAGCGAGCATATCGGCATCGTCATCATCCACCAGGAGCTTGCCCTGGTGCCGATGCTGTCGATCACGGAAAACATCTTCCTCGGCAACGAGCACGCCAGCTATGGCGTCATCGACTGGGACGCCAACGAGACGCGCACGGCCGCCCTGCTCAAGAAGGTCGGGCTCAAGGAAGATCCCAAGACGCTGATCACCAATATCGGCGTCGGCAAGCAGCAGCTGGTCGAGATCGCCAAGGCGCTCAGCAAGGAAGTAAAGCTCCTGATCCTGGACGAGCCGACCGCGTCGCTCTCAGAGAAGGACAGCCAGGCGCTGCTCGACCTCCTGCTCGAGTTCAAGCGCCAGGGCATGACCTCGATCCTGATCTCGCACAAGCTGAACGAGGTGAACCGCGTCGCCGACAAGGTCACGGTGATCCGCGACGGGCGCACCATCGAGACCTTGCCGCGGAAGGACATCTCTGAAGACCGCATCATCACCTCGATGGTCGGCCGCTCGCTCGACGACCGCTACCCGCCGCGCGAGCCGCAGATCGGCGACGTCGTCTTCGAGGTGAGGGACTGGTCGGTCTACCACCCGATCCACCCCGAGCGGCAGGTGATCAAGAACGTCAACCTCAATGTGCGCGAGGGCGAGGTGGTGGGCATTGCCGGGCTGATGGGCGCCGGCCGCACCGAATTCGCGATGAGCCTGTTCGGCCGCTCCTATGGCCGGCACATCACCGGCGAGGTGTCGCTGCACGGCAAGCCGCTCGACCTCTCGTCGGTGAGCAAGGCGGTGGAGAACCGCATCGCCTATGTGACGGAGGACCGCAAGACCTACGGCCTCAACCTCATCGACCACATCAAGCACAATGTGACCTTGGCCAATCTTGGCGGCGTTTCCAGCCGCGGCGTCATCGACGACATGCGCGAGATGAGCGTCGCCAACGACTACCGCAAGAAGACCAACATCCGCGCCTCCAGCGTCTATCAACTGACCGGCAACCTCTCGGGCGGCAACCAGCAGAAGGTGGTGCTGTCGAAATGGCTGTTCGCCGATCCGGAAGTGCTGATCCTCGACGAGCCGACCCGCGGCATTGACGTCGGCGCCAAGTACGAAATCTATACGATCATCGCCCGCCTGGCCGCCGAGGGCAAAGCGATCATCGTCATCTCGTCGGAAATGCCTGAATTGCTCGGCATCACCGACCGCATCTATGTGATGAACGAAGGGCGTATTGTCGGCGAAATGGCGGCAAGCGAAGCCAGCCAGGAAAAGATCATGCGCGCCATCGTTCGCGGAGAAGGAAAAAAAGCATCATGAGCACAGAAAGCGCTCCCGCACCGCAAAGCGGCACAGCCGAGGACGTCAAGCAGGGTCCGCGCATCGCCGTCTCGGCCCTGACGACGAACCTGCGCGAATACGGCCTGATCATCGCGCTCATCGTCATCATGCTGTTCTTCCAGTACACGACGTCGGGCACGCTGTTCAAACCGGTCAACCTCTCGAACCTGGTGCAGCAGAACTCGTTCATCATCGTGATGGCGCTGGGCATGCTCCTGGTGATCGTCGCCGGCTATATCGACCTCAGCGTGGGATCGGTGGCAGGTTTCATCGGCGCGCTTGCCGCGATGATGATGGTGATCTGGCCGCTCGGCATATTCTCGAATCCGCTGGTGGTCTCGATCGTCTGCCTGATCGTCGGCGCGCTGATCGGCGCGGCGCAAGGCTACTGGATCGCCTATCACAAGATACCGAGCTTCATCGTGACGCTGGCCGGCATGCTGATCTTCCGAGGCATCTGCCAGGCGCTGCTCGGCGGCGGCTCGTCGGTCGGCCCGCTGCCGGACAGCTTCAAGGCGCTGAGCTCGGGCTTCATCCCGGACGTGATCGGCCCGCTTGTGCTGATCCCGCCAACGGTCAATGCCGCCGGCAAGACCATCGTCGGCAGCGGCTTGACGCTGCATATGACGACGATCGTGCTCGGCCTGATCGCAGTGCTCGCCTATGCCTATTTCGGCTTCAGGACGCGGCGCAAGCGCGAGCGTCACGGCTATGAGGCGGAGCCCTTCCCGCTGTTCGTGATCAAGACGCTGGTCGGCAGCGCGCTGGCGCTGTTCCTGGTGTTCCAGTTCGCCAGCTACAGGGGCCTGCCGGTCGTGCTCTTGGTGATGGGTGTGCTCATCTCGCTGTTCGTCTTCGTCACCAAGCGCATGACCATCGGCCGCCGCATCTATGCCATGGGCGGCAACGCCAAGGCGGCGCAGCTGTCGGGCATCAACACCGAAAGGCTGACGCTGCTGGTCTTCATCAACATGGGCGTGCTGTCGGCGCTCGGCGGCCTGATCATCGCGGCGCGCCTCGGCCAGGCCGTGCCGGCCGCCGGTCTCGGCAGCGAGCTCGACGTCATCGCGGCCGTCTTCATCGGCGGCGCCTCGGCAATGGGCGGCGTCGGCCAGGTGATCGGCGCCGTGGTCGGCGGCTTCATCATGGGCGTGATGAACAACGGCATGTCGATCATGGGCGTCAATGTCGACTGGCAGCAGGTGGTCAAGGGCCTGGTGCTGCTCGGCGCCGTCATCTTCGACGTCTACAACAAGAACAAGGCTTAAGGGCCGGAACAAAGTTCAGGAGGCATACGGGTTTCAGATCGCGACGCTGCCGGCAACCCGTCGGCACCAAGAAGTCCACGCAAGGACCGAGCTCGCGAACGCAATCCGGACGAAGTTTTTCAACCGCGGCGGGGATCGCTCCACGCCGCGACGGGTAAGGCTTGCCCGCGGGCGGCCGCTAAATGAGAGAGGATTCGAACATGCTGATCTCCCAGATCCTCGACGACGCCGAGACGATCCGCGTCGTCGCCCGCAACGGCGGCGGCAAGACCAGGGTCATCAATGGCGCGCGCAGCGTCTATTCGCTGGCGATGGAGGCCGCACGCACGGGCATCGGCCTCGAAGCGCTGATCGAGCGCAAGGGCTATGGCGAGACGGTCGATCTCGATGCCGCCTACAAGAGGGGCCGGTTGGTCTCGCCGATCAACCATCCGGACCCGGCGCATCTGCATCTCACCGGCACCGGGCTGACGCATCTCGGCTCCGCGGCGACGCGCGATTCCATGCACAAGAAGCTCAGCGAGGGCGGCGAGGAGGAGCTCACCGATTCCATGAAGATGTTCCGCATGGGGCTCGAAGGCGGCAAGCCGGCCAAGGGACAGGTCGGCGTGCAGCCGGAATGGTTCTACAAGGGCAACGGCACGATGGCGGTGGCGCCGGGCGCGCCGCTGATGTCGCCGGCCTTCGCGCAGGACGGCGGCGAGGAGCCCGAGATCGCCGGCATCTATGTCATCGGCGATGACGGCGCGCCGTTCCGCGTCGGCTTTACGTTGTCGAACGAGTTCTCCGATCACGTCACCGAGCGGGTGAACTATCTGTTCCTCGCCCATTCCAAGCTGCGCAACGCCTCATTCGGCCCCGAAATCCTGATCGGCGACCTGCCGGCCGACATCCGCGGCGCATCGCGCATCTGGCGCGACGGCAAGCTGCTCTGGGAAAAGCCGTTCCTGTCGGGCGAGGCGAACATGTCGCACACAATCGCCAATCTCGAGCACCACCATTTCAAATATTCGGCCTTCCGCCAGCCCGGCGACGTGCATGTGCATATGTTCGGCACCGCGACGCTCTCCTTCGCCGACGGCATCAAGACCGAGGCCGGCGACACGTTCGAGATCGAGGCGCCGGATTTCGGCCTGCCGCTGCGCAATCCGCTGGAGATCGAAAAGCCGGTGAAGGTGGCGGTGAAGGCGCTGTAGCGCCGATCTCCCCCCTTGAGGGGGAGATTGGCAGCTCAGCGCGCGGCCCTGAAATGCTTGGAAAGCTTCAGGCCCTGCGCCTGATAGTTCGAGCCGAGATCGGTGCCGTAGAGCGCCTGCGGACGCTTCAGCATGTGCTCGTAGACAAGACGGCCGACGATCTGGCCGTGGTCGAGGATGAAAGGCACTTCGTGGCTGCGCACTTCGAGCACGGCGCGGCTGCCGCTGCCGCCGGCGGCGGAATGGCCGAAGCCCGGATCGAAAAAGCCGGCATAGTGGACGCGGAACTCGCCGACCAGCGGATCGAAGGGTGTCATCTCGGCGGCATAGAGCGGCGGCACGTGCACCGCTTCCCGGCTGACCAGGATGTAGAATTCGTCAGGGTCGAGCACGATCTCGCCGGCGCCGCTCTTATAGATCGGCTCCCAGAAATCGACGACGTCCTGCGCGGCGCGCTTGTCGACGTCGACCAGGCCGGTGTGGTGCTTGCCGCGGTAGCCGACAAGCCCGTCCTTGTCGCCGTCGAGGTCGATGGAGAGCGCGATGCCGCCGCCGGAAATGTTGGGCGGCTCGGTGGCGACCAGCATCTCGGCGCGGTGAAGGTCACGCAGTTCGCTCTCCGAAAGCACGGCATTGCCGATGCGGAAACGGATCTGCGACAGCCGCGAGCCGCCGCGCACGACGATCGGGAAGGTGCGCGGGCTGACTTCGATATAGAGCGGCCCGTGATAGCCGGCGGCGATCTTGTCGAACTCATGGCCGCGATCGGTCATGACCCTCGTGAAGATGTCGAGGCGGCCGGTCGAGCTCTTCGGATTGGCCGAGGCCGAAACCTCGGCCGGCAATGCCAGACTTTCCAGCAAAGGCACGATATAGACGCAGCCGGTTTCCAGCACCGCGCCGCCGGTGAGGTCTATCTCGTGAAGCTTCAGCCGTTCGAGCTTGTCGGCGACCAGATGATCGGGCCCCGGGAGAAAGGAGGCGCGTACGCGATAGGCCTTGTCGCCGAGCCTGAGATCGAGGCTGGCCGGCTGGATCTGGTTGGTGTCCAGCGCGCGCGGCGACTTGAGCGCGTTCGCCTTAAACAGCGCCGCGATGTCCTGGTCCGGAAGAATGCCTGTCTGCCGCAAAGGCTGGCTCCGTTCACAAGGCCGGGCGAGGACCTAAGCAGGCTCTTGCCGTCCGGCTGGTACAAACCTCTTAATGAAGCCGGCAATTGACGCAAGCGCGGCGCTCATTTAAAGGGTCGTTATCCCGTGGTGATTTGGCCGGTCGGCTTGCAGCCACGTTAAACAAGTCGCTAAAGGACCGTCGAGCCGCAAGGCTATATGGACCGGTTGCGACTTCGCGGCCGGTTTTTTTGTGTCTGGAAGCAGGGCTATGAGCACCAAGAAGCGCAACTGGAAACCTCAAACGGCACTCGTGCATGGCGGAACATTGCGTTCCCAGTACGGCGAGACCTCAGAGGCGATGTATCTCACCCAGGGCTATGTCTACGAGACGGCGCAGGCGGCGGAAGCCCGCTTCAAGGGCGAGGAACCGGGCTTCATCTATTCGCGCTACGCCAACCCGACCGTCGACATGTTCGAGAAGCGCATGTGCGCGCTTGAAGGCGCCGAGGATGCCCGCGCCACCGCGTCCGGCATGGCCGCCGTTTCCGCCGCGCTGCTTTGCAGCGTGAAAGCCGGCGACCACATCGTTGCGGCGCGCGCCCTGTTCGGCTCCTGTCGCTGGGTGGTGGAGACGCTGGCGCCGCGCTACGGCATCCAGGCGACGCTGATCGACGGCACCGACATCGCCAATTGGGAAAAGGCGGTCAGGCCGAACACCAAGCTGTTCTTCCTGGAAAGCCCGACCAATCCGACGCTGGAAGTGGTCGACATCGCCGCTGTCGCCAAGCTCGCCAATTCAATCGGCGCGCGCGTCATCGTCGACAATGTCTTCGCCACGCCGCTGCAGCAGAAGCCGCTGCAGCTCGGCGCTCACATCGTCGTCTATTCGGCCACCAAGCATATAGACGGCCAGGGCCGCTGCCTCGGCGGTGTCATCCTGTCGGACAAGAAATGGATCGACGAGAACCTGCACGACTATTTCCGCCACACCGGCCCCAGCCTGTCGCCCTTCAACGCCTGGACGCTGCTCAAGGGGCTGGAGACGCTGCCGCTGCGCGTGCGCCAGCAGACGGAGAGCGCCGGCAGGATCGCCGATTTCCTGGCCGGACGACCTGAGATCGCGCGCGTCATCTATCCCGGCCGCGCCGATCACCCGCAGGCCGATATCGTCAAGAAGCAGATGTCCGGTGGCTCGACATTGATCTGCCTTGACGTCAAGGGCGGCAAGCAGGCGGCCTTCGCCTTCCAGAACGCGCTCGACATTGTGCTGATCTCGAACAATCTCGGCGACGCCAAGAGCCTGATCACTCATCCGGCGACGACGACGCACAAGAACCTGAGCGACGAGGCACGTGCCGAGCTCGGCATCGGCCCCGGCACGCTCAGGCTCTCGGTCGGCCTGGAAGACACCGACGATCTGCTGGAGGACATCGAGCAGGCGCTGAAGGCAGCAAAATAAGCCGGAAATACTGCGGGAGACCGCCTCAGACGATTCAGGCGATCTCCTCAAGTTCTGTCAGCTCGCGGGTTCGGATGGTCATCGCATTGCCGCGCCACTCGACGGCGCCGCCGAACCAGGCGCGCGCCCAGATGGCCGGCAGCATGGCGTCACGCACGATCATCGCGGTGACGCTGCGCGGCGACAGGTACCAGCCCTTGGCCAAGGCCAGCAGGCATTCCGGCAGGTAGGCGATCGCCAGCACGCACAAAGCCGTGCTGGGCAGGCTGACGCCGGCGCTTGCCGCGGCAATCAGCGCCAGCAGCAGCGGCACCGCCGCGCCCGTCAGGATCTCCGGCGTGAAGAACAGCGGGAAGGTGACCCGGCGCAGCCGCGCCCAGCGCGTCTGTCGCGACCAGATCTCGGCGAAGCTGCGCTGGCCTAGCGGCTGCTCGAAAGGCGAGGCGACCAGATTGACGCGCAGGCCCAGGCTGTTGACCAGCTTGGTGGCGGCCGCGTCCTCGGCGATCTCGGCGGCCAAGGCCTGGATGCCGCCATTGGCGTCCAGCATCGGCTTGTTCCACAGCATGCTCTTGCCCTGGGCGAAGCCGAGGCCAAGCGCCTCGCCGGCATACTGCCAGCGCGCCTGCAGCGTGTTGAGGAAGGCGCATTCGACTTCGGCCCAAAAGCCGTCCGGCCGCGAACCGATCGGCGTCGAGCAGACGAGGCCGGTATCCGGCCGCCATGCCGCCATCAGGTGCTGGACATAGTCCCTCGGCATAAGCACGTTGGAATCGGCGAGGACGACCCAATCGTGCCGCGCCGCCTGCCAACCCTTGACGCAGTTGTTGAGCTTGGGATTGGCGCTGATACGGTCGTCGCCGATCAACAGCCGCGCCGGAACCTTGGGGTGGCGCGCTATCGCCGCATCGATGAGCCTCACCACCGGGTCCTCGGCATGCGCGACGCAGAAGATCAGTTCATAGCGCGGCCAGTCGAGCGAGAAGGCGCGCTGAAGGGTCTCCTGCGTGAACGGCTCGACGCCGCGCGAAGGAACGATGATCGAGACCGGCTGCGCGCCGACGGGCGACGCAACGACGTGTCGTCGTTTCAGCCGCGACGCGGCGAGCAGGATGCTGGCGAGGTTCGAGAGAAGAAGGGCTGACGAAGCCAGGCCGGCTGCGATAGTCAGTTCCATCGAGATCTGGTCACCCTATCTCTTTGTTTTCACGCAATTCCGGACGGAAAACCGCTCGCACTTTTCCTGGAATACTCTTGGCCGCATGCGGCCGTTTCAACAGTCACAGAGCGCCCGAGTCGCCCGGCACGGTTTGTGCACACCAACATTGTCATGTGTCACTTAAATGACATTGTTTTTCGGCACGTGCGCTACAAGGCTGGCAGAATGGTCGGCGCTGCGCGTCCAACAGCGAAGCGCGACGAATGTTCCGCGGCGGCAACCGGAGTGGCCCATGTATCGCGCAGTGACGCGCAACATCGAAGTGCTGGTCAGACCCTTCTATCTGGAGGATAGATCCGATCCGTCGGAGAACCGCTATGTCTGGGGTTATCAGGTGACAATCGACAACCGCTCCGACGATTTCGTGCAGCTTTTGTCGCGCTATTGGCACATCACCGACGGCCAGGGCCGTGTCGAGGAGGTGCGCGGCGCCGGCGTCGTCGGCGACCAGCCGGAGCTCAATCCCGGCGACAGCTATCAATACACATCAGGCTGCCCGCTCTCCACACCGTCGGGCATCATGGTCGGCCACTACACGATGCGCAACGGCCGCGGCGAGACGTTCGACATCGCCATTCCGGCTTTCTCGCTCGACATGCCGGGGACAAGGCGGACGGTGAATTAGAGACCTTGGGTTCCTCGCCCCCGCAAAGCGGGGGAGAGGTGTCCCGGCGAAGCCGGGACGGAGAGGGGGACGACCTTCGTACCGCCAGACGCCAGCAGAGGGACTGGCGCGGAACCGACCACGAGATACGCGCTCAGGCGTCTTTGGACAGCGGATTACGAACTGTGCCAAAGACCCCTCTCCGTCCCGGCTTCGCCGGGCCACCTCTCCCCACTTCGTGGGGCGAGGAACCGGAGCTTTCTCACTCCGCGGCAAATTCTGCCGGGTCGAAGTCGTATTGCGTCGAGCAGAACTCGCAGGCGACATGGATGCCGCCCTCCTCGGTCGAGTCCTTGATCTCCTCAGCCGAAAAGCCTTGGAGGATGCCGTGGATCTTCTCGCGCGAGCAGGAGCACTGGTCGTCCACGGGCACGCTGCGGAAGACGCGCACGCCGTGCTCGTGGAAAAGCCGGTAGAGCAGCCGCTCGGCGCCCACGGTCGGGTCGATCAGCTCGGTCGGCTCGATGGTGCCGAGCAGCGCCAGCAATTCCTGCCAGGAATTGTCGGCCGGGTGGTCCGTCAGCTCGCGGTCGTCGCCGTCGCCGCCCGAAATATCGGGAATGCGCATGCGCTCCGGCGCCTGAGGCAGGAACTGCGCCAGGATGCCGCCGGCTCGCCACTGCTCGCGCGCGCCGCCCGGGCCGGGGGTGACCAGCTTGGCGACCGACATCTTGATATCGGTCGGGATCTGCTCCGACTGGCGGAAATAGGTGCGCGCGGCATCCTCCAGCGAGGTGCCGTCGAGCTGGACGATGCCCTGATAGCGCTGCGTGTGCGCGCCCTGGTCGATGGTCAGAGCCAGGACGCCGTTGCCGAGCAGAGCCTGCTGCGAGGTCTCGCCGGCGTCGGTCAGCGCCTGCAGCCTGTCGGCATCGAAGCGCGCATAGGCACGCAACGCCTGCGGCGTGGTGAAATCGGCGACCAGCATGTCGACCGGCCCATCGGTGCGGGTCTGCAGGATGAACTTGCCTTCGAATTTAAGCGAGGTGCCGAGCAGCACGGTGAGCACGCAGGCTTCCGCCAGCAGGCGGGCGACGGGCTCGGGATAATTGTGGCGGCTCAAAATAGCGTCGAGCATCGGCCCGAGCTGCACGGTGCGGCCGCGCACATCGAGCGGCGCAACCTCGTAAGGCACGACGTGGTCGTCGCCGGCGAAGCCGAATTCACCGAGTTGGGGTTTATGCTCAGCCAAGGTCTGGGTTTCCAACATGACAAAACTCCGGGGCGCAGCCATGCAACCCGATGAGCCGCATGCGTCGAAGCGCGTTCAATTTACGTGATGGCCCGCAAATAGGCATCACCTGTCCCCAGATCAAGTTGACCCCGATCGGGCCGGAAGCGGTCAGGTCCGCCCTTCTCAAGCGCCCAGGCACCAGGCCAGCACCGCCTTCTGGGCGTGCAGCCGGTTCTCGGCCTCATCGAAGACCACCGAATGCGGCCCGTCGATCACCTCGTCGGTGACCTCTTCGCCGCGATGCGCCGGCAGGCAGTGCATGAATAACGCATCGGGCTTGGCCTTGGCCATAAGCGCCGCGTTGACCTGATAGGGCAGGAAGACGTTGTGGCCGCGAGCGCGATGCTCCTGACCCATCGAGACCCAGCTGTCGGTGACGACGCAATCGGCCTGGTCGACGGCTTCCTCGGCGGATTTGGCAAACCGGACCTTGCCGCCATTGGCTTTCGACCAGTCGACATATTTCTCGAAAGGCTCGCTGCCTTCCGGCACCGCAACATTCAGGTTGAAACGGAACCGGGCCGAGGCTTCGAGCAGCGAGTGCAGCACATTGTTGCCGTCGCCGGTCCAGGCAAAGGTCCTGCCGGCCACCGGGCCGCGATGCTCCTCGAAGGTCATGATGTCGGCCATGAGCTGGCAAGGATGCGTGTCGTCGGTCAGCCCGTTGATGACCGGAACCGTGGCGTTCTCGGTGAGCTCGATCAGCCGGTCGTGCGACGTGGTGCGGATCATGATGGCGTCGACATAGCGCGACAGCACTTTCGCCGTGTCGGCGATGGTCTCCGACCGTCCGAGCTGCATCTCAGTGCCGGTCAGCATGATCGTCTCGCCGCCGAGCTGGCGCATGCCGACATCGAAGGACACGCGCGTGCGCGTCGACGGCTTGTCGAAGATCATCGCCAGCACCTTGCCGTCGAGCGGTTTTGAGCGCTCACCCGCCTTGAGCCTGGTCTTTCGCGCCATCGCGTCGTCCAGCATGATGCGCAGGTCGCCCGCGGAAACGGCGGACAGATCGGTGAAGTGGCGGACGCTCATCGGCAGGTTCCAGAACTTATTTCGCGGCTTCGGCCGCTATCGCGTCGGTCAGGCCCTTGGCGCCGCCGCGGATGCGCTTCAGCGCCTCGCCGATCTCCTCGTCGGTGACGGTGAGCGGCGGCAGGAGGCGGATGACGTTGTCGCCGGCCGGCACGGCAAGCAGGTGCTGGTCGCGCAGCGCCATGTTCACCTTGGTATTGGGCATGGCGCATTTCAGGCCGAGCATCAGGCCGGTCCCCCTGATGCCTTCTATGACCTCGGGAAATTCGTCCGCGACTGCCGCAAGGCCCTGCTTCAACAACAGCGCCTTGCGCTGCACGTCCTCCAGGAAGCCGTCGGCCAGCACCACGTCGAGCACGGCGTTGCCGACCGCCATCGCCAGCGGATTGCCGCCGAAGGTGGTGCCGTGCACGCCGGCGGTCATGCCGGTCGCCGCCTCGTCCGTGGCGAGGCAGGCGCCCATCGGGAAGCCGCCGCCGATGCCCTTGGCGATCGCCATCAGGTCAGGCGTGACGCCGGCCCATTCATGCGCGAACAGCTTGCCGGTGCGGCCGATGCCGCACTGGACCTCGTCGAAGATCAGAAGCAGGCCGTGCTGGTCGCAGAGCTGCCGCAGCCGTTTCAAGGACTGCGTCGGCACCGGGCGAATGCCGCCCTCGCCCTGCACGGGCTCGATCAGGATGGCCGCGGTCTCCGCCGTGATCGCCTTTTCCGCGGCATCGATGTCGTCAAATGCAACCTGGTCGAAGCCTTCGACCTTGGGCCCGAAGCCCTCGAGATATTTGTACTGGCCGCCGGCGGCGATCGTCGCCAGCGTGCGGCCGTGGAACGCGCCTTCGAAGGTGATGATGCGAAAACGCTCTGGATGGCCCTTGACGAACTGATAGCGCCTGGCCGTCTTGATGGCGCATTCCAGCGCCTCGGCGCCCGAATTGGTGAAGAACACCTTGTCGGCAAAGGTGGCATCGACCAGCCGCTCGCCCAGCCGGCGCTGTTCCGGGATTTCGTAGAGATTGGAGACGTGCCAGAGCTTGGCGGCCTGTTCAGTGAGCGCCGCGACCAGATGCGGATGGCTGTGGCCCAGCGAATTCACCGCGATGCCGCCCGCGAAGTCGAGATATCGCTCGCCCTTGTCGGTGACCAGCCAGGTCCCCTCCCCACGGTCGAAAGCCAGGGGTGCGCGGGCAAAGGTCTCGTAAAGCGCCGAACCGCTCATTATATGCGTCTCCGGAACCGGAAATCAAAAAAGCCGCCAATGCGGCGGCCTTTGCGGCTTATCGTGTTTTTCGGCCATGAAGTCAACGAAAACGTCACGCAGAAGCGCGTGGCAAGCCCCGACGCCACTCCGGCCCATCAGTGGTCAGGCAAGTTGGGGAAAACCGTAAAAACCGAATCGGTGTTGCCTTTGGGACTCTTGTCACCGAGTCAGCGCATAAGGTAATTGTAGTCGAGAAATAACTATATTTCGTGCGGCGGACCTAAATCACCCGGTACATGTGGTGTCGTTTGCCCGGCGAGAGCCGGCTCGGGAAAGGATTCTGGCTGCCGCACGCATTAGCAGGAGCGCGGTCTCATGAACTGGACTGACGAGCGGGTAGAACTTCTCAGGAAATTGTGGTCGGAGGGTCTGAGCGCAAGCCAGATTGCCGCACAGCTTGGCGGAGTGAGCCGCAACGCCGTCATCGGCAAGGTGCATCGCCTGAAGCTGTCGGGCCGCGGCCGCGCGACGGCTGCCCCGGCGCGCCAGAAGAAGGCGACGCAAGGCGCCTCGATGCAGAAATCGGTGGCCCGCGCGGCGAGCCCGGCGCGCCATGTGACCGCCACCATCGGTGCCACCGCGCTGCAGGTGCAGTTCGACGCAGAGCCGGTCGCGCGCCACTACATCCGCCCGGTCGAGAACGTGGTGGTTCCGATCTCGCGCAACCTGCAGCTCGTCGAGCTGACCGAACGCACCTGCAAATGGCCGAATGGCGACCCGCTCTCGGAGGATTTCAGCTTCTGCGGCAACGACGCCGCCGAAACGGGACCGTACTGCAAGTATCATTCCCGGGTTGCGTTCCAGCCGGCGGCGGAAAGACGCCGCGCTCGCTGAATAGCGAATAGCGAATAGCGAATAGCGAATAGCGAATAGAACGGCTTGGTTTCTGTGACAGGGAGCAAGCCGTCTTTTGTTATTCCCTATTCGCTACTCCCTATTGGCTATTCGCTTCCGCTCACAGCCACCCATTTTTCTTGAACCGCCAGTACAGGAACGAACAGACCAGCGCGATCGCCACCAGTACCATCGGATAGCCGTAAGGCAGTTTCAGCTCCGGCATGTCGTCGAAGTTCATGCCGTAGATGCCGGCCAGCGCGGTCGGCACCGCCAGGATGGCGGCCCATGAGGCGAGCTTCTTTGAAATCGCTGTTTCCTGGCTCTGTCCGACGAGAAGGCTGGCTTCGAAAGCGAAGGCCAGGACCTCGCGCAGGGAGTCGATCTTTTCCTGCACGGTGCGGATGTGGTCGGTCACATCGCGAAACAGCGGATGCATGGCGGCATGGATCTGCGGCAGGTCGGCGCTGGTCAGGCGGCGGCAGACCTCGACCAGCGGCAAGGCCGCATTGCGCAGCCGCAGGAGATCGCGGCGCAGCATGTAGAGGCGCTCGATATCCGAACCAGTCATCGGCTTCAGAAGCACCTTGTCCTCGATCGTCTCGACCTCATCCTCGATCTGCTCCAGCACCGGCATGTAATTGTCGACGATGAAATCGAGGATGGCGTAGAGGACGAAATCCTCACCCTTGGCCAGTGAATGCGGGCAGCTTTCCCAATGCTGGCGAACGGCGGCGTAGGAGGTCGACGGGCCGTGCCGGACGCTGACAATGTAGCCAGTGCCGACGAACAGATGCGTCTCGCCGAAGGTGACGCGGCCGTCGATCAATTGCGCGGTGCGGGCTACGATGAAGAGGGCATCGCCATATTGCTCGATCTTCGGGCGCTGATGCGGATGCTCGGCATCCTCAATCGCCAAATCATGCAGGTGGAATTGCGCCTGCACCCTGAGCAGAAGGTTGCGGTCGGGCTCGAGCAGGCCGATCCAAACGACATGGCCGGGTTTGGCCGCCCATTCGCCGGCCTGTTCGATCGCGATGTCGGCGACGCGCTTGCCGCCCAAATAGACGCTTGACGCTATGATGCCCGACGTTGGGGCCGGGGTCAGGTTTCGGACTTGTTCCATCGCAAACCTCCCGAGACTGCGACTGACAATTCGCCATGCCCGGAAGAGCTTAGCCTAAATCAGAAAACCGTTCGAGGGGCCTGAATTCACTTAGCCGGCACCGTGCCGGCCATCACCACCTTGTCGGTCTTGTCGCCCTTCGGCCGTTCGGCGGGCATCTGGTCGCCAGTGACGATGTAATAAATGGTCTCGGCGATGTTGGTCGCATGATCGCCGATGCGCTCGATATTCTTGGCGCAGAACAGAAGATGCGTGCAGGGCGTGATGTTGCGCGGATCTTCCATCATGTAGGTCAAAAGCTCGCGGAACAGCGAGGTATACATGGCGTCGATCTGGTCGTCCCGATCGCGAACGAAGCCGATCCTCTCGACCGAGCGCGAGGCGTAGACGTCAAGCACTTCCTTGAGCTGCGTCAGCGCCAAGTTGGCAAGCGCCTCGATACCGCGGAAAAGGCTGTTCGGCTGGCGGCCGTCAACCGAGGCGACGCGCTTGGCGACGTTCTTGCCAAGATCGCCGACCCGCTCGATATCGGCCGAGATGCGGATCGCGCCAACGATCTCACGCAAATCCGTCGCCATCGGCTGGCGCCTGGCGATGATGATGATGGCCTTGTCGTCGATCTCGCGCTGTCCCTCGTCGAGGACGATGTCGTCCTGGATGACCTTCTGAGCAAGGCCATGATCGACATTGACGAGGGCCGCGACAGCCTGTTCGACCATGCGCTCGGCATGGCCGCCCATCGCCGCGATGCGCTTGGACAGGAATTTCAGCTCTTCGTCATAGGCACTGACTGTATGCACGGACTGCATCGATATGCCTTCCCGGTTTGTGCCGGCTGGTGCGCTCCCTCAATCTGCCGCTGATACGCGAACCGCATGACAGAAAGAAGAAAATCTCGGTTGGCGACCGATACACGATCAGCGAGCCGGCAAATGAACCGTGAACGCCGCACCCTTGCCGACTTCCGACTTGATCGACAATCTTGCGTTATGACGGGTCAATATATGCTTGACGATCGAAAGGCCAAGCCCGGTGCCTTTCTGGGTGCGGCTGTTTTCGACATCGACGCGGTAGAAGCGTTCGGTTATCCGCGGGATGTGTTCTTCGGCGATGCCCGGGCCGTAGTCTCTTATGGTGACGTCGATGCCTGGGTCCTGACCGTCCTCGACGCGTGCCATGGATACGGTCACGCGTCCGCCTGACTGGCCGTATTTGCAGGCATTCTCCAGGAGATTCTCGAAAACCTGGAAGAGTTCGTCGCGGTCGCCGGGGACGGAAACCGGACCATCGATGAAGTCCCGCTCGATGACGATGCCGTTCTCGCTGGCCAGCGGCCCGAGCGAATCGATGACGCTGTCGATCGCCTGGCGAAGATCGACCGCCGTGCCCGGCCTCAGATAAGGTTTCATCTCCAGTCGCGAGAGCGAGAGCAGATCGTCGATCAGGCGGGCCATGCGTCCCGTTTGGTTCTGCATGATCTGCAGGAACTGGTCGCGCGCCGCCGGATCGTTGCGGGCCGGCCCGCGCAGCGTCTCGATGAAGCCGGCGATCGAGGCGAGCGGCGTGCGCAATTCATGGCTGGCATTGGCGATGAAATCGGCCCGCATGCGGTCGATGCGGCGCGTCTCGCTCTGATCCTTGAACACCAGCACATAAAGGCCCGTGGCATGGCCGACCGTTGACGCGCTGACCCTGTATGTCCGCTCCACCGGCAGCTTTTCGGTGTAGTCGACCGCATCGGCGGCGACCCCGCCCGACAGGATGCCGTCCAGCAGCGCCTGCATTTCCGGCGCGCGAAACTTCAATGCCAGAGACATGCCCGGCGCCAGGCCGCCGAAGGCGGCGAAGGCGGCGGCGTTGGCGTGAACCATCGCGGCGGAATGGTCGAAAATGATCAGAGGATCGGCGACCGCGGCCGCCAGATACTCGCCGGAGAGCCGCTGCAGTCCGCTGGCCTCGATCGCCGCGCCTGTATCGGTCGACCGGCGCTCGGCGTCCGCGGGCAGCATCGCCGCGGCCGCCAACAGGGCCAAAGCCGGCACCAGCACGTAGATTGAGGCGCCGGCGAAAGAATAGACGGCGATGACCGCGACAACGCCCGCGGCAAGCAGCCAGCGGTTGCGCCGAAGCCGCGCCGCCAAGGCTTGCCCCCTGCTGTCCTGCCCCGCGCCGGTCTCTGCCATAGGCCGTGCTACCCCGCATCCCGCCGACCGGTCAGCGGCTCGCTGGACCGGCCCGGCGCATGGGCTTCTTGAAAATCGGGATCGATTTTCGCGAAGGTTCATGCGCAAAATCAAAGTGCTACGGCGTGCATGCGTCCGGAAGGGCGCCACGCTGCACAGGCTCCATAGCATGAGTCCGCAAACTGGAAAGGTTCGTCCGGATGAAAAAGGCCAAGGAAACGGCTGAAGCGGTGCCAGCCACGGCGCCGATCAAGATCAAGATCGGCGGCAAGGAGCGCGAGTTCGACGTCGACAATCCGGTGCTCCCTGACTGGATCGTGGACAACAAGCTCACCGCCGGCGGCTATCCGTACGACAAGAAGATGAAGGACGAGGACTACGAAAAGGAGCTCGAAGGGCTGCAGATCGAACTGGTCAAGGCGCAAGCCTGGCTGCAGGCGACCGGCAAGCGGGTGATGGCGCTGTTCGAGGGCAGAGACGCGGCCGGCAAGGGCGGCACGATCTTCGTGCTGCGGCAGTACATGAACCCGCGCACTGCCCGCAACGTCGCGCTGCCCAAGCCGACGTCGACGGAGGCCGGGCAATGGTATTACCAGCGTTATGTCGACCATTTCCCGACGTCAGGGGAATTCGTCACCTTCGACCGCTCCTGGTACAACCGCGCCGGTGTCGAGCCGGTCATGGGGTTCTGCACGCCGGAGCAGCAGGAGAAATTCCTCGACGAGACGCCGCATTTCGAGCGGATGATCTGCAACGAGGGTATCCATTTCTTCAAATTCTGGCTGGACATCGGCCGCGAAACGCAGCTGGAACGGTTCCATGATCGCCGCTGGTCGCCGCTGAAGAACTGGAAGTTCTCGCCGATGGACATCGCCGGCATCAGCAAATGGGACGAGTACACCAAAGCGCGCGACAAGATGATCAAGCGCACGCACAAGGAGTTCTCGCCCTGGATCATCGTGCGCGCCAACGACAAGCGCCGCGCCCGGCTTGCGGTGATCCAGCGTATCCTTCTGTCGCTGCCCTATGACGGCCGCGACCTCGGTGTCATCGGCAAGCCCGACAAGAAGATCATCGGCGAAGGGCCCGCCTTTCTGAAGGACTGATGCATGTTCGCCCGTGAGCGCGCGGCGGGTCTGGGAAACGACATGCATCAAACGGGACACGAATTGCAGCGCCGCGCGCCTTTCGGCCGGCGGCGCTGAGTTTTTGCCTCGTCCGCTCAGGCGGCCAGGCGGGCGATCCGCTGCAGCCGCTTCAGCGTGGTGTCATCCTGAAGCGCCTGCTGGAACAGCGTGATCTCGTGGTCGATACGATCGCACAACACCGCCGTATCGCCCTTGAGAAGGCTCCGTGTCTGCAGCAATGCCGCCACCGGCTTCTTGGCGAGCTGTTTCGCCCTCGCCAGCGTCGCTTGCTCGGCGCTGCCTTCCGTCACGATCTCGCCGACAAGCCCGAGTGCCTTGGCGTCCTCGACGCCGAGCGTGTCACCCAGGCAGAAGAAGCGGAAGGCGCCTGCATAGCCGAGCTTCTGGGGCGCCAGGATGCTGGTCGCCGCGTCCGGCACCAGGCCGAAATCGACGAACGGCACCCTGAAGGTGCTGCCCTTCGAGGCAATCACCATATCGCAGTGGAACAGGATGGTGCAGCCGACGCCGACGGCATCGCCATCGACGCAGGCAAGCACCGGCTTGGGGAAGGTCGCCAGCATGCGGAACATGTCGGTGACGGCGGCAATCAGCTCCCGGTGCTTGGTGGCGTCCAGGAACTCCGAGAAGTCACCGCCAAGGCAGAAGCATCCGGCAAGGCCGCGCAGCATGACGACGCGGACCTCGTCATTGACGGCCGCCTCGTGGAAGGTCCTGGCAAGGCTCGCATAGGCATGCCGATCTAGCACCGGCCGGCCGTCATGCGAGGACACGGTGACGACCAGTGTATGGCCGCGCAGTTCCGGTTCGGGATGGAAACTCATGACCACCTCCCCGCTCACGAAGCCTGCTTCAGGCCAAGCAGGCCCGGATAACCCCGGTTCAGCACCGGCAGGAAGTGGTTGCGGCGGGCTCGCACGACCTCGAGCGTGTGCTCGGTGAAGGTGAGCAGGGTCGCGACGACCTGCTGGTTGCCATAGGTGCGCTGGTAGCCCAGCGGCTTTGCCAGGAAGTGCAGTTGCAGCGCTCTCAGCACCCACATCGGCTCGAACTCGATGATGACCTGGTTGACGTTGCGTTTCAGACCCCATTCGACGAAGCCGGCGATCAGTTCGGTGCCGACCGTCGAGACGCCACGCTTGCCGTCACGAAAACCCGGAGCCACCGCGTAGCGGGTGAGTTCCCACACATTCGGTCCCGAGGGGGACTGCCCCTCGCAGAGATCGGACAGCACATCCGTCAGAAGATGCGGCCGCGTCGTCGGCAGCATGCGCTGGTAACCGGCCAGTTCGCCGTTGCGGATCACAAGGTGGTGTTCGGCCTCGTCATGGTCGAACTGGTCGATCTCGAGCTGGTCGGAACGGTCGAGATCGGTCCATCCCATCTCCTCGACGAAGATCTTGTAGCGCAGGCGATGAACGGCCTCCCAAAGGTCGGGGCGTTCCATCAATTCCTGAGTGGTAAGGGCGAAAAGCATTAGCCGTCTCCTGGGCTTAAGAGGAAGATACGGCCGGGCTTTCCCGAAAATATTACGCGAACGCGTAGGCAAGAATTTCTAGGCCAGCACGGCCGACCTGGCTAATATAGCCACGCCTAATGGCGTCCGCGACTGCCTGCACACGGTTGGCGGTGCCCAGTTTGATTTGGCGTTAAGAAATCATTAGCCCTCTCCCAAAAGGGAGATTCGACTGCGTTCTTCTGAAAAATATCACGGATCGCATAAGCGTGAATTGCAGGTCGGCAAGGCCGGCCTAACTGATGTAGCCACGCCTAATCGCTTCCGCGACTGCCTGCACCCGATTGGCTGCGCCGAGTTTGCTCTTGGCGTTAAGAAGATGTTTCTCGGAAGTATGTTCCGAGATGCCTAAAATTTGAGATATCTCCCATTCGGACTTGCCAACGGCCGCCCATTGCAGGCATTCCCGCTCACGTGCCGTCAATTCGATATGATCGACGACGCTGTCGGCCTTGGTGTGCAGTTGCATGGCGCGGCCGATCGCATAGGTCGACGCCAGCGAGACCATTCCGAATTCCTGGTCCGACAGTTCAACGGATTCACCGCCCAGCGAGACCATGACGATCTGGCCGTCGATCGTCACCAACGGAAACGCAAGGCCGTCGCGCAGCTTGAACTGGCGCGCGTCGCCCATGACCTCGTCGCTGCTCTTGTCGATTACGGCGTTCTTGGATGCGTCCCGCCATTGGAACGGCGCCTGAAGCTGCTTCATGTGACTGACGACCGGATCGTGGTCGACATAGTTGCGCGCCACGTAGCGCTCCAGCCATTCGCCGGGCCAATCGCAAAGCATCACATGCTGTTTCTGCCGGCCGCGTGGCGTGCCAGGTTGCGGCACGGTTCCCGCCATCAGGGCGGTCAGGCCGAAATTAGAAGTGACGCCCAGCAGCCTCTCGCAAACCGCCGCCGCGGTACCAGCATTCTGCAACTGGTCAATATATTCCAGAGTTCTGTCAAACAGGCCCATCGCAACATCTACCCCATGTTGCTTCTGCTTTTTCGTTGCCGATAGTAGACGCTCGAACACCCCTTCGCCATCAACCACGGGTCGCAATGATCTCCGCAAAGCCGGTAGCTTCCCCCTTCCGGCGCGCAGGGTCATTTGCAACGGGTTGAACCATACGCTTAATTTAACCGCTTGAAATCAAAAACCGTTGTGCCTGCTTCATTTTCATACGAAAAGCCTCCAAACGGGGAACGAGGGCGGAGTCATATCGTGATCTTGCGGTGGATAACTCTGGCCCTGGTGTCCGCACTTGCCGGCGTATTGCCCTTTACCGGCGCGACTCAGGGGGCGGAGCCGCAGGTGCCGGTGCTGTGGGACGCCAAGGAGCGGTTGCCGAAACCCGATCTCTCCGCTCTGCCGCGACTCAGATTCCTCACAACCACCGATTTTCCGCCCTTCAACTTCCTCGACGGCTCGGGTCGCCTGTCCGGTTTCCACATCGACCTGGCGCGGGCAATCTGCGCGGAATTGGGCGTCGCCGAGAAATGCCAGATCCAGGCCCTGCCGTGGAACGAGTTGGAGGATGCCCTGCAGAAGGGCGAGGGCGAGGCGATCATTGCCGGCATCGCCGCGACGCCGGCGAGCCGCGAGAAATACGCCTTCTCGCGCTCCTACATGCAGTTCCCGGCGCGCTTCATCATGCCGAAGGCGAAGGCCTTCGCCGAGCCGATCCTCGACAAGCTGCGCAGCAAGCGGGTCGGCGTTGTCACCGGCTCGGCGCATGAGAAAATGCTGCGCGATTACTTCAGCACCGTGCAGGTGGTGACCTTCGACACGCCGGAGGCCCTCTATGCCGATCTCAAGGCCGGCAAGGTCGACGCCGCCTTCGGCGACGGCATGCGCTTCGCCTTCTGGCTGGGCGGTTCCGACGCGGCCGGCTGCTGCCGCTTTGCCGGCGGTCCGTATCTGGCGCCGGAATATCTGGGCTCGGGCATGGCGATCGCCACCAGGGCGGCCGATCCGGCGCTGGCCGCCGCCTTCGACTATGCGCTGCAGGAAATCTCGATCAAGGGTACCTTCGCCGAGTTCTATCTGCGCTATTTCCCTGTCAGCTTCTTCTGAAGGTTGCTGATATTCAGGTGATGCCGGCCTGCAAATGGCGGCCTCCTGCGCTTCCGG
>CCNC01000077.1 GCA_000824845.1 Mesorhizobium sp. ORS 3359 | reverse complement strand
CCGCTCCGGTTCTCGGAGACCACCATTTTCGACTCGGCCTTACCTGAATCTCAGCAACCGCGGTCGCGCCAACGCTAGAGCAATTCCAGGAAAGGTGTGAGCGGTTTTCCGTCCGGAATTGCGTAAAAACAAGGAGGTAGAGCGGTTCGCCGTTTCCGTTAAACGGTGAAACGCTCTAGGTCAGCGTGCGCAGACGGGCTTTCGCGGCGCGCGCGATCGCGGCCACGGTCAGCGTGTCGAGATCGAGCTTGAGGCGGATGAGCTGAAGCACCCTGACCTCCTCCATGCGCATTTCGAGATCGATAGCGGCGACCTCGAAAGCGGCGGCGTAGGCGGTATCGCGCAGCCGGTCCGGCAGCGCTTCGGCAATGCGGGCCAGCACACCTTCCAGCCCGCCCTTCTCATGCAGCGCCTTCTGGCAGGCTTGTGCCACTGGAATCAGCCTGTCCTGGTTGAAGTCGACGAAGACCGGCCAGGAACGGACGACGTCGCCGATCCGCGCCAGTTCGACATCGGTCATGTCGCGATCGGAAGCCGAGGTGATGACCATCAGATGGATCAGGGCTTCGTGGGGCGTCAACAACGGCATTCAAAACTCCTGACAGCTGCATGTCATTTCCCCAAACCGCGACACACTTCTGGGTGACATGCATTTGGAAGTGAGGCTCGAACGTAGGGACGCGAGTGTGGCGCCGCAAGGAAAACCGCCGCAAATCGTTGACGCTCCGGCCCGTCGCGCCTAGAGACCGGGTCGACAAATCTTATCCGCCGCAAGACGGCCATAACCGGAACTTCGACATGACGGGATCAAACATCATCGATCTCAATCCCGAGATGCTTGCCGCGGCGGCAGAGAGCAAGGCTTGGCCGTTCGAGGAAGCGAAGAAAATCATCGCCCGGTACAAGGGCAAGGATTTCCCCGAAACCGTGCTATTCGAGACCGGCTACGGCCCGTCCGGCCTGCCGCATATCGGCACCTTCGGCGAGGTGGCGCGCACAACCATGGTGCGGCATGCCTTCCGCGTGCTGACGCAGGACAAGGTCAAGACCAAGCTTCTGTGCTTCTCCGACGATATGGACGGCATGCGCAAGATCCCCGACAACGTGCCGGACCGCGCCGCGCTCGAGCCCTATCTGCATATGCCGCTGACCTCGGTGCCCAATCCGTTCGGCGGCGACTATGCGAGCTTCGCCGACCACAACAACGCGATGCTCTGCCGCTTCCTCGACACGTTCGGCTTCGACTACGAGTTCGCCAGCGCGACCAAGTACTACAAGGCCGGCCGCTTTGACGAGGTGCTGCTGCGCGCCGCTGAACGCTATGACGACATCATGGGTGTGATGCTGCCGACGCTGGGGCCGGAGCGCCAGGCGACCTACAGCCCGTTCCTGCCGATCTCGCCCCGGACCGGCCGCGTGCTCTACGTGCCGATGATAAATGTCGACGCCAAGGCCGGCACCATCACTTTCGACGACGAAGGCAGCGAGACCACGCTGCCCGTCACGGGCGGCCATGTGAAGCTGCAGTGGAAGCCGGATTTCGGCATGCGCTGGGCGGCGCTCGGCGTCGATTTCGAGATGTTCGGCAAGGACCATCAGACCAATGCGGCGATCTACGACCGCATCTGCAACATCCTCGGGGGCCGCGCGCCGGAGCATTTCGTCTACGAGCTGTTCCTTGACGAGGAAGGCCAGAAGATCTCGAAGTCGAAGGGCAATGGCCTGACCATCGACGAGTGGCTGACCTATGCGCCGACGGAGAGCCTCGGCCTCTACATGTACCAGCGGCCGCGGCAGGCGAAGAAGCTCTATTTCGACGTCATCCCGAAGGCGGTGGACGAATATTACGCTTTCCTTGGCGCCTATCCGCGCCAGGACTGGAAGGAGCGGCTGGGCAATCCGGTCTGGCACATGCATGACGGCAACCCGCCGGCCATCGACCTGCCGGTGCCTTTCGCGCTGCTGCTCAACCTGGTGAGCGCCTCCAACGCGCATGACAAGGCGGTGCTGTGGGGCTTCATCTCGCGCCACGCGCCGGGCGTGACGCCGAAGACGCATCCGGAGCTCGACCGGCTGACCGGCTACGCGATCCGCTATTTCGACGACTTCGTGAAGCCGACCAAGGTTTACCGCGCCGCCGACGAGGTCGAGCGCGAGGCGCTGGCGAGGCTTTCAGAGGCGCTCGGCGCGCTGCCGCAAGGCGCCGACAGCGAAGCGATCCAGAATGCCGCGCTCAATGTGGCGCGCAAGATCGAGCGCTACCAGGACCATTCCAAGAAGAGCCCGGAAGGCGGACCCGGCGTGTCGGTCGCCTTCTTCCAGATGATCTACCAGGTGCTGATCGGGCAGGAACGCGGACCTCGCTTCGGTTCCTTCGCCGCGCTCTACGGCATTGCCGAGACGCGCGCGCTTATTGAGCGGGCGCTGGCTGGTCAGCTGGCGGCGTAAAGGCGCCGCCCTCGGCCGGCAGGATCGAATCCGGCGCCACGGGTGCCGGGCCCGACATGGCCGGCACCGCCGGCAGGCCGTCAAGCTTCGGCGCCGGGCCGAAAATACCCTTCTTCCCGGAGCGGGCCTTGTTCTCGGCCTCGACATAGGGGCCGCCTTGCGCGGCGCGCGCCCAGCCGTTCTCGACCAGCCACTGGCCGATGTCCTGGTTGCCGATATGGCATTCGGCGGAAATGGTGTCGCGGCCGCCCTCCGGCGGCACCGCGCAGGCGACCGCTCGGCCGCGCAGGAAGGCGCGGAAGGCTGTCCTGGCGCGCGCGCCGCAGGCCCAGGTCTGGCCCTGGTCGCTGCAGGTTTCATCCGCCTTGACGGCGTCCACGCCGGACACGGCGACCGCATAGCCCTTCGCCTCGATCAGCCCGGCGGCGGTGGCGACCGGCTGGAACAATTTGGTGCCGTTCCAGTAGCCCGGCATCTTCGTTTTGGGCGGCTTGGGCGGTCTGGCCAGCGCCAGATCGCTGAGGGGCGCCCGCGGTTCGACCCGTTCGAGTTCCTGGTCAGACAGCTCGGGCGGCGCCACGACCTCGGGATCGATGGCCCTCGAGTGAACAACGGGGTTCGGTGGCTGCGGAGCGGCTGGCGCGGGAATGGCCGAGGTCGTCGGCTCTTCCGGGAGCGTATCCGCGCCGGAAGCGGAGAGCGCATCGTCCCCAGCGGTGGGGAGCGCATCGGCGATGGGATCGATCTGATCGACCGTGATGAGGCTCTCATGCCCCTTGACCACGCGGCCGCCTGCCACGACGAGCACGGCCATCACCGGAACCGCCAGAACCGTCAGGATGATCTGAAGAAGCCGCACCGGCCCGAACCTACTGGCTCGCCCAGACGATGCGCGCCACCCATTCGATGTCGCGCGTCGGGATGTCGCGGTCCGGGTGGGCGGGGTTGAGCGAAACCAGCACGATCGACTTCATCGTTTGCCGGTCGAGCACCTTGGCCATCACCTCCCCAGCGGTGGTCTTGACGACGACGCGGTCGCCCTTGCGCGTCGGCGCGCCGGGTTCGACGATCAGCACATCGCCATTGCGGTAGAGCGGCAGCATGGAATCGCCCTGCACCTGCAGCGCGTAGGATGTCTCGGTCGCTCGTGCCGGAAGCTCGACCAGATCCCAGCCCTGCCCCGCCGGATAACCGGCATCGTCGAAGAAGCCTCCCGCGCCGGCCTGCGCGAAACCGAGCAGTGGAACGGCGCTGCGGTGTTGGGCGACGGAGGCAGCGCGCCCTTCGACAAGTCCGGTGAATTCCTCGAGCGACGCGCCGGTGGCCTCGATGATCTTGGCCAGCGATTCGGTCGAGGGCCAGCGTGGCCTGCCATCGGAAGACAGGCGCTTCGATTTGTTGAAGGCCGTCGAATCGAGGCCCGCGCGCCGTGCAAGGCCAGAAGCCGACAGCGAATAGCGCTCGGCGAGAGCGTCGATTGCGGCCCAGACGCGATCGTGTGAGAGCAAGTCCGCTCTCCTTCGAAAACAGGAAAAAATGCCTCAAGTCTGTCTAGCGCGCGACCGTCTGATTGTCCACTGGCGAAGGGTCGGATCGCCGACGATCAGACCTGCTTGGCCTGCTCGCGCAAATTCTTGTGAGAAATCATGAACGCCCGTTCGGTTTCGGTCGGCGGACGCGGCCGGGCGGCGCGGCCGAGCGCCGCGACGACATCGTCGATGTCGAGGAAGCGGCGCCCGCCGCGGTCATAGACGCCGCCCGTGGTCAGGATCAGCGCCGCAGTCTCGCCGCCATCGAGGACGAAACGGTGCCTGCCGATGACCGACGTCCCTTCCCAGGTCTCAATCGATGAGACCACCTCGAAGCGCCGCCACAGCCTGATCTCGCGCACATAGGCGACCTGCAGCCCGCCGATCATCGGTGCCCAACCATTCTTGCGCGCCAGCGCGATGAGGCCGATGCGCAGGAAGATGTCGATGCGGCCGAGGTCGGCCAGCATCATGTAGCGGGCGTTGTTCAGATGCAGGTTGAAGTCGATGTCGATCGGCAGGCAGCGAAAGGCGAGCCGGCTTTCCTCGCCGGCCCGATAGGGACCACGGCTCGGCGCCGTGGCCATGGTGCGGGCCATTCGCCCCCAGACATACATGGTCGGGGTTCGTCAGGCCGCCTCTCTGACCTCGCCCTTCTGGTAGGGGTCGAAGCGCTGGTAGAACGTCTCGCCCTTCTCGGCCATGTCGAGCAGAAGCTTCGGCGCCTTGAACTCGGCGCCATATTTCTTCTGCAGGCCCTTGGCGATCTTGACGAAACGCTTGGCGCCGATGCCGTCAATGTAGGACAGGGCGCCGCCGGTGAAGGGCGCGAAGCCGAAGGCCAGGATCGAGCCGACATCGGCCTCGCGCGGATCGGTGACGATGCCTTCCTCCATCACGCGCGCCGCTTCCAGCGCGATGGTGACCAGCAGGCGCTGCTTCAACTCCTCATAGTCGATCTTGTCAGGGTTGAGCTGCGGATAGAGATCCTTCAGGCCCGGCCACAGCTTCTTCTTCGCGGGCTTCGCCGGATAGTCGTAGAAACCCTTGCCGTTCTTGCGGCCGAAGCGGCCATGCGTGTCGACCATGGTGTTGATCAGCGCCATCTGCTTCGGATCGACGGCTTTCTCGCCGAGATCCCTGATGGTCTGCTTCATGATCTTCTGGGCAAGGTCGACGGCCGTCTCGTCGGTCAGCGCCAGCGGGCCGACCGGCATGCCGGCGGCCTTGGCGGCGTTCTCGATCATCGGCGCAGGGACGCCCTCGATCAGCATCTTGTAGGCTTCCGACATGTAACGCAGCACGCAGCGGTTGACGTAGAAGCCGCGCGTGTCGTTGACGACGATCGGCGTCTTCTTGATGGCGCGCACGAAGTCGAAGGCGACGGCCAAGGCCTTGTCGCCCGTCTTCTTGCCGAGAATGATCTCGACCAGCATCATCTTGTCGACCGGCGAGAAGAAGTGGATGCCGATGAAGTTCTTCGGCCGCGCCGAATTCTTCGCCAAGGCGGTGATCGGGATCGTCGACGTGTTCGACGCGAAGATCGCCGACGACTTCAGCACCGCCTCGGCCTTCTCGGTGGCGTCCTTCTTCACGCCCGAATCCTCAAAGACCGCCTCGACGACGAGGTCGCAGCCGGCAAGGTCGGCATAGTCCGCCGTCGGCGTGATCAGCGACAGGAGCTTGTCCTTGTCCTCCGGCTTGGCGCGGCCCTTCTTGACCTGGTCGGCCATCAGGCTGTCGGAATGCGCCTTGCCCTTCTCGGCCGAAGGCAGGTCGCGGTCGAGCAGCACGACCGGAATGCCGGCCCGCGCGGTGACATAGGCGATGCCGGCGCCCATGAAGCCGGCGCCGAGAATGCCGATTTTCTTGAATTTGGTGTCCGGCACGCCGGCCGGGCGGCGCGCGCCCTTGTTCAGTTCCTGCAGCGACAGGAACAGCGAGCGGATCATCGCCGCCGCTTCCTTCGACTGCATGATCTCGGTGAAGTAGCGCTGCTCGATCCTGAGCGCCGTGTCGAACGGCACCAAGAGGCCTTCATAAACGCATTTCAGGATCGCCGCCGCCGCCGGATAGTTGCCGTAGGTCTCGCGGCGCAGAATGGCGATGGCCGGCGGCCAGAGATTGGCGCCGGCCGCCGAATAGATCGGACCGCCCGGCAGCTTGAAGCCCTTCTCGTCCCAGGGCGCCACCGGCTTCAGACCGTTCTTGATCATCGCCTTGGCGGCCTCGACAAGCTTCGCAGGCTCCGCGATCTCATGGATCAAGCCCATCTGCTTCGCCTTCTGCGGCGACAGGTTCTGCCCGGTGGTCAGCATCTGCAGCGCCTGCTGCTGATCGGTCAGCCGCGGCACGCGCTGGGTGCCGCCGGCGCCCGGGAAAATTCCGATCTTCACCTCGGGAAGCGCCATCTTCACCTTGTCGGAATCGGCGGCGACGCGGCCGTGGCAGGCAAGCGACATCTCGAAGGCGCCGCCCATGCAGGTGCCGTTGATCGCCGACACCCAAGGCTTGCCGGAAGTCTCGATCTTACGGAACAGGCCCGTCATATAGCCGGCATTCTCGAACAGCGTCCTGGTTGCCTTGTCGAGGTCCTTCTCCTTGTCGGCGGCGAAGGTGGCCAGCATCTTCTGCAGCATGGTGATGTCGGCGCCGCCGGAGAAAGAGTCCTTGCCCGAGGTGATGACCGCGCCCTTGATGGCGGCATCGCCGGTCACCTTATCGACGATGGCGTTCAGCTCGCGCATCACCTCTTCGGTGAAGACGTTCATCGAACGGTCCGGCATGTCCCAGGTGATCAAGGCAATACCGTCGGCATCCACGTCGAGGATGAAATTGGTGTAGCTCATCTCTTCTCTCCCTCAGACGCGTTCGATGATGGTGGCGGTGCCCATGCCGGCGCCGATGCAGAGCGTGACCAGCGCGGTGTTCAAGTCGCGGCGCTCCAGTTCGTCCAGCACCGTGCCCAGGATCATGGCGCCGGTGGCGCCGAGCGGATGGCCCATGGCGATCGCGCCGCCATTGACGTTGATCTGGTCATGCGGGATGTCGAAGGCCTGCATGTAGCGCAGCACGACGGAGGCGAAGGCCTCGTTGAGCTCGAACAAGTCGATGTCCGACAGCTTCATCTTGGCGCGCTTCAGAAGCTTCTCGGTGACGTCGACCGGACCGGTCAGCATCAGCACCGGCTCCGAGCCGATGTTGGCGAAGGCCCGAATGCGCGCGCGCGGTTTCATGCCCATGGTTTTCCCGGCCTTCTTCGAGCCGAGCAGCACGGCGGCGGCGCCGTCGACGATGCCCGACGAATTGCCGGCATGGTGGACGTGGTTCACTTCCTCGACCTCCGGGTGCTTCTGCACCGCCACCGCGTCGAAACCGCCCATTTCGCCCGGCATGACAAAGGATGGGTTGAGCGAGGCCAGCGACTGCATGTCGGTCGTGGGCCGCATGTGCTCGTCGCGGTCGAGGATCAAGAGGCCGTTCTGGTCCTTGATCGGGATCACCGAGTTCTTGAAGCGGCCCTCTTCCCACGCCTTGGCGGCGCGCTTCTGGCTCTCGACGGCATAGGCGTCGACGTCGTCGCGGGAAAAGCCGTATTTGGTGGCGATCAGGTCGGCCGAGATGCCCTGCGGCACGAACCAGCCGGGCAGGCCGACAGACGGATCCATGAACCAGGAACCGCCGGACATGCCCATGCCAACGCGCGACATGGATTCGACGCCACCGGCGATAACGATCTCGTCCGCTCCTTGCGCGATCTTGGCGGCGCCGAAATTGATGGCGTCGAGACCCGAGGCGCAGAAGCGCGAGATCTGCATGCCCGGCGCCTTGGTATCGTAGCCGGCTTCGAAGGCGGCGGCGCGCGGAATGACCGAGCCCGCCTCGCCGACCGGATCGACGCAACCGAAGATGATGTCGTCGACATTGCCGGTGTCGAGCCCGTTACGGTCGCGCAACGCTTCGAGCGTCTTCGCGGCGAGCCGCACCGCCGGCACTTCATGCAGCGCGCCATCCTTCTTGCCCCTGCCGCGCGGCGTGCGCACGGCGTCATAGACGTAAGCTTCGGCCATTTCGTGCTCCTGTAGGTTTGCCGGCCGCGACGCTCAGAGAGAGCGCCCGATCAGCAATTTCATGATCTCGTTGGTGCCGCCATAGATACGCTGGACGCGGGCGTCGCGGTACATGCGGGCGATCGGATATTCATTCATGTAGCCATAGCCGCCATGCAGTTGAAGGCATTCGTCGACGACTTTGCCCTGCAGGTCGGAAAGCCAGTATTTGGCCATCGAGGCGGTGACCGGGTCCAGGCCGCCATCGATGTGGCGGGCGACGCAATCATTGTAGAAAACGCGGCCGATGGTGGCCTCGGTCTTCAGTTCGGCCAGCTTGAACTGGGTGTTCTGGAAATCGATGACAGCCTTGCCGAAGGCCTTGCGTTCCTTGACGTAATCGATGGTGAGCGCCAGCGCCCGCTCGATCATGGCGATCGCGCCGGTGCCGATCTGCAGGCGCTCCTGCGGCAATTGCTGCATCAACTGGACGAAGCCCTTCCCCTCCTCGTGGCCCAGTAGGTTCGAAGTCGGCACGCGCACGTCGTTGAAGAACAGCTCGGACGTGTCGTTCGACTTCAGCCCGATCTTGTCGAGGTTGCGGCCGCGCTGAAAACCCTCGACCTCGTCGGTCTCGACGACGATCAGCGATGTGCCCTTGGCGCCCTTGTCCGGATCGGTTTTGGTGACGACAATGATCAGGTTGGCGAGCTGGCCGTTGGTGATGAAGGTCTTCGAACCGCTGATCTTGTAATGGTTGCCGTCCTTCTCGGCACGGGTCTTGACGCCCTGCAGATCGGAGCCGGCGCCAGGCTCGGTCATGGCAATGGCGCCGATAAGCTCACCGGTCGCAAGCTTCGGCAGCCATTGCTGCTTCTGCTCCTCGGAGCCGTAATGCAGGATATAGGGCGCGACGATCGAATTGTGCAGGCCGATGCCGAAACCGTCGACGCCGACATGGCCGATCGCCTCGATGATCGCGCTCTCATGCGCAAAAGTCCCGCCCGAGCCGCCATATTTCTCCGGCATGGAAGCGCAGAGCAGCCCGGCGGCGCCCGCCTTCAGCCAGCTCTCTCGGTCGAACATCTCGTTCTTCTCGAACTCGTCATAGCGCGGTGCGATCTCTTCGGCCATGAAGCGGGACGCCATGTCGTAGAGCATGCCGACCTCGTCCGCCGCCCAGGCGGGCTTCGGAAGACCAAGAATTTCGGCTGGGTTTGTCATGCTATTCCTCCGCTGCGCCAGCGTCCCCCTCCCCGAGATCGTCGCGGGCGACCCACCCGACCAGACTTCGTCTGGCCACCCTCCCCTCAAGGGGGAGGGGGACGCCGAGCATTTCTAGAACGCTTCCGCCGGCAGCGCCATCAGCGTGTCCGCGCCACTGGAAATGCGGGCAAGCCGCGTCGCCGTCTCCGGCATGATGCGCTCCATGAAGAAGCGGCCCGTGACCAGCTTGGTGTCATAGAACGGCGCAGCGCCATTGGCGCCTTCCGCGAGCTTGGCCTGCGCGGACTTCGCCATCTGCGCCCACATATAGCCCAGCGCCACAAGGCCGAAGAGATGCATGTAGTCGGTCGAGGCCGCGCCCGCGTTGTCGGGCTTGGCCATGGCATTCTGCACCAGCCACATTGTAGCCGCTTGCAGGTCATTGAGGCCCTTCTTCAGCGCCTTGGTGAAGGACGCCATCTTCTCATCAGTGCGGTTCTCCTCGCAGAACTCGCCGACCTCCTTGAAGAAGGCCTGCACGGCGCGGCCGCCATTCTGCGCCAGCTTGCGGCCGACGAGGTCGAGCGCCTGTATGCCGTTGGCGCCTTCATAGATCATGGCGATGCGGGCATCGCGCACGAACTGGCTCATGCCGTGCTCTTCGATGTAGCCGTGGCCGCCGAACACCTGCTGGGCCATCACCGCATGGTCGAAACCCTTGTCGGTGAGCACGCCCTTGACCACCGGCGTCATCAGGCCGGTGTAATCGTCAGCCGCCTGGCGGTCCTTGTCGTCGCCGGAACGATGCGCGACGTCGGATTTGATCGCCGTCCACAATGCCAGCGCGCGGCCGGCCTCGTTATAGGCCTTCATGGTCATCAGCGAACGGCGGATGTCGGGATGGACGATGATCGGATCGGCCTTCTTGTCCGGCGCCTTGGCACCCGACAGCGAGCGCCCCTGCAGCCGGTCCTTGGCGTAGGAGACGGCGTTCTGATAGGCGATCTCGGAGACCGAAAGCCCCTGCAGGCCGACGCCGAGGCGGGCCTCGTTCATCATCGTGAACATGGCCTTCAGGCCGCCGTTCAACTCGCCGAGCAGCGTGCCCTCGGCCTCGTCATAGTTCATGACGCAGGTCGAGTTGCCGTGGATGCCCATCTTCTCCTCGATCGAGCCGCAGGAGAGCGTGTTGCGCTCACCGGGATTGCCCGCGGCATCGAGCTTGAACTTCGGCACGATGAACAGCGAGATGCCCTTGACGCCTTCCGGCGCGCCCTCGACGCGGGCCAGCACCAGATGGACGATGTTGTCCGACATGTCGTGCTCGCCGGCGGAGATGAAGATCTTCTGGCCGGAAATCCTGTAAGTGCCGTCGCCATTGGGAACGGCCTTGGTGCGCAGCAGGCCGAGATCGGTGCCGCAATGCGGCTCGGTGAGGTTCATGGTGCCGGTCCAGCTGCCCTCGATCAGCCTCGGCAGCCAGGTGGCCTTCTGTTCGTCCGTGCCATGGGTGACGATGGCAGCGATCGCGCCTTGCGTCAGGCCGGGATACATCATCAGCGCCATGTTGGCCGAGATCATGTATTCGGAGACGGCGGTGTGGACCGCATAGGGCAGGCCCTGGCCACCGAACTCGGCGGGTGCTGCAAGCCCCATCCAGCCGCCCTCGCGATACTGGTCGTAGGCGTCCTTGAAGCCCTTGGGCGTCGTCACCGAGCCGTCGTCATGGCGCACGCAGCCTTCCATGTCGCCAACCCGGTTCAGCGGATGCATGACGTTCTCGGCGAGCTTGGCGCCTTCGGCGAGGATCGCCTCGACCACATCGGGCGTCGCGTCCGAGAAGCCTGGAAGATTGGAATAGCGCTGATAGCCCAGCACGTCGTTGAGCACGAAGAGCGTGTCCTGGATCGGCGCCCTGTAGATCGTCATGCCTTCCTCCACCCTTACAGTGCCGGCCCGGCCGGCAAGTTGCCTGTCCTGGACAGGGAGACCGGGCCAATGTCGATGCTGCGATAGCAAATATTGACGTTTGCGTAAACGTCAACTTCGTCGCAGCCGAAAATTTTGTGAGCGGTCAGGCATTGTGACGACAAAAAAGCCGCGCGGCCATAGCCACGCGGCTTTCTACGTCCGGGTATTCCGGAAGAGCGGGCGATCAGCCGGCGGCGCTGGCCTGCGCCGGCGCGGTGCGCTCGACGAGCATCTGCCGCACGACCGACATCGAGTTGCTCAGCTCACCGATGGCATCATCGATCAGCGCCCGCTGCTTCTGCAGGCGGGCGAGCTGGTTCTCCGACTTGTCGAGCGCGAGCCGCAGCTGCTTGGTGTTGGTGCCGGTCGGATCGTAGAGATCCATCATCTGCTTGACGTCGCGCAACGAGAACCCGACCTTGCGGCCGAGCAGGATCAGCTTCAGCCGAGCCTTGTCGCGGCGCGTGTAGAGACGGGTCGAGCCGTCGCGATGAGGATTGAGAAGGCCCTTGTCTTCATAGAAACGCAGCGTGCGCAGCGTCACGCCATATTTCTTGGCCATCTCACCGATGCGGACGAATTCCTCGCCGGCCTCGGCTGGTATGTCATTGGTATTGGCCGCGGCTTCGCCGGGCGAAACAAGTTTCATGGTCACTGGCTTTCCCCTGGTGGCGTCGCGGTCGCGGACCAAGCGTCGCCAGAATGGAAGCGGGGGCGTGCTTCCAATCGTGGTTGCAACAACAAATCAATCGCAAGAGGCACGGCTTCGCACCTTTTACGTTTACGTCAATCCTATATCGACAGCCGCAGGGTGACGCAAGGGCGTTGTCAAAGCGAACCTTTATGCCGCACCCAGATGCCGGCTTGTCAGGCGGCTCACGATTTATGCGCGACTTCTTAAGCTTGGTTAACGCCTTGTTTACCACGTTGGGCGAAATGTGCGCATGTCGGTCACCCGTGGTTATCCTGTAGCGAATTTTTCACGGTTTTCGAAGCGCGGGTAAAACCCGGGAAGCTCGCCTTCCTCCGCAGCAAAACCGCTCGGCTCGCTTCGTACCCGGCAGGCTACTGGGAAACCGGTCTTTGGCCGGCCACTCTGAACACGGGCGCATCGATGAACAGCAAGCGTTCCTATCTCGATACACTCAACGCCGGCAGGCAGCGCCGGCCGCACGCCTCGCTCGAAGAACTGAACCGCTCGCTCGAAACGTTGGAGCAGCGGCTGGACCGGACGCGCGCCGACATGCCCGACCGCCCCGACCCGCGGCGGCCGACCGCCGAGCCGCGTTACCCAAGCGCGCAGCCTTATGGGCAGGCGCCGCGCTGGTATGAGGATCCCTATTCCGCGCAAAGGCCCCTGGACCGTGCGCCCCAAAATCCGGCGCCACAGAGCCCGCGACCGCAGGAGCGCGCCCCGCAAAACCCCGCGCCTGCCTATCAGGCGATCGCGCGCGACATCGATCGGGTGCGCGGCCAGGAAGACAGCGTCGCCATGGTCGGCAAGATCGCCGTCGAGCTGCGCGGTCTGCGCGAGGAACTGCGCCACCAGATGACCGCCGGCCTGCAGCGGGAATTCGAGGCGTTCCGCCAGGATATCGACCGCGCCCTGCAGGCCAACAGCCAGCGCGGCGCGATGCCCGACAAGAGCAGCGCCGAGCTCGGCCTCGAATTCGAGCGGCTTTCGGGAGCGATCCAGTCGCTCGCCGAAAAAAGCGACGACCGCAGCGTCAATCTTCTGCGGTTGGAACTGGAACAGGTGAAGGGCGCGCTGGACACGCTGGCCCGCGAGGAAAGCGTGCAGAAGGTCGACCGCCGCTGGGACGATTTCGACCGCCGCTGGAGCGCTTTCGAGGACCGTGTCGACGCCGACCAGCGCAAGCGCGCCGAAGGCCCAAGCCTTTCAGTGCTGACCGACCGGCTCGAGCAGATCAGCAGCGCCGTCAACAGCCTGCCGGAATCGCTTTCGCTGCGCTCGCTGGAGGAAAAGGTGCGCACGCTTGCCGGCGCGGTCGACCGTTTCGCCGGCCAGCAGACCGCGCGCGGCGGCGAAACGCTCGCCATGATCGACGAGCGGCTGGACGAGATTTCCCGCGCCATCGTCGCATCGACGGTGGCCGCGCAGGCCAATGCCTTCGACCCCGAGACCTTCGGCCGGATCGAGAAGCGCATGGCCTCGCTGGCAGTGCAGATCGAAGAGGTCGCGCAGTCGCGGCCCGGCGCCGAGGTCCTCGACCACCTCAACCTTCTCACCAGCCGCGTGGACCAGCTGGCCGGTCGCGTCGACCTGCCCGAACAGGCCATGGAGCGGCTGGGCAAGCAGATCGCTTCCATCACCGACAAGCTGGACCGCGCGCCGGCCATGCCCGACGCGGACCAGATCTTCCAGGGCCTGGAGCAGCGCTTCGACGCGCTGTCGATGCTGCTTGAGCGCCGCCAGGGAGACGCAATCGAACAGAGCAACGCATTGTTCCACGATCTCGAGCGTCGGCTGGACGAGGTGGCGAACAGGCTCGACCAACGCATGCGCCAGGACGACAGCGCCGGCATCATGGAAGCGATCGACGCTCGCTTCACCGCGCTCGCCAAGCGCATCGAGACGCGCGCGCCCGATCCCGCCAGCGATATGGCGATCCGCGGGCTCGAAAGCCGGCTCGAGGATATTTCCAGCCGGCTGGAATCGTCGGCGCAGCAGGTCGCCGGCATCGATCCAGCGCTGATCCGCAGCCTGGAAGCGCAGGTCGCCGGCCTGTCGGCGCATCTTTCCAGGCCCGGCACGCCGCTGCCCGAGTTCGAGGACATCAGCCCGCGCCTCAACGAGATCGAGAAGTCGCTGGCTGGCACGCGCGATTCCATTCTGAGCGTGGCGCGCGAGGCGGCCGAGAGCGCCGTCAAATCGCTCGCCGAGTCGACCTCCAGCACGGCGCAGACCAACGCGACCGCCGTTGCCGGCCTCGCCCAGGATCTGAAGACGCTCGAAGCGCTCCCCCGCCGCTCCGACGAACGCAACTCGCGGACTTTCGAAGCAATCCACGACACGCTGCTCAAGATCGTCGACCGACTGGGCTCGCTGGAAGCGACCGAGACCAGCGAGGCGGTCAGCGAGCTGATCGATCCGCAGCCGGCCAGCAAGCGCGGGGGTCGAGGCGGCAAGATCGCGGTGCAGGACGCGCCTTCGATGGATATCGACCAGCCGCTGCCGCTCACGGGAGACATGGCCAGCCTTGAAGGCCGCGCCACGGCGATCATGCGCGATGAGCCGAGCGTACCGCGCACACCCGCCGAGGCTGCTGCAGCAGCCGCCTTGGCGGCGCTGGGACCGGATGCGGTCGGCGACAGGAGCGAGACGGCCGGCCGCAGGAAATCCATGTTCAGCGGCCTGGCGCGCGCTTTCAAGGGCAAGAAGGGTGCGGACACGCAGCCGCTTGCCGGCTCGGCGCCGGTCGGCGACGTGCCGAGCGTCGACATCGACGAACCGCTCGACCCCAAGGCCGCCAACCGGCCGTTGGAGCCCGGCTCCGGCGCGCCGGATCTCAATGCCATCATGAAACGGGTGCGCGACGAGCGCGGCGGCCAGCCGGTCCGGCGCACCGACAGCGATGCCGCGAAGTCGGATTTCATCGCCGCGGCCCGGCGTGCCGCCCAGGCGGCGGCGGCGGAAGCCGACACGCTGAAGCGGCAATCGACCATGACCGGCCCGGTGAAGGCACTGCGGATCGGCGACCTGCTCAAGGCGCGGCGCAAGCCGATCCTGATGGCGGCGGCGGCCATCATGATGGCTCTGGCCGGCCTGCAGCTGGGCAAAGCCTTCCTGTCCGATCCAGTCGAGACGGCCAACAACCAGCCCGCGCCGGTCCTCTCCGCGCAGACGGTCGACACGGCGTCGCTCAACGCCACCGCCGTGCCACAGGCCGAGACGCAGAAAACCGACACACCGAAGATCGACGCCGCGGCACAGGCCGAAAGCGCACCTGCCCGTCCCGTCAGACAGGCGGAGCCGGTCCAGGAGACGGCCCCAGCCGCATCTGTCCCCGCAAGTCCCGAAAGCGCAGCCGCCACGCCAGCTGAACCGGCACCCGCGCCGGTGGCGCTTGCAGCGCCGGCCGAACCGGCGCCGATGGCCTCGGCGACGCCATCCGAACCCGCCGCCGCGGCTGCCACCGCGACGGATACGGATGGCGACACGCAGCCGGCGGCCAAGGAGCCCGTGGCGGCCGGTGCGAGATCGGAAGAGCGTCGTGTAGGGAAAGAGTGTAGATCTCGGTGGTCGCCG